>NZ_JAVIJB010000002.1:0-397343 GCF_033977165.1 Mesorhizobium captivum
GCACGGGCGTGGAAATGTTCCGCAAGCTGCTCGACCAGGGCCAGGCCGGCGACAACATCGGCGCGCTTCTGCGCGGCATCGATCGCGAGGGCGTCGAGCGCGGCCAGGTTCTGGCCAAGCCGGGCTCGGTGAAGCCGCACAAGAAGTTCGTTGCCGAAGCCTACATCCTGACCAAGGACGAAGGCGGCCGTCACACGCCGTTCTTCACCAACTATCGTCCGCAGTTCTACTTCCGCACCACCGACGTGACGGGCATCGTGACGCTGCCGGCCGGCACCGAGATGGTGATGCCCGGCGACAACATCACCGTCGACGTCGAGCTGATCGTGCCGATCGCGATGGAAGAGAAGCTGCGCTTCGCCATCCGTGAAGGCGGCCGCACCGTCGGTGCCGGCATCGTCGTCACCATCAAAGAGTAATTGGACCGAAACGATCTGTCGCGGGCGCGGGGTGCCCGCGCCGCGCCAGAACAAGGAATTGACGCATGAACGGACAGAATATCCGCATCCGCCTTAAGGCGTTTGACCACCGGGTGCTCGACGCCTCGACGCGCGAAATCGTGTCGACCGCCAAGCGCACCGGCGCCAACGTCCGCGGCCCCATTCCGCTGCCGACGCGGATCGAAAAGTTCACGGTCAACCGGTCGCCTCACGTCGACAAGAAGAGCCGTGAGCAGTTCGAGATGCGCACCCACAAGCGGCTGCTCGACATCGTCGATCCGACCCCGCAGACGGTCGATGCTCTGATGAAGCTAGATCTGGCCGCCGGTGTCGACGTCGAGATCAAGCTCTAAGGAACAAGAGGGCGGGGCGACCCGGAACTCTGAAGGAACAAGAGGCGTGGAGGGGCGCTAGCCCCGACAGGGAACTCTAAAGGAATTGAACCGATGCGTTCAGGTGTGATTGCAAAGAAGGTGGGAATGACCCGCATCTACAACGATGCCGGGGAACACGTTCCCGTCACCGTTCTCCAGATGGAGAACTGCCAGGTCGTGGCGCAGCGCACGCAGGAGAAGAACGGCTACACCGCCGTCCAGCTCGGCGTTGGCCTTGCCAAGGTGAAGAACACGTCGAAGGCGATGCGTGGCCATTTCGCTGCTGCCTCCGTCGAGCCCAAGGCGAAGCTCGCCGAGTTCCGCGTCTCCGCCGACAACATGATCGACGTCGGCGCCGAGATCACCGTCGAGCACTTCGTCGCCGGCCAGAAGGTCGACGTGACCGGCACCTCGACCGGCAAGGGTTTCCAGGGCGTGATCAAGCGGCACAACATGGGTGGCGGCCGCGCCACGCACGGTAACTCGGTCTCGCACCGCACGCACGGTTCGACCGGTCAGCGCCAGGACCCCGGCAAGGTGTTCAAGGGCAAGAAGATGGCCGGCCACATGGGCGACGTCCGCGTCACCACGCAGAATGTGGAGGTCGTCTCGACCGATGCCGACCGCGGCCTGATCCTGATCCGTGGCGCCGTTCCCGGCGTCAAGGGCGCCTGGATCCTGGTCCGTGATGCGGCCAAGGTTGCGTTGCCCGCCAACGCGCCGAAGCCTGCCGCAATCCGCGCTGCCGCTGTCGCCAAGAACGACGCCTCGGCCACTGAGGGAGCTGAATAATGGACCTCAAGATCACAACGCTCGGCGGCAAGGACGCCGGCAAGGTGAAACTCTCCGAGGAGATTTTCGGCCTTGATCCGCGCGAGGACATCCTGCAGCGCGTCGTGCGCTGGCAGCTCGCCAAGAAGCAGCAGGGCACGCACAAGGCCAAGGGCCGCGCCGAGATCGCGCGCACCGGCGCCAAGATGTACAAGCAGAAGGGTACGGGCCGCGCCCGTCACCATTCGGCTCGCGCTCCGCAGTTCCGCGGCGGCGGCAAGGCGCACGGCCCGGTCGTGCGCAGCCATGAGCACGAGCTGCCGAAGAAGGTTCGCGCGCTGGGCTTGAAGCATGCTCTCTCGGCCAAGGCCAAGAGCGCCTCGTTGATCATCGTCGACGAGCTGAAGCTCGCCGAAGCCAAGACCAAGGCGCTGGCAGCTAGCCTCGAGACGCTGGGGCTGACCAACGCCCTGGTGATCGGCGGCGCCGAGCTCGACCAGAACTTCAAGCTGGCGGCGACCAACATTCCGAACATCGACGTGCTGCCCATCCAGGGCATCAACGTCTACGACATTCTGCGCCGCGGCACGCTGGTCCTTTCCAAGGCCGCCGTCGAGGCTCTCGAGGAGCGCTTCAAATGACCGACCTTCGTCACTACGACGTGATCGTCTCGCCGGCGATCACTGAAAAGTCGACCATGGCTTCCGAGCAGAACCAGGTCGTCTTCAACGTCGCCAAGAAGGCGTCGAAGCCGGAAATCAAGGCCGCCGTCGAAGCGCTCTTCGGCGTCAAGGTGATGGCCGTGAACACGCTCGTCCGCAAGGGCAAGATCAAGCGCTTCCGCGGCACGGTTGGCCGCCAGGGCGACGTCAAGAAGGCGGTTGTGACGCTGGCCGACGGCCAGTCGATCGACGTCGCGACGGGTCTCTGAGCAAGGCCGCGAGGACAGGACAATGGCACTCAAGAAATTCAACCCGGTAACGCCGAGCACCCGCCAGTTGGTCATCGTCGACCGCTCGGGCCTCTACAAGGGCAAGCCCGTCAAGGGGCTGACCGAAGGCCTGACCAAGTCGGGCGGCCGCAACAACTACGGCCGCATCACGGCCCGCTTCATCGGCGGCGGTCACAAGCGTTCGTACCGCATCATCGACTTCAAGCGTAAGAAGTACGACGTCGTCGGCACGGTGGAGCGTATCGAATACGATCCGAACCGCACCGCCTTCATCGCGCTGATCAAGTATGACGACGGCGAGCTGTCCTACATCCTGGCGCCGCAGCGTCTGGCCGCCGGCGACAAGATCGTGGCCGGCGAAGCGGTCGACGTGAAGCCGGGCAACGCGATGCCGCTGGCCTCGATGCCGGTCGGCACGATCGTCCACAACATCGAGCTGAAGCCGGGCAAGGGCGGCCAGGTCGCCCGTTCGGCGGGCGGCTACGCCCAGCTCGTCGGCCGCGACCAGGGCATGGCGATCCTGCGCCTCAACTCGGGTGAGCAGCGCGTCGTGCACGGCTCCTGCATGGCCACCGTCGGCGCCGTGTCGAACCCCGACCACGGCAACATCAACGACGGCAAGGCCGGCCGTACGGTGTGGCGGGGAAAACGCCCGCACAATCGCGGCGTGGCCATGAACCCGGTCGATCATCCGCACGGCGGCGGTGAAGGCCGCACCTCGGGTGGCCGTCATCCGGTTTCGCCCTGGGGCAAGCCGACCAAGGGCAAGAAGACGCGGTCCAACAAGGCGACCGACAAGTTCATCGTGCGCTCGCGCCATCAGCGCAAGAGCTAAGAAGAGGTAACGCCAAGTGACTCGTTCGATTTGGAAAGGCCCCTTCATCGACGGCTACCTTCTCAAGAAGGTGGACAAGGTTCGTGAAGGCGGTCGCAATGAGGTGATCAAGATGTGGAGCCGTCGCTCCACCATCCTGCCGCAGTTCGTCGGCTTCACCTTCGGTGTCTACAACGGCCAGAAGCATGTCCCGGTCTCCGTGAACGAGGACATGGTCGGTCACAAGTTCGGTGAATTCGCTCCGACCCGGACCTATTACGGTCATGGCGCGGATAAGAAGGCGAAGAGGAAATAATCATGGGCAAGGCCAAAGCTCCGCGCAGGCTTGCTGACAACGAGGCGCGCGCCGTGCTGCGCACGATCCGTATCAGCCCGCAGAAGCTGAACCTGGTTGCCGCGCTGATCCGCGGCAAGAAGGTCGCGACCGCGCTCTCCGACCTCGAATTCTCGGCCAAGCGGATTTCCGGCACGGTCAAGAAGACGCTGGAATCGGCGATCGCCAACGCGGAAAACAATCACGACCTCGATGTCGATGCGCTGATCGTGTCGGAAGCCTATGTCGGCAAGTCGATCGTCATGAAGCGGTTCCACGCTCGTGGCCGCGGTCGCGCAAGCCGTATCGAGAAGCCGTTCTCGCACCTCACGATCGTCGTTCGTGAAGTCGAGGAAAAAGGGGAGGCCGCATAATGGGCCAGAAAGTCAATCCGATCGGGCTGCGTCTCGGCATCAACCGCACCTGGGATTCGCGCTGGTTCGCGAACACCGGCGAGTACGGCCAGCTGCTGCATGAGGACATCAAGATCCGCAAGTATCTTGAGAAGGAACTCAAGCAGGCCGCGATCTCCAAGGTCGTGATCGAGCGTCCGCACAAGAAGTGCCGCGTCACCATCCACGCCGCGCGTCCGGGCCTGATCATCGGCAAGAAGGGCGCCGACATCGAGAAGCTTCGCAAGAAGCTGATGGAGATGACGAAGTCCGAGACGCACCTCAACATCGTTGAAGTGCGCAAGCCGGAAATCGACGCCACGCTGATCGCCCAGTCGATCGCCCAGCAGCTGGAGCGCCGCATCGCGTTCCGCCGCGCCATGAAGCGTGCCGTTCAGTCGGCCATGCGTCTCGGCGCCGAAGGCATCCGCATCAACTGCGGCGGTCGTCTCGGCGGCGCCGAGATCGCGCGCATGGAGTGGTACCGCGAAGGCCGCGTGCCGCTGCACACGCTGCGCGCCGATGTCGACTACGGCACGGCCGAGGCGCAAACGGCTTACGGGATCTGCGGCGTCAAGGTGTGGGTGTTCAAGGGCGAGATCCTCGAGCACGACCCGATGGCCTCCGAGCGTCGCGCCACGGAAGGCGATCACGCAGGTGGCACCGGCGAGCGCGAGCGCGGTCGTCGTCGCGAGAACGCCTGAGACATTTGAGAATTTGGAGTTAGAACGATGCTGCAGCCAAAGCGCACAAAGTTCCGCAAGCAGTTCAAGGGCCGTATCCACGGTACCGCCAAGGGCGGCACCAATCTGGATTTCGGCGGTTTCGGGCTGAAGGCGCTTGAGCCGAACCGCGTCACCGCGCGCGAGATCGAGGCGGCCCGCCGCGCGATCACCCGCGAGATGAAGCGCGCCGGCCGCGTCTGGATCCGGGTGTTCCCGGATCTGCCGGTCACCTCGAAGCCGACCGAAGTGCGCATGGGTAAAGGCAAGGGCGCCGTCGACTATTGGGCGGCGCGCGTCAAGCCTGGCCGCATCATGTTCGAGATCGACGGCGTCAGCGAAGAGACCGCGCGTGAGGCGCTGCGTCTCGGCGCCGCCAAGCTCTCGGTCAAGACGCGCTTCGTACAGCGCATCGCAGAATAAGGACGGGCCGACATGAAAGCCGAAGACATCCGGACCAAGACCCAGGATCAGCTGACCGACGACCTGGCCAGCCTGAAGAAGGAGCAGTTCAACCTGCGCTTCCAGAAGGCCACCGGCCAGCTCGAGAAGACCGCGCGCGTGAAGCAGGTCCGCAGGGACATCGCGCGTATCAAGACCATCGCCGCGGAAAAAGCCGCGGCCAAGAAGGGTTAAGACCATGCCAAAGCGCATCCTGCAGGGCACCGTCGTCAGCGACAAGAACGAGAAGACGGTCGTCGTCAAGGTCGAGCGGCGCTTCACGCATCCCGTGATGAAGAAGACCGTGCGCCTGACCAAGAAGTACAAGGCGCATGACGAGAACAACGCCCACAAGGTCGGCGACCAGGTGTTCATCCAGGAATCGAAGCCGATTTCGAAGGACAAGCGCTGGATCGTCGTCACGTCGGACCAGGCGTAAAACAAACGAATTTTGGACAGACCGGGGAGGGGTGAAGAACCCGTCCCGTTAGAAAAGAAGAAGGCGGCCAGTCATGATTCAGATGCAAACAAACCTCGACGTCGCGGACAACTCCGGCGCCCGTCGTGTCATGTGCATCAAGGTGCTGGGCGGCTCGAAGCGGAAGTATGCCTCCGTCGGCGACATCATCGTGGTGTCGATCAAGGAAGCCATCCCGCGCGGCCGCGTGAAGAAAGGCGATGTGATGAAGGCGGTCGTGGTTCGCACGGCCAAGGACATCCGCCGCCCGGACGGCAGCGTGATCCGTTTCGACAAGAACGCGGCCGTTCTCGTCGACAACAAGAAAGAGCCGATCGGCACGCGTATCTTCGGGCCGGTTCCGCGCGAGCTTCGCGCCAAGAACCACATGAAGATCATCTCGCTCGCGCCCGAAGTGCTGTAAGGAGCCGGACCAATGCAAAAGATCAGAAAAGGCGACAAGGTTGTCGTGCTTGCCGGCAAGGACAAGGGCCGTTCGGGCGAAGTCCTGTCGGTGCAGCCGAAGGAAGACACCGCGCTCGTGCGCGGCGTGAACCTCATTCGCCGTCACCAGAAGCAGACCCAGTCCCAAGAGGGCGGGATCATCACCAAGGAAGCGCCGATCCACCTATCGAACATCGCGCTGGCCGACCCCAAGGACGGCAAGCCGACCCGCGTCGGCTTCACCATCCAGAAGGACGGCAAGAAGGTGCGCGTCGCCAAGCGTTCGGGAGAAGTCATCAATGGCTAAGGCTGAAACCAAGCAGGCGGCTGCCAAGAACGAGCCGCGCCTCAAGAAGGTCTACCAGGAGACCATCCGTAAGGCGTTGCAGGAGCAGTTCGGCTACGACAACGAGATGCAGGTTCCGCGCATCGACAAGATCGTGCTGAACATGGGCGTCGGCGAGGCGACCGGCGATTCCAAGAAGCCTTCGGTCGCGGCCGAAGACCTCGCGCTGATCGCCGGTCAGAAGGCTGTCGTCACCCGCGCCCGCAACTCGATTGCCGGCTTCAAGGTGCGCGAGAACATGCCGATCGGCGCCAAGGTCACGCTGCGCAAGGAACGCATGTACGAGTTCCTCGACCGCCTCGTGAACATCGCGCTGCCGCGCGTCCGCGACTTCCGCGGGCTGAACCCGAAGAGCTTTGACGGCCGTGGCAACTACGCCATGGGCATCAAGGAACACATCGTGTTCCCGGAGATCAACTACGACAAGGTTGATCAGGTCTGGGGCATGGACGTCATCGTTTGTACGACGGCGAAGACGGACGACGAGGCCAGGGCGCTGCTCAAGGCCTTCAACTTCCCCTTCCGCCAGTAACGGCAGCGAAAAAGGAAAAATCTGAAATGGCAAAGACCAGCTCAGTCGAGAAGAACAACCGGCGCCGCAAGCTCGCCGACCAGTACGCCGCCAAGCGCAAGGCGCTCAAGGACATCGTCATGGATCAGTCCAAGCCGATGGAAGAGCGTTTTCGCGCCCAGTTGAAGCTTTCGGCGCTGCCGCGCAACTCGGCCAAGATCCGCATCCGCAACCGCTGCGAAGTCACCGGCCGCCCGCGCGCCTACTATCGCAAGCTCAAAGTATCGCGTATCGCGCTTCGCGATCTGGGCAACAACGGCCAGATCCCGGGCCTGGTCAAGTCGAGCTGGTAAGGAGACACTGAGATGTCATTGAGCGATCCTCTCGGCGATATGCTGACCCGCATCCGCAACGCTTACGGCCGCAAGAAGTCGAGCGTCTCGACCCCGGCCTCGCGTCTGCGCGCCCGCGTCCTCGAAGTGCTGAAGTCGGAAGGCTATATCCGCGACTACAGCCAGACCGACTTCGACAACGGCAAGTCGGAAATCGAGATCGAGCTGAAGTATTTCGACGGCGCGCCGGTCGTGCGCGAGATCGAGCGCGTCTCGAAGCCTGGCCGCCGCGTCTATGTCTCGGCCAAGTCGATCCCGCACGTCGCCAACGGCCTCGGCATCGCCATCCTTTCGACGCCGAAGGGCGTCATGGCCGATCACGAGGCACGCGAGCAGAACGTCGGCGGCGAGATCCTCTGCCAGATCTTCTAGGGGTGAATGGTCAATGGTGAATAGTGGATGGTGAAACTGCACGGACTTTGACCGCGCCTTTCACCATTTCACCATTCACCATTCACAGCAGTTAAGGAAAGAGGAGACAACAATGTCTCGTATCGGAAAGAAACCCGTTTCGCTGCCGCAGGGCGTGACCGCGACCGTCAACGGCCAGACCGTGACGGCGAAGGGCCCCAAGGGCGAGCTGAAGTTCGTGGTGAACGACGAAGTGCTGGTCAAGATGGAAGGCAGCGAGATCGCTGTCGAGCCGCGCGACCAGTCGAAGACCGCCCGTTCCAAGTGGGGCATGTCGCGCACGCAGATCGTCAACATCCTGCAGGGCGTCAAGGACGGCTTCGAGAAGAAGCTCGAGATCACCGGCGTCGGCTATCGCGCCGCCATGCAGGGCAAGAACCTGCAGCTCGCGCTCGGCTTCAGCCACGACGTGGTCTATGAGACGCCGCAGGGCATCACGATCTCGGTGCCGAAGCCGACCGAAATCACGGTCTCCGGCATCGACAAGCAGCAGGTCGGTCAGGTCGCCGCCGAGATCCGCGAATATCGCGGTCCGGAGCCCTACAAGGGCAAGGGCGTGCGCTACGCCGACGAGCGGATCGTGCGCAAGGAAGGCAAGAAGAAGTAATAGGCTTGGTCCCGAAAAGTTGCAGACTTTTCGGAAAGGACCAAGCCGGAGAAGTGTAACGCCGCGGGGAGCGGCCGCGGGAGGCATCGGCCTACCGCACGAGGTTGCCCCCGTTTTCTGAAGGCAAGGAACTGACATTATGGCAAGCCCCAAGGAAACCACCCAACGCCGCGCGCAGCGCGTACGCCGCCAGCTCAAGAAGGTCGCCGGCGAGCGTCCGCGTCTCTCGGTGCACCGCACCTCGAAGAACATCTACGTCCAGGTCATCGACGACGCGAAGGGCCGCACGCTGGCCGCCGCATCGACGCTGGAGAAGGATCTCAAGGGTTCGCTCAAGACCGGCGCCGACACCGCGGCCGCTGCTGCTGTCGGCAAGTTGATCGCCGAGCGCGCCACGAAGGCCGGCGTCAAGGAAGTCGTCTTCGATCGTGGTGCCTACATCTATCACGGCCGCGTCAAGGCGCTGGCCGAGGCTGCCCGCGAGGGTGGCCTGAGCTTCTAAGCATGGTCCCGAAAAGTTGCAGACTTTTCGGATAGGATCATGCAAAGGAAGAAATGATTTTTCGCCGCCGGCGACCCATAGAGGCGCCGGCATTTCAGCAACCCGTGCTTCCGGAAAAGAACAAGGACTAGGATATGGCACAGGAACGTAGGGAAGGCGGCCGCGGCCGCGATCGCGAAGAGCGCGACGACGGCATGGTGGACAAGCTCGTCCACATCAACCGCGTCGCCAAGGTGGTGAAGGGCGGCCGTCGTTTCGGCTTTGCCGCGCTCGTCGTCGTCGGCGACCAGAAGGGCCGCGTCGGCTTCGGCCACGGCAAGGCGCGCGAAGTGCCGGAGGCGATCCGCAAGGCGACCGAGTCGGCCAAGCGCGACATGATCTTCGTGCCGCTGCGCTCGGGCCGCACGCTGCATCACGACGTCGAGGGTCGCTGGGGCGCCGGACGCGTGCTGCTGCGCGCCGCCAAGCAGGGTACCGGCATCATCGCCGGCGGCCCGATGCGCGCCGTCTTCGAGACGCTCGGCATGCACGACGTGGTCGCCAAGTCGATGGGTTCGTCGAACCCGTACAACATGGTTCGCGCCACCTTCGACGCGCTGAAGAGCCAGATGCATCCGAAGGATGTGGCTGCTGCACGCGGCATCAAGTACTCGACCCTTCAGGCCCGCCGCGGCACCGCCGTTGCGACTGAAGAATAGTCGACGCTGACCAGGGATTTCGACCATGGCCAAGAAAGCTACCAAGACCATCACCGTCGAGCAGATCGGTTCGCCGATCCGCCGGCCGAAGGAGCAGCGCGCGACGCTGGTCGGCCTCGGCCTCAACAAGATGCACAAGCGGCGCACTCTGGAAGACACCCCTTCCGTGCGCGGCATGATCGCCGCCGTCCAGCATCTCGTCCGCGTCGTGGACGAGGCCTGACCGGAACCGCAGGAGAACGAAGATGAAACTCAACGATCTGCGTGACAAGGACGGCGCCACGCACTCCAAGAAGCGCCTCGGTCGCGGCATCGGCTCCGGCTCGGGCAAGACAGCGGGTCGCGGCGTCAAGGGCCAGAAGGCGCGCTCCGGCGTCGCCATCAACGGCTTCGAGGGCGGCCAGATGCCGCTCTACCGTCGCCTGCCGAAGCGCGGCTTCAACAATCTGTTCGGCAAGAGCTTCACTGTCGTGTCGCTCGCCCGCATCCAGGCCGCAGTCGACGCCAAGAAGCTCGACGCCAAGGCGACCGTGACGGCCGAGACCCTGATCGCCGCCGGCGTCATCCGCCGCGCCAAGGACGGCGTGCGCGTGCTCTCCGACGGCGAGCTTAAGGCCAAGCTCAGCTTCGACGTCGCCGGCGCCTCCAAGGCGGCGATCGAGAAGATCGAGAAGGCCGGCGGTTCGGTGAAGCTGCCGGAAGCGGCCGCCGCCGAGTAACGGCGATTTGAAGCGCGGCCGGCGGGAATGATTTCGTTTTTGCCGGCGAACCGCGTTTCGATCTGATCAATTGGGCGGCCGCGTCAACGCGGCCGCTTGCATGTTTACGGTCCGGAGCTTATCTCGTGAGCTTCGGTGACACGCGCCGCCTGAGCTGCGGGCATCGAGCGTGACCTAGCGGAGAATCAGGCATGGCTTCGGCTGCTGAACAACTAGCCTCCAATCTGAATTTTGCGGCCTTCGCCAAGGCCGAGGATCTGAAGAAGCGCATCTGGTTCACCATCGGCGCGCTGCTCGTCTATCGCCTCGGCACCTACATCCCGCTTCCCGGCATCAATCCCGACGCTTTCGCGCAGGCCTTCTCCTCGCAGAGCAAAGGCGTGCTCGGCATGTTCAACATGTTTGCCGGCGGTGCCGTGCAGCGCATGGCGATCTTCGCGCTCGGCATCATGCCCTACATCTCCGCCTCCATCATCATGCAGCTGATGACCTCGGTCATCCCCTCGCTGGAGGCGCTGAAGAAGGAAGGCGAGCAGGGCCGCAAGATCATCAACCAATACACGCGCTACGGCACCGTGCTGCTTGCCTTGGTGCAGGCCTACGGCATTTCGATCGGCCTCGAGGGCGGCAACGGCATCGTCAACGATCCCGGCATGTTCTTCCGCATCTCGACCGTCGTCACGCTGGTCGGCGGCACCATGTTCCTGATGTGGCTCGGCGAGCAGATCACCGCGCGCGGCATCGGCAACGGCATTTCGCTGATCATCTTCTCGGGCATCGTCGCCGGCCTGCCGCGCGCGATTTCCGGCACGCTGGAACTCGGCCGAACAGGTGCGCTGTCCACGGGCCTCATCCTGGCGATCATCGTTCTCGCCATCGTCGTCATTGCGGTCATCGTGTTCTTCGAGCGTGCCCAGCGGCGCCTGCTCATCCAGTATCCGAAGCGGCAGGTCGGCAACCGCATGTTCCAGGGCGATACCTCGCACCTGCCGCTGAAGCTCAACACCTCGGGCGTCATCCCGCCGATCTTCGCGTCCTCGCTGCTGCTCCTGCCGGCAACGGTCGCCGGCTTCTCGCAGACGACCAACCTGCCGGCCTGGGCAAGCACGGTTCTGGCGTCCCTCGGCCACGGCCAGCCGCTCTACATGGCGTTCTATGCGGCGATGATCATCTTCTTCGCCTTCTTCTACACAGCGATCGTCTTCAATCCGAAGGACACGGCCGACCAGCTCAAGAAGCATTCCGGCTTCATCCCGGGCTATCGGCCGGGCGAGCGCACGGCCGAATATATCGACTTTGTTCTGACGCGTATCACCGTCATCGGCGCCATCTACCTGGTGCTGGTGTGTCTATTGCCTGAGTTCCTGATTTCAGCGACTGGCGTACCTTTCTACCTCGGTGGCACATCGCTTCTGATCGTGGTCAGTGTCACGCTCGACACGGTGGCGCAGATTCAGGGTCACCTGATCGCGCACCAGTATGAGGGCCTGATCAAGAAGTCGAAGTTGCGCGGGGGTAAGAGGAGCAGATGAGGCTGATATTGCTTGGGCCGCCAGGAGCGGGCAAGGGGACGCAAGCACAGAGACTGGTAGAAAAACACGGCATACCCCAGCTTTCCACGGGTGACATGCTGCGTGCCGCCGTCCAGGCCGGAACCGAGGTCGGCAAGCGCGCCAAGGCGGTGATGGATGCCGGCGAGCTGGTGTCCGACGCGATCGTCAACGCGATCGTCGCCGAGCGGATCGACCAGCCCGACTGCGCCAGGGGCTTCATCCTCGACGGATATCCGCGCACGCTGGTGCAGGCCGACGCCGTCGAAGCGATGCTTGGTGAGCGCAACATCGCGCTCGACAGTGTCATCGAGCTCGTCGTCGACGACAAGGCGCTGGTCGGGCGCATCGTCAAGCGCGCCGAGGACGCCAAGGCCGCCGGCCAGCCGGTGCGCAAGGACGACAATCCGGCTGTGTTCGAGGAGCGCCTGCGCGAATATTACAAGAAGACGGCGCCGCTGACCGGCTATTACTATGCCAAAGGCAGGCTGAGAACCGTCGACGGCATGGCCAGCATCGACGCGGTGACGACGGAGATCGAGAAGGTGCTCGCGGCGACGGCGAAGTAGGCCGTTCCGACAAGTAACGATTGCGCTTGACTGGAAGGAGCCGTTGGGGTATGGCGGCCCGTCTTCCTGTCAGGCATGGACTTTGCTTGCCCGCAAGGGCAGGGCAGTCGTTTTGAACCAGGAAACTCCCGCAAGGGCCGGCCTCCACCGGACGCGGGGCAACTTAGATAGCGCCGGCTTGGCCGGCCCATATGGAGATGAGAAGAAATGGCTCGTATAGCCGGCGTCAACATTCCGACCAACAAGCGCGTCGTCATCGCGCTTCAATACATTCACGGCATCGGCAAGAAGTTTGCCCAGGAGATCGTCGACAAGGTCGGCATCCCGGCAGACCGCCGCGTCAATCAGTTGACCGACGCGGAAGTGCTGCAGATCCGCGAGACGATCGACCGCGACTATCAGGTCGAAGGCGACCTGCGCCGCGAAGTCTCGATGAACATCAAGCGGCTCATGGACCTCGGCTGCTACCGCGGCTTGCGTCACCGACGCTCGCTGCCGGTCCGCGGTCAGCGCACGCATACCAATGCGCGCACCCGCAAGGGCCCGGCCAAGGCGATCGCCGGCAAGAAGAAGTAATTGAGCGAATAGCGAGTAGCCATTAGCGAGTAGGGGGCCCTATTCGCTATTCCCTACTCACTACTCGCTTCCAAAGGTGGAGCCGCTGGCATTACGGCGGTGTAGAGATCAACTGAAAGGACTACAATGGCCAAGGAAGCCGCTCGTGTTCGCCGTCGCGAACGCAAGAACATTTCGTCGGGCGTTGCCCACGTCAATTCGACCTTCAACAACACCATGATCACCATCACCGACGCGCAGGGCAATTCGATTGCCTGGTCGTCGGCCGGTGCTCAGGGCTTCAAGGGTTCGCGCAAGTCGACCCCGTTCGCGGCCCAGATGGCCGCCGAGGACGTCGCCAAGAAGGCCCAGGAACACGGCATGCGCATGCTCGAGGTCGAGGTCTGCGGACCCGGCTCCGGTCGCGAATCGGCGCTGCGTGCCCTGCAGGCTGCCGGCTTCACCATTACCTCGATCCGTGATGTGACGCCGATCCCGCACAATGGCTGCCGCCCGCGCAAGAAGCGTCGCGTCTAATCTAGAAAACGCCGCGCGAGCGCCGAAGCGCTCCTCCGCGGCAATTCCAGGCTGCCCGCCACGATTGGATGGTGGCGGGTCAAAGGAAGGAAGACAACATGATCCAGAAAAATTGGCAGGAACTGATCAAGCCGAACAAGATCGAGTTCTCGTCGAAGAAGAAGACGCTGACCACGCTGGTGGCCGAGCCGCTCGAGCGCGGCTTCGGCCTCACCCTCGGCAACGCGCTGCGGCGCGTGCTTCTGTCTTCGCTGCGCGGCGCGGCCGTCACCGCCGTGCAGATCGACGGTGTGCTGCATGAATTCTCGTCCATCGCCGGTGTGCGCGAGGACGTGACCGACATCGTGCTCAACATCAAGGAAATCGCCATCCGCATGGAAGGCGATGGCCCCAAGCGCATGGTCGTGCGCAAGCAGGGTCCGGGCGCCGTGCTGGCTGGCGACATCCAGACCGTCGGCGACGTCGAGATCCTCAACCCCGACCACGTCATCTGCACGCTGGACGAGGGTGCCGAGATCCGCATGGAGTTCACCGTTGACACCGGCAAGGGCTATGTGCCGGCCGAGCGCAATCGCGCCGAGGACGCGCCGATCGGCCTGATCCCGGTCGACAGCCTCTACTCGCCGGTCAAGAAGGTCTCCTACAAGGTCGAGAACACCCGTGAGGGCCAGGTTCTGGACTATGACAAGCTGACCATGACGATCGAGACCGACGGTTCGATCTCGGGCGAGGACGCGGTGGCTTTCGCTGCCCGCATCCTGCAGGACCAGCTCAGCCTGTTCGTCAACTTCGACGAGCCGCAGAAGGAAGTCGCCACCGAGGCCGTCACCGAGCTCGCCTTCAACCCGGCGCTGCTCAAGAAGGTCGACGAACTCGAGCTTTCGGTGCGTTCGGCCAACTGCCTGAAGAACGACAACATCGTCTATATCGGCGATCTGATTCAGAAGACCGAAGCCGAGATGCTGCGCACCCCGAACTTCGGCCGCAAGTCGCTGAACGAGATCAAGGAAGTGCTGGCTGCGATGGGCTTGCACCTCGGCATGGAAGTGCCGGACTGGCCGCCGGAAAACATCGAAGACCTCGCCAAGCGTTACGAAGACCAATATTGAGCATGAATTCCAAGGATCGGCGGCGTGAGCCGCTCGATCCGACGGTCATGCGGAAAACCATCAGAGGCCGTGGCCTCTTGAACAACTGAAGAAGGAAAAGAGCCATGCGCCACGGTTTCAAAGGCCGTCGCTTCGCCCGCAGCGTAAGCCACCGCAAGTCGATGTTCGCCAACCTCGCCGTGTCTCTGATCGAGCACGAGCAGATCGTCACCACCCTGCCGAAGGCGAAGGACCTGCGTCCGATCGTCGAGAAGCTGGTGACGCTCGGCAAGCGCGGCGACCTGCACGCCCGCCGCCAGGTGATCGCGCAGATCGGCAATGAAGGCGTCGTCAAGCGCCTGTTCGAAACCATCGCCCCGCGCTATGCCACCCGCAACGGCGGCTACCTGCGCATCATGAAGGCGGGCTTCCGCAAGGGCGACAACGCCGCGATGGCGGTCATCGAGTTCGTCGACCGCGACACCTCGGCCAAGGGCGCCGCTGACCGCGCCCGTCTCGAGGCCGAAGGCGGCAACGAGGAAGCCGCGGCCGCCTGAGGCCTCGGTTTTCGGAAGTGACTGCGAGGGGCCTGCGGGCCCCTTTTGCATTTCGAGGCGGAGCCTCGGAGCGAGCGGGTTTTCGCACGCAGGCTCATGCTTTTGCGCGACAAGTGCCTGATTTCCGTGCATTAGCCTTTCATTCTGCACAATCGTCGGGACAATGGCGCCTGATCTGGAGGATTCGGAATGCACCTCAAACGGCTGTTTCTCATTGCAGTTTGCGCGCTCGCCGCTTTCGCCGCGGCACCTAGCGTCAGACAGGCATTGGCTGAGGACGCCGCCAAACCGGCCGATCCCGGTCTCTCCGACGTCCTGACCGATCTTCTGCACGGCGTCGAAGGCGAGAACGCCACCTCCGGGCCAGACAAGCGCGTGCCGTTCGGCCGTGAGGAGGTGCAGCTTTCCTTCGCGCCGCTGGTCAAGCAGACGGCACCGGCCGTGGTCAATGTCTATGCCTCGCAGACCGCCAAAGTGACCTCGCCCTTCGAGGGCGATCCCTTTTTCGAGGAATTCTTCGGCCGCGCCCAGCCGCGTGCGCAGTCTTCGCTGGGCTCCGGCGTTCTGGTCGATCCGAGCGGCGTCATCGTCACCAATTATCACGTCATCAAGAACGCCGACGAAGTGAAGGTCGCGACCGCCGACGGGCGCGAGTTCACCAGCAAGGTGATGCTCAAGGACGAGACGCTCGATCTCGCCGTGCTCAAGATCTCGGCCGACAAGCCGTTCCCGGTGATCGCCATCGGCGATTCCGACGCGCTCGAGGTCGGCGATCTGTTGCTCGCCATCGGCAATCCGTTCGGCGTCGGCCAGACCACCACCAGCGGCATTGTTTCCGCGCTTGCCCGCAGCCATATCGGCGTTTCGGATTCCGGCTACTTCATCCAGACCGATGCCGCCATCAATCCCGGCAATTCCGGCGGCGCGCTGATCAACATGGGCGGCCAGCTGGTCGGCATCAATACGGCTATCTACAGCCGCAGCGGCGGCTCGATCGGCATCGGCTTCGCCATCCCGTCGAACATGGTGCGCGCCTTCGCCGATGCGGCGAAGGCCGGCCTCGACTTCTTCGAGCGGCCCTATATCGGCGCCGAATTTGAAGCCGTGACGCCGCAGATCGCGGAATCGCTGGGCATGGAAAAGCCGACTGGCGCGCTGGTCTCCTCGGTCGATGCAACCGGCCCGGCCGGCAAGGCCGGGCTCAAGCCGGGCGACGTGGTGCTGTCGCTCAACAACACCCCGGTCGAAAGCATCGAGGCGCTGGACTACCGCATGGCGACGCTGTCGATCGGCACCAAGGCCACCTTCGCCGTGCTGAGCAAGGGCCAGCAGGCGACGCTTGAGATTGCCTTGGAGCGCGCGCCGGAGGGTGCCAAGGCCGCGGAAGTCACTTTGCACGGTCGCAGCCCGTTCTCGGGTGCCAAGGTGGCGGAACTGTCTCCGCGCCTTGCCCAGCGGCTTGGCCTGCGCACCGATTTGAAGGGCGTCACCGTGGTTGACATCAACCGCGATTCGCCAGCCGCCGATTTCGGCTTCCAACCAGGCGATATCGTGCGCGAAGTGAACGGTACGAGCATCGACACGGCGGCGACGCTGGCACAGATTGCTCAGCAGGACACGCGCTGGTGGCGCTTTACCGTCGAGCGTGGCGGGCAGACACTGCGCCAGGTGTTGCGTTACTGAGACGATCTTCCCATTTAGAGCATGATCCCGAAAAGTGGGAGCCGGTTTTCGGATAAGATCATGCTCCAAAAGGAGCAGGGATCGCGCTCCAACTAGAAGACAAGCATGGCTGACCTGTTCAGTTCCGATGAACCGGAGAAGGCGCCGCCCGGCCGGCCGCTGGCCGACCGGTTGCGCCCGAAGAACCTTGGCGAGGTCGTCGGCCAGGAGCATCTGACCGGCCCCGATGGGGCGCTGACACGGCTGATCAATTCCGGCACGCTCGGCTCGATGATCTTCTGGGGCCCGCCCGGCACCGGCAAGACGACGGTGGCGCGGTTGCTCGCCGGTGAAACCCACCTTGCCTTCGAGCAGATATCGGCGGTGTTTTCCGGCGTTGCCGACCTCAAGAAAGTGTTCGAGGCGGCGAAGCTCAGGCGCTCCAACGGCCGCCAGACGTTGCTCTTCGTCGATGAGATCCATCGCTTCAACCGTGCCCAGCAGGACGGCTTTTTGCCGGTCATGGAAGACGGCACGGTGGTACTGGTCGGCGCCACCACCGAAAACCCGTCCTTCGAACTGAACGCCGCGCTTCTGTCCCGTGCGCGCGTGCTCGTCTTCCGCTCGTTGGGCGAGGAGAGCATCGCAAAACTCCTGGCGCGCGCGGAAGAAACCGAGGGCAGGGCGCTGCCGCTCGACGACGAGGCGCGCGCCATGCTGATCCGCATGGCCGATGGCGACGGCCGCGCCTCGCTGACGCTGGCCGAGGAAGTCTGGCGCGCCGCCAAGCCCGGCGAGGTGTTTGGGCCGGAGGGCCTGCAGCGCGTCATCCAGCGCCGCGCGCCGATCTACGACAAGGGCCAGGACGGTCATTACAATCTGATCTCGGCGCTGCATAAATCGGTGCGTGGCTCGGACCCCGATGCCGCCCTCTATTACCTTGCCCGCATGTTCGATGCCGGTGAGGATCCGCTCTATCTCGGGCGCCGGCTGGTGCGTATGGCGGTGGAAGACATCGGCCTTGCCGACCCGCAGGCACTGGTCATCGCCAATGCCGCCAAGGACGCCTATGACTATCTGGGCTCGCCCGAGGGCGAGCTCGCCTTTGCCGAGGCCACCGTCTATCTCGCCACCGCCCCGAAGTCGAACGCCGTCTACACCGCCTTCAAGGCGGCGACTTTAGCGGCCAAGGAATTCGGCTCGCTGCTGCCACCGAAACACATCCTCAACGCGCCGACCAAGCTGATGAAGGAAGAGGATTACGGCGCCGGCTACCGCTACGACCACGACGAGCCGGATGCCTTCTCGGGCCAGGACTATTTCCCGGAAAAGATGGGCCGCCACACTTTCTACGATCCGCCGGAGCGCGGATTCGAGCGCGATATCCGAAAGCGGCTGGAATATTGGGGAAAGCTGCGCAAAGAGCGGGAGTAACTGCTTGCGCGGCCCGGCGAGCCTGGCGCCTCGCAGCGAAGCTTCGCCATGGGGCATCTCGGCTTCAGCCGCGCTCCACGCCCTGCTCGCCGCAACTCTCGCCCTGATGCCACTGCCCAAATGGCCGAAGCAGTTGGAGGAAGAGCGCGTGTCGGTCGACATCCTGACGTCGCAGCAGTTCGAGGGTTCGACCCGGCCGGCACCGAACCCAGCCACTGCGGAGCCGCAAGCACCAAAACCGCAGCCCGTGCCAAGCCTGGCAAAGCCTCCGGCCCAGCCCAGCATGATCCGTGCGACCGAAATGCTGTCGGCCAAGACGATTGCCGATCCGCGCAGCAGGCAGGTCCGGGCCGATCTTGCGACATTCGCGTCCGACGAGCGTATGACCCAGCTTTGCAATATCGAGGCGATGGACCAGATCCACAAATGGAAGGCGGATTTCCAGCCCGATCGCGTGGTGGCCTATGCGACGGCCGAGGAAAAGATCGCCGGTACCACGGTCAAGGCCGACGGCGCAGCCTTCCGTAGCCGGAGAAACTGGTACGCGCTGAAATTCAACTGCGCGCTGGCGCAGGATGGCGAGAGCGTGATCGGCTTCGAGTTCCTGGTCGGCGATCCCGTGCCACGGGAAAAATGGGACGAGCTTGGTCTGCCGGCCGTGCATTGACCAGAAATGGAGTGATACACTCCAGATATTTGTTAGTTACCCTCGGGGTTATCGCGCCAGCATTGTGCAGGGAAACAAAAAATCCTATCAAGGCGCACGGCCGACGGGGGTCGCCGTGATTTGGCTCATGCGAACAGGATCGCGCTCCCGCGCGAAAGACTATGACAAAGCAAACCCGTAAGACCCTTCGTCAGGCCGCAATCGCAGTCCCGCTTCTCGCGCTCGGCTTTTACTTCATCCCGATCCTGACGACGATCTGGATCGTCTGCGGTCTGATCGACGTGCTGCGCAATGCAAACAAGGACCTGTCGTTATTCCGCGGCTATTTCCTCGGCAACGGCATCTTTACCTGGCTGCTGTCGCCCTTCAACCTGTTGGTTGACTTGCTTTGCTACCGGAACCCGGGCGTGTGGAAGCTGGAGAAGTTTCCCGCCGACTATCAGCGTGAGGTGAACGAGGTTCTCGACGTCTTTAAGGCTCGCAAGGACGAGATTATCGCTGACATCGACGCCAATTTCGGCACCGGCCGGCGCGGCATGTACGTCTATCAGTGGTATGGCAAGCACAAGATCGATAACGTCGCGGAATTCAACAAGGACTACAAATACATCAAGACCATCGCGGTCTCAGTCTTCAGAGGCAAGGAATCGACTTCCTGGCATTTCGGGCCGCTGCGGCTCAGCCTGCGCATCCTCTACAACCTGTTGCCGGTGAAGGCCGAAATTTTCGTCGAGTGCAACAACGCCAGGAACTACTGGCACGACAATCCGCTCTACATTTTCGACGACACCCTGCTTCACCGTTCGGTCAACGAGTATGACGGGCGCCGCTACTGCGTGTTCATGGACATCATCCGCCCATCGCCATTCCCCGGCCTGATCGCCGGCCTTCTCGCCGTCGTCTCGGTGAGCGTCGAGCGCATCAATTCCATGTTCTACAAGAACTGGAAGATGATCGGTTCGTCCAAGGCCAAGAAGGCAGCCGCCAACTGAGACATCCGGCGCTTGCGGCGCCGAAAGTGCTCCTTGGCGCGATCTTTGTTCGTTATTTGGGTCTTTGGCTCACAACCGCACTGCCTTAATGCTATGGCCCCGCTTTCAAACGGAAAAAAGCGAAGTCATGGCAGGTGTTGAACAAATCACGGTGGAGGCCGGCGAGGCGGGCATGCGGCTCGACCGCTGGTTCAAGGTCCACTATCCGGGCCTCGGCTTCGGTCACCTGCAGAAGCTTTTGCGCTCCGGCCAGGTCCGCGTCGATGGCGGCCGGGTGAAGGCAGACACGCGCCTCGAGCCCGGCCAGACCGTCCGCATCCCGCCGCTCGACGTCGACAAGAAGGGCGATGCCTCGCTCACCGGCCACTCGATCCGCAACCAGGGCGATGCCGATGTGCTGGCCAAGATGCTCTTGCACGAGGACCCGAAAGTTTTCGTCTTCAACAAGCCCGCCGGGCTTGCCGTGCAGGGCGGCTCCGGCGTCACCCGCAATGTCGACGACATGCTGGAAGCCTGGCGCAACCAGAAAGGCGAGAAGCCGCGCCTCGTCCACCGCCTCGACCGCGACACTTCCGGCGTGCTGGTCGTCGCCCGCACCCGCCTTGCCGCGATGAAGCTGTCGGAAGCGTTCCGGGCGCGCGAGACCAAGAAGACCTATTGGGCTTTGGTCAAGGGCGTGCCGCCGAAGCGTGAGGACAAGATCTCGACCTGGCTGGTCAAGGAGCCAACGCCGGACGGCGACCGCGTGCGTATCGCCAAGCATGGCGAGAAGGGCGCCGACCATGCCGTGTCCTACTATCGCGTCGTCGAGCAGGCGGCGCAGTCGCTCTCCTGGCTGGAGATGGAACCCTATACTGGCCGCACCCATCAGCTCCGCGTCCATGCCGCCCATATCGGCTGCCCGATCATCGGCGACCCTAAATATTTCGAAGCCGACACCAACTGGGAATTCCCGGGTGGTATTCAGAACCGCCTGCATCTGCATGCGCGCCGCATCGTCATTCCGCACCCCGACCACGGCGTCATCGATGTCACAGCGCCGATGCCGCCGCATATGCGCCAGAGCTGGAACCTGCTCGGCTTCGACGAGCAGAGCGCCGAGGACGACAATTGAGTGGCGCCACCGATACGCTCGACCGGCGCGATGCGGTCGATATGACCGCAGCCGCCATGATGGTCGGGCTGACGCTGTCCTGGGGGTTGAACTATGTCGCCGCCAAGGTCTCCTATGCCGGCTACGACCCGGTGTTCGTGTCGATCGCGCGCTCGATCCTCGGCGGTCTCTGCGTTCTCGGCTGGTGCCGGTTGCGCGGCATCAAGCTGTTCGAAGCGGACGGGACACTGATCGTCGGCGCTGCCGTCGGGGTGCTCTTCGGTGTCGAGTTCCTGTTCCTCTATATCGGGCTGGAGTACACGACCGTTGCGCGCAACACGCTCTTGGTCAACACTATGCCTTTCTGGGTGCTGGTCGGCGGCCACTTCCTGCTCGGCGAGCGCATCAATGCGCGCAAGCTTGGCGGTCTCGTGCTGGCCTTCTGCGGTCTGCTGGCGGTGTTCTCCGACGGGATCGTCGCCGGCAAGGACGCGACGCTGACGGGTGATCTGCTCAGTCTCGGCTCTGGCATCCTTTGGGCGTTGACCAGCATTGTCATCAAGCGGTCGAAGCTGGTCGGGACCAGCGCCGAGAAGCTCTTGCTTTATCAATTGGCGGGCGCCGCCGTCGTTGGTGCCCTGGTGATGCCGTTTGCCGGACCGCCGATCCGCGCATTCGCTGCATTGCCGACACTGGCTTTGATGTTCCAGTCTTTCTATGTCGTCGCCTTCACCTATGTGTTGTGGTTCTGGTTGCTGACGCGCTATCCGGCAGCAGGCTTGTCGAGCTTCGCTTTCCTGTCACCGGTGTTCGGCGTTCTGTGCGGCGCGGTGCTGTTGGGCGAGCCGCTGACGATCAGGATTTTCCTGGCGCTGGCGCTGATCGCCGCCGGGCTGATCATCGTCAATCGCCCGGCGCGCAGGCAGCCCACAGTGTAAGGAGTTCGGCATGCGCGATATCCTCGAAGACCTCGAAGCTGGAAAGCTGCTTTCCGATCCGGATCCGGTGCGCCGCGCCCAGATCCAGATGAAGACGCCGCTGCCGAAGCGTTTCTACAAGGCGGTTTCGGTCGTGCCGGTCGAAGGTGGGTTTGCCGTCCATCTCGACGGCAGGGCGGTCCGCACGCCTGGAAAGGCGCTGCTGGTGCTGCCGAATGAACGAGCAGCGGCGCTGGTGGCTGACGAGTTTTCCGCGCAGAGCGAACTCATCGACCCCGTCACCATGCCGGTCATGCGGCTTGCCAACACCGCCATCGACGGCGTCGCCAGCGATCCGCAAGCGGTGCTGGAGGACGTCCTGCGCTTCGCTTCGTCGGACCTGCTCTGCTACCGCGCCGATGGCCCGCAAGGACTGGTCGATCGGCAAAACAAGCTCTGGGACCCGGTCCTCGATTGGGCGAGCAGCCGCCTTGGCGCGCGCTTCAATCTTGCCGAAGGCGTCATCCATGTCGAGCAGCCGCGCGAGACGATCGCCGTGCTTGGCGCCCATCTTGCCCAGCGCAGCGAGCCGCTGCGTCTGGCCGCCATCCATGTCATGACCTCACTGACGGGCTCGGCTCTGCTCGCTTTAGCCGTCGATTTCGGAGAGCTCGACGGCGAGGAAGCGTGGACCGCCGGCCATGTCGATGAGGACTGGCAGATCGAGCATTGGGGCCAGGATGCCGAAGCGGTCGCGCGCCGCTCGGTCCGCAAGCGAGACATGACGGCCGCCGTCGCTCTGCTCGAAGCGCTGCAAACCTGAATGCCGCCCCCCACTTTCGCATTGCACCTAATACGAAAGTCATAATCCCATCGTCGCGGTGCCTTTCGCCGGCGCTTTCTGCCATTTTTCCCATCGTTGGCTGCGTTTTTGAGTCCGCGTTCGCAGGAGTTGCGGACGGTGGCGCGCAGCCATCGAGGACAGACGGGATCCACGGGAGGATATATCAATGGCAATGGCTTCGACCGCCGGCAGAACAAGCCGCGGCATGACGCGGGAGGAAAAGAAGGTCATCTTCGCCTCCTCGCTCGGCACCGTTTTCGAATGGTACGATTTCTATCTCTACGGTTCGCTGGCCGCCTTCATCGGTGCGACCTTCTTCAGCCCGACCATCCCCGAGGCGACGCGCAACATCTTCGCGCTATTGGCCTTCGCCGCCGGCTTCCTCGTCCGTCCGTTCGGCGCGCTGGTGTTCGGCCGCATCGGCGACCTCGTCGGCCGCAAATACACCTTCCTCGTCACCATGACGATCATGGGCCTGTCGACCTTCCTGGTCGGCCTGCTGCCCGGCTACGCCAGCTGGGGCATAGCAGCACCGGTGATCCTGATCGGGCTGCGCATGCTGCAGGGCCTGGCGCTCGGCGGCGAATATGGCGGTGCCGCGACCTATGTCGCCGAGCATGCGCCGGACGATCGCCGCGGCTATTATACCTCCTGGATCCAGACGACGGCGACGCTCGGCCTGTTCCTGTCGCTGATCGTCATCCTGATCGTCCAAGGGTCGCTCAGCAAGGAAACCTACGCCAGCTGGGGCTGGCGCATTCCCTTCATCGTCTCTTTCCTGCTGCTCGCCATCTCGATCTGGATCCGACTATCGCTCTCGGAGTCGCCGACGTTCCAGCGCATGAAGGACGAGGGCAAGGGCTCCAAGGCGCCGCTTTCGGAAGCTTTCGGGCAGTGGAAGAACGCCAAGATCGCGCTGCTCGCGCTGCTCGGCCTCACCGCCGGCCAGGCCGTGATCTGGTACAATGGGCAGTTCTACGCGCTGTTCTTCCTGCAGAACGTGCTGAAGGTCGACGCGCAGTCGGTCAACATCATGATCGCGATCGCGCTGGCTGTCGGCTCGATCTTCTTCGTCGTGTTCGGCTGGCTGTCCGACAAGATCGGCCGCAAGCCGATCATCATGGCTGGCCTGGCGCTTGGCATCGTCTGCACCTTCCCGCTGTTCAAGGCGCTGACCTGGGCCGCCAATCCGGCTTTGGCCACCGCGCAGCAGAACACCCGCGCGACGGTGACGGCAGCGCCTGGCGACTGCAGGTTCCAGTTCAACCCGGTCGGCACGGCGAAGTTCACGACATCTTGCGATATCGCGACCTCGTTCCTGACTAAGAACTCGGTGCCTTACGACGTCGTGTCGACGGCAGCACCCGGCACGGCGGCCACGGTCAAGATCGGCAACGAGACGGTGGAGTCCTATGACGCCGTCGCCGCCGGCGACCAGGCCAAGGCCAAGGAGGCCGCCTTTCAGAAGGCAGTCAACATCTCGCTGCGGGACGGCGGTTATCCGCTGAAGCGCGCCGCGGCCAAGGTGCCTGACCAGAAGGTCGACGCCTTCGTCGCGGCCAATCCGGAGCTGAAGCTCGACGCCGCAGCGATCCGTGGCGGCGAGAAGGCGACGGTTCCGGCCGACAAGGCGGTCACCGACAAGCTGCTGACCAAGGATGAGGCAGCCGGCGCGCCGGAGGTCATCGTCTACAACATTCCGGGCGGCGGTCCCTTCGCCATGGTCGCCGATCCGGCGGCTGTGAACTGGCCGATGACGATCGGCATCCTGTTCATCCTGGTGGTGTTCGTGACCATGGTCTACGGCCCGATCGCCGCGATCCTGGTCGAGATGTTCCCGACCCGTATCCGCTACACCGGTATGTCGCTGCCCTACCACATCGGCAATGGCTGGTTCGGCGGGCTGCTGCCGGCGACGGTGTTTGCGCTGAGCGCCTATAAGGGCGATATCTACTATGGCCTCTGGTACCCGGTGCTGATCGCGGCAATGTCGCTCATCATCGGCATGATCTTCGTCAGGGATACGCTCGGCACCGACCTGCACACCAAGCAGTAGCTGATCGTCTGCAAATGCAAAGCCCGGCGTGAGCGATCACGCCGGGCTTTTTCATGCGAAAGCGTTGCAGGAAGTCAGCTCTTGCGCTGGTTCTCTTCCTCGATCGCCGCCTCGTGGTACCAGCCGTCGAAATCGGCGTGCGTATCGCGCAGCGAGGCAAGCTCTGCCGCGAATTTGGCCTTTGCGCCTAAATTTGAGGCAGACGCCCGGCCTGCAAGCGGAAACATCAGAATCTTTGCCGACGGACGGGACGTGGTGACTTCCATTGGCGGCCTCCCTTCTTTCCAGGAGCTTGTCGATTCAACTTTCTCCCAAGATAGGTTCTGCGAGTCATTTAGGCAATATGCCCACAAGAAGATCAGTATTTGCCTATTATTCAGGCATAAATCGCGCCTGAGTGATTGCCGCGCATTGCTGAGACGGCTCAGCAAAATCAAAGCTTTGCCATCACCATTTTGCCGCAGCCCTGGCGGGGAGAGTGGCACACGAATTGCATTTTAAACGAACGGCAGGCCGGCTCGGTCCGGCCATGCATTGATTCCGCCATGGCGGTGTCCAAGCAACGAGAGGCACTGGAATGACCAAATACAAGCTCGAGTATATCTGGCTCGACGGCTACACCCCGACCCCCAATCTGCGCGGCAAGACCCAGATCAAGGAGTTTGCCGAGTTCCCGACCCTCGAGCAGCTGCCGCTGTGGGGCTTTGACGGTTCGTCGACGAACCAGGCCGAAGGCCGCAGCTCCGACTGCGTGCTGAAGCCAGTGGCGGTTTATCCGGATCCGGCCCGCACCAACGGCGCTCTGGTCATGTGCGAAGTCATGATGCCGGATGGCGTCACGCCGCACGCGTCGAACAGCCGTGCGACCATCCTCGACGACGAGGGCGCCTGGTTCGGCTTCGAGCAGGAGTATTTCTTCTACAAGGACGGCCGTCCGCTCGGCTTCCCCGAGAGCGGCTATCCGGCGCCGCAGGGTCCGTATTACACCGGCGTCGGCTACAAGAATGTCGGCGATGTCGCGCGCCAGATCGTCGAGGAGCATCTCGACCTCTGCCTCGCCGCCGGCATTAACCATGAAGGCATCAATGCCGAGGTGGCCAAGGGCCAGTGGGAATTCCAAATCTTCGGCAAGGGCTCCAAGAAGGCCGCCGACCAGATGTGGATGGCGCGCTACCTGCTGCTGCGCCTGACCGAGAAGTACGGCATCGACATCGAATTCCACTGCAAGCCGCTCGGCGACACCGACTGGAACGGCTCGGGCATGCATTGCAACTTCTCGACCAAGTACATGCGCGAAGTCGGTGGCAAAGCCTATTTCGAGGCGCTGATGGCGCAGTTCGAAAAGAACCTGATGGATCATATCGCCGTCTACGGTCCGGACAACGACAAGCGCCTGACCGGCAAGCACGAGACCGCGCCATGGAACAAGTTCTCCTACGGCATCGCCGACCGCGGCGCCTCGATCCGCGTGCCGCATTCCTTCGTCAAGAACGACTACAAGGGCTATCTGGAAGACCGTCGCCCGAATTCGCAGGGCGACCCCTACCAGATCGCCTCGCAGGTCCTGAAGACGATCTCGCAGGTCTCGACCGACGCGAAGGTCTCGGCGGCAGCCTGATGCTTTGTGGCGCGGGCGAAAGGTCCGCGGCGTGACGTGAATGACAAAAAGCCCCGGCGGGAAAAACGCCGGGGCTTTTTGCGTGGAGATTGGTGAGAGTTCCGCCGCGCAGCCGTCAGTCGGCGATGACGCCACCAGAGCAATTCCAGGGAAGTGTGTAACGGTTTTCCGTCTGGAGTTGCGTAAAAACAAAAGAGAGAGCGGTTCGGCGTTTCCGTGAGACGGTGAACCGCTCCACGATCTTGTGCGGCATGCCAGGAGCGCGGTTGCCGCCATGGGGCGACGGAATAGATCCGAGCAAATGAAAAGCCCTTGGGAGGCTTCCCTTCCAAGGGCTGAATTTTCTATTCGATCAAAGTGTTAGACAGAATAGTACATGTCGTACTCGACCGGGTGCGGGGTCATCTCGAAGCGCATGACCTCGGCCATCTTCAGCTCGATATAGCTGTCGATCTGGTCGTCGTCGAAGACGCCGCCGGCCTTCAGGAAGCCCCGGTCCTTGTCGAGACTCTGCAGCGCTTCGCGCAGCGAGCCGCAGACGGTCGGGATCTTCTTCAGTTCCTTCGGCGGCAGGTCGTAGAGATCCTTGTCCATCGGCTGTCCGGGGTGGATCTTGTTCTTGATGCCGTCGAGGCCGGCCATCAGCATGGCGGCGAAGCCGAGATAGGGGTTCGCGCCCGGATCGGGGAAGCGGACCTCGACACGCTTCGACTTCGGCGACGAGCCGAACGGAATGCGGCAGGAGGCCGAGCGGTTGCGCGCCGAATAGGCGAGCAGCACCGGCGCTTCATAACCCGGCACCAGACGCTTGTAGGAGTTGGTCAGCGGGTTGGTGAAGGCGTTGATCGCCTTGGCGTGCTTGATGATGCCGCCGATATAGAACAGGCAGGTCTCCGACAGGCCGGCATATTCGTTGCCGGCGAAGGTCGGCTTGCCGCCCTTCCAGATCGACTGGTGGACATGCATGCCCGAGCCGTTGTCGCCGAACACCGGCTTCGGCATGAAGGTGGCCGTCTTGCCATAGGCGTTGGCGACCTGGTGCACGACATACTTGTAGATCAGCATCTTGTCGGCGTTACGCACCAGCGTGTCGAACTTGATGCCGAGTTCGTGCTGGGCCGCGGCGACCTCGTGGTGATGCTTTTCGACCCGCACGCCCATTTCGGCGAGCACGGTCAACATTTCGGAACGCATGTCCTGGCAGGAATCGATCGGCGGCACAGGGAAATAGCCGCCCTTGATGCGCGGACGATGGCCAAGGTTGCCGGTCTCGTAGTCGGTGTCGTCGTTGGACGGCAGCTCGGTCGAGTCCACGCGGAAGCCGGTATTGTAGGGATCGGCCTTGTACTTGACGTCGTCGAACACGAAGAACTCGGCTTCCGGGCCGACATAGACCGTGTCGCCAATGCCTTCCGACTTCATGTAGGCCTCGGCCTTCTTGGCGGTGCCGCGCGGGTCGCGGTTATAGGCCTCGCCCGAGACCGGATCGAGGATGTCGCACAGGATGACCATGGTCGACTGGGCGAAGAACGGGTCCATATGGACCGTGTCCGTGTCCGGCATCAGCACCATGTCGGACTCGTTGATCGCCTTCCAGCCGGCGATGGATGAGCCGTCGAACATCACGCCATCGGCGAACATGTCTTCCTCGACCTCGACGACATCCATCGTCACATGCTGCAGCTTGCCCCGCGGATCGGTGAAGCGCAGGTCGACGAACTTCACGTCGTTGTCCTTGATCTGCTTCATGATGTCTTTGGCTGTCGTCATGTCATGTATCCCTGTGTGATGACGTTTTTTGATGATGACGGTTCAGAAAGATGGATGGCGTCAGACGGCGTCCATGCCGGTCTCGCCGGTGCGGATGCGGACGACTTCCTCGATGTTGGAGACGAAGATCTTGCCGTCGCCGATGCGGCCGGTCTGCGCCGCCTTGCGGATGGCTTCGATGGCGCCTTCGACGGCGTCGTCGCCGAGCACCACCTCGATCTTCACCTTGGGCAGGAAGTCGACGACATATTCGGCACCCCGATAGAGTTCGGTGTGGCCTTTCTGCCGGCCAAAGCCTTTGGCCTCGGTGACGGTGATGCCCTGCAGTCCGGCCTCCTGAAGCGCTTCCTTCACTTCGTCCAGCTTGAATGGCTTGATGATCGCTTCGATTTTTTTCATGTAGAAAGTGGCCTCCACTGCCAAAGAGACGGGTTGTGAGCCCCGCTTGCGCCTCCATCAAGCACGAAGCGTGCCAATTCCAGGTTGTTGGAGACGGTATCGGGCGATTCAGATGCCATGCCGCACCCGGATGCAAATTCGCGTCATCGGCTGCATTGGATGCGTCATCGACGCCCAAAGCCTATACATCGCTCCTCCATCCGTCTGCGCAAAATTTGAGCAGATAGCGCAATTTGCAGGCAGATTCCCCTCCAGGCGCCGCCGCTTTGGACTGGCATTCGGCCGCTGCTGTTTGCTTCGAACCGCAAATCGGACAATGCTTGATCGGATGGAGATCGGCAATCCCATGCACAATGAACTTCTTTCACCGGCCGAAATGGCCGAGGCTGACCGACTGGCGATCGCGGAAGGTCCGCTCGACGGCTACGGGTTGATGCGCCGCGCCGGCGCGGCGGTCGCGGCGGTGGTGCTGGCGCGCTACCCGGCGGCGACGCGGGTGCATGTGCTGTGCGGTCCCGGCAACAATGGCGGCGACGGCTATGTCGTGGCGCGACTGCTCCAGGAGAGCGGCGTCGACGTCGCGATGTGGGTATCGGGCGAGCCGCGGACAGGCAGCGACGCCGCGCTCGCCGCTACCGAGTGCAGGCTCGAGCGTCGACCGCTGTCCGCCTTCGCCGCCGATCCCGGCTCGCTCGTGGTCGACGCGCTGTACGGCGCAGGGCTCTCAAAACCACTGTCGGGCGACGCCACCCGGGCGGTCCAGGTCTCGACGCATCTCGGCTTGCCGGTCGTCGCTGTAGACCTGCCTTCCGGCGTTTCCGGCGAAAGCGGCGATATCCTCGGCAGCGCGTTCCGCGCGGCCACGACCGTGACCTTCGCACGAAAAAAGCCCGGACATCTGCTTTTGCCTGGCCGCGAGCAATGCGGCGAGATCGTGGTTGCCGACATCGGCATCGGTGACGAAGTCATCGCCCGGATCGCGCCGCGAACCTTCGAGAACGGACCAGCACTCTGGCTGGCCACCTTTCCGGTCCCGGCTGTCGATGCGCACAAATACAGGCGGGGCCATGCGAGCGTCTTTTCCGGCGGACCTTCGGCGACCGGTGCCGCGCGCTTGTCGGCGCTGGCAGCCGCAAGAAGCGGGGCAGGGGCGGTTACGGTCCTGTCGCCGGCCAACGCCATGCAGGTGAACGCCGCCCATCTGACCTCGATCATGCTGCGCAAGGCCGATACGGCAGCCGATCTCGGCGCTTTCCTCACCGATCGCCGCCCTTCGTCCTTTGTGCTCGGCCCGGGGTTTGGCGTCGGCGAGAAGGCGCGCGATTTTGCCCTTGCGCTGCTCGGCGCCGGGCAAGCGCGGAACACCGGCGTTGAAGGGCTGGTGCTCGACGCCGACGGCATCACCTCGTTTCGCGACGAGCCTGAGATACTGTTCCAGGCGGCCCGCGGATCCGGCGCGCCGGCGCTGGTGATGACGCCGCATGAGGGTGAACTCGGCCGGCTGTTCCCTGACATTGCGGAGGACGAGGCGCTTTCGAAACTCGCCAAGGCGCGTGCGGCGGCGGCACGGGCCAATGCCATCGTCATCTACAAGGGGGCCGATACGGTGATCGCCGCGCCGGATGGCCGCGCTGCAATCAACAGCAACGGCGCGCCATGGCTCGCCACTGCGGGCTCCGGCGATGTGTTGGCAGGGATCATCGCCGGGCTGCTGGCGCAGGGCATGCCTGCCTTTAAGGCGGCCAGCGCTGCCGTCTGGGTTCATGCCGAAGCCGGCAGCCGGTTCGGACCCGGACTGATCGCTGAAGATTTGCCTTTGGTCGTGGTGCCTGTGTTGCGCGAGTTGGTGGAAAGCGGGATGGCTGCCCGATGACGCGGCTGGCGATCCTCGTCGCGGTCGCCGCCATCGCAGTCTTTGGCGTGCCGGCGGCTCATGCCGCCAGTCGTACAGTCACCATCGTCGACGATCCACAGCTGCTCGCCAAGCTCGATGCCAAGGGCTTCGGCTTCGCCGGCATCTTCGGCGTCGGCGGCAAGGACGACCTGAAGAGCCTCTATGACGCAGCACCTGCCTACCGCGCCATCGTCGAGACGGTGTCCGCCGACGTCGCGGGACTCCGCGCCGACATGAAGGCCGGCGGCCGGCCGCTCTATGAAGTCACCGACGGCAATGTCGGCCGCATCATCGACATGCGCTGGCTGCAGACCAATGCCGCGCGCTTCCGCCTCGTCGGCGTCGTCAACCGACTCGACCGGCGCGACTTCGCGGAACTCGGCAAGGAGCCTGGCTGCGGCGAGGTGCGTTTCGTCTACCGCCTTGCCTATAGTTTCAAGAAGAGCGGCAAGGTTTTGGCCTCGCGGCTGCCGTTCAACTTCAATGCCGTCTACCGCGTCGCTGCGGACGCCGACGGCGGCTGTACCGGTGCTGCCGGACGCTGGACGCCCCAGCTCGACGAGGCGGTCGATGCCGGCTGGCTGACCGGCGGACCGCTGGAAAAAGCGAGCCTCTCCTTCAAGCAGCTCGAACTCAACGCCCAGGTTGTGCGCTTTCCTTCCGGCCAGGAGACCGAGTTCGGCGGGCAGGCCGCCTATCTCATGCGGATCTTCGGCATCGACGGGGCAGCCGTCAGCGAGAAGCCGCTGGAAAACACGCCCGACACCGCACGCATTGCGGAAGACGCACAGTTGAAAGCAAAACTTGCCGACTATGTCCGCGCCAATGCCGCGGCGATCGATCTCGGCGTCTACGAAATCCCGGATGAATTCCTGGCGAAGAAAGTCATCTCCTGGTCGACCTTCGGCAGCGCCAGGCAGGCCAACCATCCGTTCACGCCGCTCATCAACCCGGAAGAGTTTGCTGACCTCGACTATTCGAAGTTTTCACTGGCGCGCAGCCCGGAAGCCTTGGTCGAACGGCTCGACAACGGCGTCTGCCAGGGCTGCCATCAGGCGGGCTCGACCGCCGGTTTCCATTTCATCGGGCTCGACGACGGCACGACCTCGCCGCTCAACCGCATCGAGGTCGGCATCTCGCCGCATCTCCATGCCGAGATCCCGCGCCGCGAAGCGTGGCTGCAGGCAACGGCGGAGGGCAAGCAACCCAACCGTTTTCGTCCGCTCTCCTTCGCGCCGCCGGCCGCCTGGAAAGCCACCGGCGAGATCGCCTATGCGCCCGCCGAGACCGCGATGCCCTGCCTGGTACCGGAAGACGCCGCTCGCTTTGGCAACAGTTGGCAATGCGGAGGCGGCACGATTTGCACGCCGATCGTGACCGCATCAGGGGTGCGAACGAAACTTGCGCAATGCTTGCTGCCCAAGGAGAGCCCCGCGATGTTTTCCGGCCATCCCTGCCTGACCGGCACTATTGCCAGCAACGCCGCGCAGCCCTTCAACGACCGCTACAAGATCACCGGCCAGTTCGCGGCCTTCGCGCCCGCCATCTCACGAACCGCCTATACCTGCCGTCCACCCAAGATCGGCGTTCCAGGCGGCTTCGCCTACCGCGGCTGCGACGGCAAGGATCTGGCCTTCTCCGCCTTCAAGGCCGGCAAGCCGATGCCGAGCGAAATCTGCGGCCTGGTCGGCGGCAAGAAGTTCGATCTCTGCGTGGCGACCAACAATTTCGACCAATGCCTGGGCGGCGCCGTCAATCGCGGCAACCGTCCGGCCTGCTCGGCCGAGCATTTCTGCCGCGAGGACTATATGTGCCAGTCGCTGCCGTCCGATACGCCAGGCGCCGCCAAGGTCAAGGGCATCGGCTTCTGCTCGCCGACCTACTTTCTGTTCCAGATGCGCATCGACAACCATGCGACGCCTTGGGCGAACACCGCCCGTGCGAGCATGAGCGCGGGCTTTGGCGCCGCCGCGGAGGAGTAGACGTTGGGCCAAGTGGGCAGCCTTTCGGGATGCCGCTGACCGATCCAACTATTTGTTGCGAATTCCTCTAGCTGCCTTGCGGGCGGTCCGCCAAGGCGGAAGCTAAGGCCTCGCGCACTCTTTCTTCGCTCACGCCGACGGTGCCTACGATCCAACTTGGCGTCGATATTGGCGGCTCGAGAAGGCGAACATGCTGATTTACTGGTGCATGGATGTAGGAGAGGTTTGAGCCGAAGATAAGCACGCAAGGCACACTCAGCGCGGCCGCAGCATGAGACATGCCGCCATTGACGCCAAGAAACAACGCGGACGCGGCAAGCTGATACATGACATCGATTAGCGGCGTAGTGGTGAAATCTACTGCTTGCGGCACCTCCGCCCGAATTCGGTTCGCCGCCCCGTGTTCGCGAGGGCCGCCGACGATCCATACCGCCCAGCCGCGACTGGAATAGTCTTTCGCGATCGAGATAAAGCGCTCCATCGGCCACGATCGGAGGCGTTCCATCTCACCGGTGAATAATGCCAGGGCTGGCCTCTCAGCATCGACACCGGCGCGCTTGCGCCATTCATCCAGTTCCACAGCAGGGATGATCATCTGCGGTGAGGGCCAATCAACGTTCGCCGTCAGCTTTACGCCCAGCGTAGCAACGGAACACACCTCTTCGTAAAGGCGCGTCTTGCGCGGACCGAACGCCCACAGATGCCGTAGCCAATCAGCCGGCAGACGATTGACCAGCCCGAACTGCAATTCCTGCGGATAGCCGATGCGCTCCGGTATTCTGGCCATGAAAGGTATCAAGGCCGCCTTGATCGTGCTCGTCATGAGATAGGCCGAGCCATAGTTCTCCTTGCGGAGCTCGCGAACGAGATCGCGGCGTTCGGCCAAACCAAGCCGAATATGCTGTTTCTTGAGCGCCCAGGCTTTTCGGACGTGCGGCATAAACCGGGCAAAAACTACGTTCCCGGGCGACGTCACGATATCGATCGGGCGGCCTGGAAATCGATCGGCAAGGATGCGAATGGCCGAATGGCAGCGGACGAAATCGCCAACCGCCGGAAAACAGACCACGAGAATTGGATCCAAGGCGCACTACCTTTCGCGTTCTCTCCATCCTGGCGCCTAGCGGCCGTTTGGAGATTGACTCGGCCCGTTTCGGCTGGCTATGCCCCTGCGCAACCGGAGCGGTCCATATTCCTTGCCGGCATCGTTTGGCAAGTTCACCAGAAAAGGCCAGCAGATGGTCAGGCCCATACTCGTCGAGATTGCCCCGGGCGAATTGCTCGACAAGATTTCGATCCTTGAAATCAAGGCGGAAAATATCGCCGACATCTCCAAGCGCGCCAATGTCCTGCTTGAACTGGAACAGCTGTCGCGTGTTCGCGACGAGCATCTTCCAACCTCGGAAAAATTGGCAGGCCTTTACGTAGAACTGAAGGCTGTCAATCAAGAACTATGGCTTGTCGAGGACAATATCCGCGTGGAAGAGCTCAACAAACGTTTCGGCGATCGTTTCATCGAACTCGCCCGGAGCGTCTACCGGACAAACGATCGTCGCGCCGCGCTAAAGCGCGAAATCAACCTTCTGCTGAAGTCGGCGATCATCGAGGAAAAATCTTACGAGAGCTACGATTAGGTCGCCACCCGAGACATCCGGCGCGGAACAGACTTTGGCGCCCGCGAGCGCCGCTGATCTGTCACGGAAGCGCTTCGCCATCAAGAATACGGGCATAGAGTTCCAGATAGGCCTTCGCCGTTTTTGCGATCGGAAATCTGTCGGCCGCCGATTCACGGCATTTGTGCGCGCACAGGTCCGCGATCTCGGCAAAGCCGCGCGCGAATTCTCCGTCGCTCTCGAAGAAACGGCCTGTGTCTGCATCCACCGTTTCCGGCAATGCGCCGTATGCCGTGGTCAGTACGGGCGTGCCGCACAGCATGGCCTCCACAGGCGCGTTGCCGAAGGGCTCTTCCCACGCGATGGGATTGAGGAAGGCCTTCGACTGGCCGAGCAGGCGCAGCTTCTCTTCGCCGTCGACGACGCCGTCGAAGCGATAGCGGCGAGAAAGACTTTTGAAAAAGACACCCTCGCGGCGGGTCTGGCTTCGACCCAGCAGCTTCCACCGGGAACCGCCGGCGATATCGAGGGCAAAGTCGAACTTCCTGGCAAGGTCGACTGCCCGGTTTAGGCCCTTTCCGGCGCGCGCGATGGCCGCCATGAAGAGGAGACGATCGTTCTTCGATTTGGCGGGCCGATAGTCGTCTACTGGAAATCCGTTGTAGACAAAGGTCTTGCGGCCGTGCAGCTGGGCGTGCCGGGCGCTGATGAAGCTCCAATTCGGTTGCGGTCGCGGATAGTCCGGCAAATGACCGCGCTCAGTGTTGAGGGTCGGGAAGGGGACTTCGACCTTCCAGGCATGAAGGTGGACAATCTGCGTGTCCCGCGGGATCGCCGCTCGGCATTCGGCATCGTCCACCGCATGCCGCACCTCGCACAATGGATGTGACGATCCAGGGCCCGCCACGAGAACGACACGGTGTCCCTGCTTGACCAGTTCAGTGGCCAGCCAGTCGACCTGACGTTCTATCCCGCCATAGCCTTTGCACGGAATAACGCCCTTCGTTGCCAGGGTTATTAGCATTCCCGCATCAATGGCGTTACGGAGTGCCAATTGTCAACCGTCTAAGGCGGCGACGATTTGGAAACCACAGATCTCTGATGGACGTGCTGGCCGACTTGATACGAGACTTGGACGGAACGCTTTCACAGCGGAATGTTGTCGTGCTTTTTCCAGGGGTTCTGCAGGTCCTTGTTGCGCAGCATCCGCAGCGCCCGCGCCACACGGCGGCGCGTCGAGTGCGGCATGATCACCTCATCGACATAGCCGCGCTCGGCCGCGACGAAGGGCGACAGGAAGCGATCCTCGTAAGCCTTGGTGTGGGCAGCGATCTTTTCCGCGTTGCCGATGTCCTTCCGGTAGATGATCTCGACCGCGCCCCTTGCGCCCATCACCGCGATCTGCGCCGTCGGCCAGGCGTAATTCATATCGCCGCGCAGGTGCTTTGACGCCATCACGTCATAGGCGCCGCCATACGCCTTGCGGGTGATCACGGTGATCTTCGGCACGGTCGCTTCGGCATAGGCGAAGAGCAGCTTGGCGCCATGCTTGATCAGCCCGCCATATTCCTGCGCGGTGCCGGGCAGGAACCCCGGAACGTCGACGAAAGTGACGATCGGGATCGAGAAACAGTCGCAGAAACGCACGAAGCGCGCCGCCTTGCGGCTGGCGTCGGAATCGAGCACGCCCGCCAGCACCATCGGCTGGTTGGCGACGAAGCCGACGGTCCGACCATCGACGCGGCCGAAGCCGGTGACGATGTTCTTGGCAAAACTCGCCTGGATCTCGAAGAAGTCGCCTTCGTCGGCGACTTTCAGGATCAGTTCCTTGATATCATACGGCTTGTTGGCGTTGTCGGGGATCAGCCGGTCGAGCGACATGTCGTGATCCGTCACCGACTGGTAGCATTCGACCTCGGGAATCTCGGCCGTATTGGACGCCGGCAAAAGGTCGATCAGCCTGCGCATCTGCAGCAGCGCCTCGACGTCGTTGTCATAGGCGCCGTCGGCGATGGAGGATCTGGTCGTGTGCACCGTGGCGCCGCCGAGACTTTCTGCCGTCACCGTCTCGTTGGTCACCGTCTTTACGACGTCCGGCCCGGTGACGAACATGTAGGAGGTGTCGCGCACCATGAAGATGAAGTCGGTCATGGCGGGCGAATAGACGTCGCCGCCGGCGCAGGGACCCATGATCAGCGAAATCTGCGGGATGACGCCGGAGGCGAGCACGTTGCGCTGGAAGATCTCGGCATAGCCGCCGAGCGCTGCCACGCCTTCCTGGATGCGCGCGCCGCCCGCGTCATAAAGGCCGATGATCGGCGCGCGGTTGCGCAACGCCATCTCCTGCACCTTGACCACCTTCTCGGCATGCGCCTCCGACAGCGAGCCGCCGAAGACCGTGAAATCCTTGGCAAAAAGGTAGACCGGCCTTCCGTTGACCGTGCCCCAGCCGGTCACCACGCCGTCGCCGGCGATCTTGGTCTTTTCCATGCCGAAGTCGGTGGAGCGGTGCTCGACATACATGTCGAACTCCTCGAACGAACCCTCGTCGAGGAACACCTCGATGCGCTCACGAGCGGTGAGCTTGCCTTTCTTGTGCTGGGCCTCGATCCTTTCCTTGCCGCCGCCCATGCGGGCGATCTCGCGGCGGCGCTCGAGTTCCTTCAGCACATCCTTCATCGCTGCCCCCAAAAAGGAAAGGTGATTGGTGGTAATCGCGAGGGCAGCCAAGTGCAAGCGGTGCTTTGGCCTTGCTGCGCTGCAACATGGCCCCTTGCATTTCCGAGCGGACTCAGCCATATGCAGCGGCATAGGCGCTTGGGCCGAACTTTCGGCTTTCTCCATGAATGAGACTGGTTGCGTCTGTTTCCCTCTTTCCGGTCAATCGGCAAGGTGGCGAAAGAGCCCCGGAGCATGAAGCTCGCGGGCACGACAGCGCAGCCGCGCGGACAGCCTGTCCGCCGCCTTGTCGTTTCCTGACAATTTTTCGACGGCAGGTTGCGCCCTGCCGCTATCGATGTTTGCGGCATTGGCCGCGTGAAAGAAGATTATTTTGACCAACGAAAACAAAGCGGAACTGAATGGTTTCGCCGCCCTTGGGATAACCGGCGCGCTGCTCAAGGCCGCCAATGCAGCGGGCTTCACCGATCCCAAGCCGATCCAAACCCAGGCGATCCCGCCGCAGCTCGAAGGCCGCGACATTTTCGGCATCGCGCAGACCGGTTCGGGCAAGACGGCAGCCTTCGCGCTGCCGATACTGTCGAAGATCATCGGGCTCGGCACCAAGCGCCGGCCCAAGACGACACGCGCATTGATCCTGGCGCCGACGCGCGAGCTTGCCGTGCAGATCGAGGACACCATCAAGCTGCTTGCCAAAGGCGCACATGTCTCGACCGCGCTCGTGCTCGGCGGCGTCTCGCGCTACAGCCAGGTGAAGAAGCTCGCGCCCGGCGTCGATATCCTGATCGCCACGCCCGGCCGGCTGACCGACCTCGTGCGCGAGGGCGACCTCATTCTTGCCGACACCAAATGGCTGGTGCTGGACGAGGGCGACCGCATGCTCGACATGGGCTTCATCAACGACGTCAAGCGCATCGCCAAGGCGACAGCGCCCGACCGCCAGACGGCGCTGTTTTCTGCGACGCTGCCGAACGAGATCGCCGACCTCGCCAAGGGCCTGCTGAAGGACCCTGTTCGTATCGAAGTCGCGCCTCAGAGCACGACGGCGGCCGAGATCGTGCAGAGCGTGGTGCTGGCCCGCACCAAGCAGAAGCGCCAGGTGCTGTCCAAGATGCTAGCCGACGAGGCGATGCGCTCGGTGATCGTGTTCTCGCGCACCAAGCACGGCGCCGACCGCGTCACCAAGGATCTTGCCCGCGACGGTTTCAACGCCGCCGTCATCCACGGCAACAAGTCGCAGAACGCGCGCCAGAAAGCGCTCAACGATTTCCGCGGCGGCTCGGTGCGCATCCTGGTCGCGACCGACATCGCCGCGCGCGGCATCGACGTGCCCGGCATCAGCCATGTCGTGAACTTCGACCTGCCGGACGAGGCGGAGAGCTATGTCCATCGCATCGGCCGCACCGGCCGCAACGGTAGGGACGGCATAGCGATCACGCTTTGCGATCCCTCGGAGAACGGCAAGCTGCGGCAGGTGGAGCGTATCATCCGCATGAAGCTTCCGGTCATCGCCGATCATCTCGGCAGCCCCGATCCGCAGCGCGATCCGAAGGAAAAGACCGAGCGTCATTTCGAGCCGGCCAACGACCGCGAGCATCATGGCGGCCGTCGTGACGGGCGTCGTCCCGGCAATGGCAACAACGGCAAGAAACGCTTCGGCGGCAACCCCAATGGCGAGCGCCAATTCGCGCCGCAAGGCGAGCGTCCGGCCGGCGCCAAGCCGAATGGCGAGCGCAAGCCTGACGGCTTCAAACGCTTCAAGGGCAACAACAAGCGCCGCTTCGGCGGCAAGCGGCCGGCGAACCGGGCAGCTTGAGTTCCTCGCCGCTTAATTGAAAAAATACGGCCGGAGCGATGCTCTGGCCGTTTTTCGTTTCTGCTCCGATTGCTACGGCATCAGGGCCTTCACCCACACCACGATCCGTTGGGCGAGAAAGGCAGTGGTCTGCGGCGACAGCACATCGCCGGCAATGACATGGTTGTCCGGGTCGCCGGTATCGTCGACCGGCACCAATTCGTGCGGACCGCCCCAGCGGCCGGCGATCTCGCGCGTTCGGTCCGGCCGCACTACCTTGTCGGCGTCCGAGAAGATGAACAGGGCAGGGATGGTCGCCTTCTCGACCGGCGCGCCATAGGCGAGATCAGTGAGCGCCGCCATCGGAAGCGTTGCCGACATCGGATACTTGGTGGTCCAGAATTTTTCGTGCAGCGCGTTGCGCGGCGGAAAGCTGCGTTCCCTGCCGCCGACGAGTTCGGCGATCTGCTTGCCCCAGGGCATGGTCAGGATCTCGGCGCCGGACGCCTTGACGCCGAAATTCGGCGCGATGAACGCGATCGCCGCGACGCCGTCGGAGGCGCCCGGCCGTGTTGCGGCCCAGGTCGCCAGCGAGCCGCCGGTCGAGGTTGCAATCACGATCACCTTGTCGCCGATCGCACGGCCGATGGCGAGCGCCTCCTCATAATCGTTGATCCAGGCATTGACGCTGCCTTCGGCCATGGCGGCGCCATCCTGCCCGTGGCCGGTCAGGCGCGTGTAGAAGAGGTTGGCCCCGAGTTCATCCGCGACATCGTCGGGCAGCGGACGAACCTCGCCCTTCGAGGCCGAGAAGCCATGGATATAGACGATCGAAAACTTCGTCTTGGCGTGAATCATCGGGTTCGCCCAGATGATTTCCTTATCCAGCCCGTCGCGGATATTGGGCACGCCGGCTTCTTCACGCGCCAGGTAGGCCTGCGGATCGTCGCCGATCACCGAAGGATCGAAGCGGATCGTCGTGTCGACGGCAACGCGTGGCCCGAGAACGAAACCGGCGACCAGAAGGAGGGCGAGACTCAGTACCGCAAGCACGATCCGTCGCCCCATCGCCGACTCCAAGCAACAATCCTCAACCTATGGCCGCATCCGCCGGCAGGCAATCGCGGTTTCGCCGGCTTATTTCGCCTTGTCCGATGATGGGCCTGTCTCGCCCGGTATCTTGCGATCGAAAAACAGCGGCCGTGCCTTCCAGCTGGTCGTCAGGCTGATGACCAGGCGGCCGATCGGACGCGGCAACAGACCAAGCAGCTTCAAGGGCCAGCTTATGTGGTAGGGGAAGGTGACTTCGAAGCCGCCCTTTCTGATGCCGCGCACCATGCGGCGCGACGCGCGTTGCACAGGCATCAGGCTTGGCATCGGCAGCGTGTTCTTTTCCGTCAGCGGCGTGTCGACGAAGCCCGGGTTGATCACCTGGATGCGGATGTTCATCTTGTCGAAGTCGTATTTCAACGACTCCGCCAGGATGTTGATCGCCGCCTTGGTGCCGCCATAGGCCGCCGTGGTCGGCCAGCCGGAATAGGCGGTGACCGATCCGACCAGGACGACATGCCCGCGCCCCCGTGCGCGCATGTAGTCGACCACCGGCACCAGGCCGTTGACGATGCCGAAATAATTGACGGCGAAGGAGCGATGGAAATCGCGCACAACTAGGTGCTCGCCGGGAGTGGCGATGTAGTTGCCGGCGTTGAAGACGGCAAGCACGATCGGCCCCATCTCGTTCTCGATTGCGGCGGCCGTCCGTGCCATCCCCTCTTCGTCGGTCACATCGCAGGGAAAGGATTTCACATGTCCGCTCATCTGCGCCGTCTCGACCAGCAGCGTGTCGACCGGATCGCTCGGTAGCGCCGTCACCGCGATGGCATAGCCCTGCCTTGCGAGATCTTTGGCCAGCGCACGACCGAGACCGCTGCTGCCGCCCGTGATCCAGGCGACACCGTCTTTCGGGTTGGCCCGGTAGAGTGTCATTGAAAGTCCTGCGAATTGTCTGGGTCGGCGCATGACCCCGAAAACCGGTACCGGTTTCGGAAAGGAATCATGCGCCAGATTAAAATCCTAATGCTTTGCGCGTCCGGTTGGACGCGCAAAGCATTAGTGCTCTAGCGGCGAAGAAATCGGATGAAAAGAGCGCTTTTGGCTCATCGTAGAAATGATGGAGACCATCGCAGCGTCCGGAATGCGACTGGACCAGGCAAAATCTTGCCTTGAAACCGCGGCTTCCGGTTTCTAGGGTCTCGCCGCACGCACAAAGGAATCCCAATGCCCCGTAATGTGATCGAAGCGATCGGCAACACACCCTTGATCCGGCTCAACAAGGCTTCGGATGCGACCGGCTGCGAGATCCTGGGCAAGGCCGAATTCATGAATCCGGGACAATCGGTCAAGGACCGTGCGGGCCTCTTCATCATTAGAGATGCCGAGCAGCGCGGATTGCTGCGGCCGGGCGGCGTCATCGTCGAAGGGACCGCCGGCAATACCGGCATCGGCCTGACGCTGGTCGCCAAGGCGCTCGGCTATCGGACCGTCATCGTCATCCCCGACACGCAGAGCCAGGAGAAGAAGGATACCATCAAGATCCTGGGCGCCGAGCTGATCGAAGTGCCGGCCGTGCCCTACAAGAACCCCAACAACTATGTGAAGCTTTCGGGGCGGCTGGCCGAGCAACTGGCGCGCTCGGAGCCGAACGGCGCGATCTGGGCGAACCAGTTCGACAATGTCGCCAACCGCGACGGCCATATCCGCACGACGGCGGAGGAAATCTGGAGCCAGACCGGCGGCAAGGTCGACGGCTTCGTGTCGGCCGTCGGCACTGGCGGCACGCTCGCCGGCGTCGCGTTCGGGCTGAAGGGCAAGAGCAACGCCGTCAAGATCGCGCTCGCCGATCCGCTGGGCGCCGCCCTTTTCAGCTTCTACACCAGCGGCGAGCTGAAATCCGATGGCAGCTCGATCACCGAAGGCATCGGCCAGGGCCGCATCACTGCCAATCTCGACGGATTCACGCCGGACTTCTCCTACCAGATCCCTGACGAGGAGGCGTTGCCGATTATCTTCGACCTGATCCAGGAAGAGGGGCTCTGCGTCGGCGGCTCGACCGGCATCAACATCGCCGGCGCCGTCCGGCTGGCGCGCGAGCTTGGTCCCGGCCATACCATCGTGACGATCCTGGCCGACTACGGCACGCGCTACCAGTCGAAGCTCTTCAATCCGGAGTTTCTGCGCGGCAAGAACCTGCCGGTGCCCGGCTGGATGGAAGAGAAAGCCGATATCTCGGTGCCGTTCGAAAAGGTGGCGTGATGGCGCAGAGGACCGAAGCGCTGTTTCGCGACGACGCTTATCTGAGGACCGCGGATGCGCAAGTCGTTGCCATCAACGACCGCGGCGGCATTCTTCTTGACCGGACGATCTTCTACGCCACCTCCGGCGGGCAGCCCGGCGACACCGGCCTGTTCGAACGCGCCGACGGCAGCCGCATCGCGATCGCCGCCGCCATCACCGGCGAGACCAAGGACGAGATCATCCATGTGCCGGCGCCTGAGCAGGCCTTGCCGGCGGTCGGCGAAAAGCTGAGGCTCGCCATCGACTGGGAGCGGCGGCATCTTCTGATGCGCATGCATTCCGCCTGCCACCTGCTCACTGTCGTCTGCCCGTTTCCAATCACCGGGGCGGCGGTTGCCGAGGACGACAGCCGCGTCGACTTCGACATTCCCGATGCCGGCTTCACCAAGGACGACGTGACGGCGAGGCTGATGGAGCTGGTGCGGGCCGACCATCCGATTTACACCCGGCTGATCACCGACGAGGAACTTGCGGCCAATCCAGGGCTTGTAAAATCGAAGAACGTGCGTCCGCCGGTCGGCACCGGCAGTATCCGTCTGGTCTGCATCGGCGACAACGCATCGATCGACAGCCAGCCTTGCGGCGGCACCCATGTGAAGAGCACCGGTGAGGTCGGCGAGATACACATCGGCAAGATCGAGAAGAAGGGCCGCGAGAACCGACGCTTCCGCATCCGCTTCGGGCCGATGCCGGCGAACTGACGGGCCAAGACGGATAAAGTCGCGAGAGGCGGGCCAGGAGTAGGAAAATGGACGAAGACAGCCCTTTTATCGTCGACGCGGACTGGCTCGAGAAGCGGCTCGGCACACCCGGGCTGACCATCATAGACGCCTCCTGGTACCTGCCGGCCCAGAAGCGTAATGCCCACGCCGAGTATGCTGCATCGCATATGCCGGGAGCGCTCTTCCTCGACCAGGATGAGGTTTCCGATCCGGATTCCAAGCTGCCGCATACGTTGGCGTCGCCCCAATATTTCGCGCAATATGTCGGCTCCATGGGCGTTTCTGCCGACGACACCATTGTCGTCTATGATGGTCCGGGGCTGTTTTCTGCGCCGCGCGCGTGGTGGATGTTCCGCGTCATGGGCGTCTTCCAAGTCTACATCTTGAACGGCGGCTTCGATCGCTGGAAGGCGGAAGGGCGGCCGGTGACGGCCGAGCAGACCAAAATTGCGCCTTGCGTCTTTTACGCCGATTTCGATGCAGGCCGGGTCGTCAGCCTCGACGAGATGCGCCGGATCGTTGGAAGCGGAGAAAGCCAGATCGCCGATGCGCGCTCTCCGGGGCGCTTCGCAGGAACCGATCCGGAACCGCGTCCTGGTGTCCGTTCCGGCCATATGCCCGGCGCGCATAACGTTCCGGTTGGCGCTCTTGCCGAAAATGGCGAATTGCTGCCTAAAGACCGCTTGCGCAAAGTCATCGAGGATGCCGGCATCGATCTTTCGAAGCCGGTCGTCACCTCGTGCGGATCGGGCATCACGGCGGCGGCGATCACGCTGGCGCTGGAGACGCTTGGCCATACCGACAACAGGCTGTACGACGGCTCGTGGACCGAATGGGGCGCGCTGAGCGATACGCCCGTCGTGACGGGCAAGGAATGACGGCGATGGAAAACGGTGTGCCGAAGGATATCGAGGTCACGGTCACGTTCCTCGAAATGCATGCGCCGCCGGCCTCGTCGCCGCCGCTGCCTTACAACCGGCAGATCGCGCTGCTGAAGACCAAGGACATCCCGCTGCATTTCTACCGCTACCTGATCGACCGGGTTGGGCGCAAATGGCACTGGGTCAATGTGCTGAGGCTGAGCGACGAGGAACTGGCCGCCGGCCTGCACCGCGAGGACCGCGACATCAGGGTCCTTTACCTCGACGGCTCCCCTGCCGGCTTTTTCGATCTCAAACCGCATCTGCCGGACGAAGTGGAACTAGCCTATTTCGGCATGATGGAACACGCGCACGGCCAGGGCATCGGGCGCTGGTTCCTCGGCGCTGCGATTTCGGCTGCCTGGGCGCACGGGCCGAAGCGCGTCACGGTCCAGACCTGCACGCTCGACCATCCGGCAGCACTGCCGCTTTACCAGAAGCTCGGCTTTACGCCGGTGGCGCAGAAGAAGGAAGTCGTGCATCCGCTGACTTTCGCCGAGCGCTCGGCGAGTGTCATGCGGCCATAGTCAAGGGGAAGCGGCACAGTCGGCTGCCTCGATACCGCTTACGCCACCGGCGGCGGCTGGCCCTCGAAGGTCGGCAGCGAGGTGTCGATGCAAGCCCAGGGAGGCGCCTTGATCGTCCAGATCGTCGCTGCGGGCCGTATCATGCTTGGATCGTCGAGCGTGCCCGCGCGCACGAAGATCAGATGCGGGCGCGACTCGGCCTCGCTGAAGAGATGCACGCCGCAGGCTGGACAGAAGCGTCGGTGCATCCTGTTGCCGCTGTCGGCCACGCTTTCGTAATCGCGCGTGTCGCCGGCGATCTTCATGTGCGCTGTTGGGAAGCAGACGCTCACCGCGGCATTGCCGGCTGCGATGTACTGGCAGAAACGGCACCAGCACAAACGCGCCGTGATCGGCTCCGCGCGGCTCTCGTAGCGGACCGCGCCGCACAGGCATCCGCCGGTGATCATGCTCGGACCATCGCCAAACTCCAGCCGCCTGCGCGTCACAGCCTTCTTCTGCCATCATCATGGCGCGGAGCGCCCGGTCTGGCGAGTCCGATAACTCCAGTGTCGTGATTTCGGGTTCGTAATATTTTGATATTGCGCTCTGAGCGACGCGCGGACCGCTTGGCAGGAATCGGGTGGGAGACGCCGTCGTCCAGGTATAATTTCCGGCCGACGACACCGGAGATTTCGCCATGACCATCCAGTTCAAAGCCTTGCCGAGCGAAGCCGTGCGCGCCTTGCAGCGGGGAGGGCCCGACGCCTACGGCCACACGCCGGAGCGAAGGATTTCCGATGGTGACGGCGTGCCGTGCCGGCATTGCATGAGGAACGTTGCCGCTGGCGAGGGCTATCTCATCCTCGCCTACCGGCCGTTCCCGGAACTTCAGCCTTATGCCGAGACCGGGCCGATCTTCCTGCATGCACAGGAATGCGAGCGCGCCGCGGAGGCGGAGGCGCTGCCCGAGATGCTCGAAAGCAGTGACTACATCGTGCGTGGTTACGGCAAGGACGATCGCATCGTCTACGGCAGCGGCGCTGTCACCCCGACCAGCGATATCGCGGCCCGCGCCGAGGCCTTGTTCGAACGCGACGACATCGCCTACATCCATGTCCGCTCGGCGCGCAACAATTGCTACCAGTGCCGCATCGAGCGGGCGTGAGGGGAAAAAATGCCCGCCGATAGTCTGGCGGGCAGTTGGGAAAAAGCCTGCGACAGAAGCCATCGAGCAGGCGGATCGTGTCTAGGCATTTTTCCCGGGTGCCGAATGTGAAATGCTTCACACAACGCAACTTGGCGGCGGCCGGCATTTTCGAAGCCGCGAGCGTGACAGTAACGCTGTCGTATTCCTGTCGTACAACCGCGCTAAAGTACAGCGGTTGACCGATTGCCGACCGCGGATGGACCGGCGGCACATCGCAACACTGAGGAAGCGGGGCTCTGGCTCCGCTTTTTTGTTGCCCGAATTTCTCGCACAAGAAACAGTTTCCCCACGCAAGAAAAGAAAAAGCCCGCCGGAAGAACCGGCGGGCACGACAGGAGGAAGCTCTTGTCAGGAGCAATTCCAGGAAAAGTGTGGCGGTTTTCCGTCCGGAATTGCGTAAACAAATAACTGCTATCAGGCGGCGAGCACCGCCTTCGGCTCGACCATTTCGTAGCCGAGTGCTTCGGCCACGGCGCGATTGGTGATCTTGCCCCTATGGACATTGAGGCCATTGCGCAGGTGGTGGTCGTCGACCAGCGCCTTCAGGCCCTTGTCGGCGAGCTGCAGGCCATGATGCAAGGTCGCGTTGTTGAGCGCATGCGCCGAGGTGACCGGAACCGCGCCGGGCATGTTGGCGACGCAGTAGTGGATCACGCCATCGACCTCATAGGTCGGATCGGCATGGGTCGTGGCATGCGAGGTCTCGAAGCAGCCGCCCTGGTCGATGGCGACGTCGACGAGCACCGAGCCCTTCTTCATGCCCGACAGCATCTCGCGGGTCACCAGCTTGGGCGCGGCGGCGCCCGGGATCAGCACGGCGCCGACAACGATGTCGGCGGAGAAGCACTCTTCCTCCAGCGCCTCGACGGTCGAGTAGCGGGTATGGACGCGGCCGCCAAAAATGTCGTCGAGCTGGCGCAGGCGCGGGATCGAACGGTCGATGATGGTGACGTCAGCGCCGAGGCCGGCAGCCATCTTCGCGGCGTGCAGGCCGACGACGCCGCCGCCGAGCACGGCGACCTTGCCGGGCAGCACGCCGGGGACGCCGCCGAGCAGCACGCCGCGGCCGCCATTGGCCTTGTGCAGCGCGGTCGCGCCAGCCTGGATCGACAGGCGGCCGGCGACTTCCGACATCGGAGCCAGCAGGGGCAGCCCGCCACGGTCGTCGGTCACCGTCTCATAGGCGACAGCGGTGACGCCCGAAGCCAGCAGGCCCTTGGTCTGTTCCGGATCCGGAGCGAGGTGGAGATAGGTGTAGAGGATCTGGCCGTCGCGCAACTGGACCCATTCGCTGGGCTGCGGCTCTTTGACCTTGACGATCATGTCCGACTTGGCGAACACGTCGGCGGCCGTCTTGGCGATGGTGGCGCCGGCGGCGCGATAGGCGTTGTCATCGGCGCCGATGCCGGCGCCGGCGCCGGTCTCGACCAGCACTTCGTGGCCGTGCGCGACATATTCGCGGACCGAGCCGGGCGTGAGGCCGACGCGGTATTCGTGGTTCTTGATTTCCCTGGGGCAGCCGACGCGCATTTTCTTCTCCTGTCCGGCCCTTGAAAGGGCGCTCTCCCTGACATTTCGTGCATGCAGCAAGCACCAAAACGCAGCGCGATTTCGGGCGACATGCAGTAGACGCAGTCAATCACGAATCGTTCCGTATGTGTTTGCGAATGCACTTGCGGTGAAGGGCCATCTTCGATAATCGTTGCGCGAAATGCTCGTATCTTCGCAGGATTCACGAAAAATGCCGCTCGACAGGATTGATATCGCCATTCTGGAGACTTTGCAGAAGGACGGCCGGATACCCAACGCGGCACTTGCCGAGAAGGTAGGGTTGTCGCAATCGGCCTGCTCCAGGCGCCTCGACAATCTGGAGAAATCCGGAACCATCCGCGGCTATCACGCCAGGCTCTCCAACGCCGCTCTCGGCCATCAGATGACGGCGATCGTGCATATATCGCTGTCTGGCCAGTTCGAGAAGACGCTGTCGGACTTCGAGGCGGCGATCAAGCGCTGCCCGAACGTGCTCTCCTGCCACCTGATGTCGGGCGAATACGATTACATCTTGCGTATCGCGGCCAAGGACCTCGCCGACTATGAGCGCATCCATAAGGAATGGCTTTCGGCCATGCCGCATGTGACGAAGATCAATTCGTCCTTCGCCTTGCGGGAGATCGTCGATCGCACGGCGGTCGGCTTGCGGCCGGAGATGGCCTAGCCCGTCACTCGCCTCCAACCGCCTCGGTCACCACAGTCGTCATCGGAATATCGTGCGGCTGCGGATAGATGGTGGGAATGCGCTGCAATTCGTAGCCGACGCCTATCACCAGCGGCCTGAACGGCATGGCGGCAAGCGTGCGGTCGTAGAAGCCGCCGCCATAGCCCAGCCGGTAGTTGCCGGGATCGATGCCGACGACAGGCGAGATCACGATGTCCGGCAGCACGGGATCGCCCTCGGCCGGGATCGGGATGTTCCAGACACCTTTCTCCAGCGGGTCTCCCGGTTTGTAGGCGCGGAATACAAGCGGCCGAGCCTTCTCGATGACGACGGGCAGCGCCGTGCGGCCGCCGCGCGCGTTGATCGATGCCATCCAGCCGCGCAGGTCCGGCTCGCCGCGGAACGGCCAATAGAGGCTGACCGTGCGGCCGGCAACGTCGCCGACCAGCGCGTCGAGGCCCTCGGCAATGCGCGTCGACATCGCAGCACGTGCGTCTGCCGAGACGGCAAGTCGGCCGCCGATCAGCCTTTCACGCTCCGCCTTGCGCCAGCGTCTGACATCGGTCCAATCGGTAAGCGGCATCTGATAGGCCGGATCGAGCTCATGCATGAAACAAGGCGGCGAGGCGTATTGGGCCGGGCCTTCGTCATCGCGATTGTCAGTCATGCGTCACTCCTATCCCTCTGCTCCACGCTATACCCGGTGCTCCGGGAGCGACATGCGCGTTCACGACACCGAGCGACGACTCCGGGGCATGGATGTGGCCGGCAGCAGTGTTGTTGCAGTGCACAAAAATGCTTACATCTAGTCAGGTCGGTTTGGCGAGGTGACTGAAATGGACGAAGCCAAGCATCATGTCGTGGTCGTCGGCGCAGGGTTCGGCGGCCTCGAACTCACCCGCGCGCTGGCCGGCGCGCCAGTGCGCATCACCATGATCGACAAGCGTAATCACCACCTTTTCCAGCCGCTGCTTTACCAGGTGGCGACCACCTCGCTGGCGACATCGGAGATTGCCTGGCCGATCCGCCATCTCTTACGCAAGCGCAAGGACGTGACGACGCTACTCGGCAACGTCACCGGCGTCGACCGCGCCGGCAAACGTGTTCTGCTGGAGGATGGCAGCTCGGTCGCCTACGACACGCTGGTGCTCGCCACCGGCGCACGCCACGCCTATTTCGGCCACGACGAATGGGAGCCTTTCGCGCCCGGGCTTAAGACGCTCGAGGATGCCACCACGATCCGGCGCCGCATCTTGCTCGCATTCGAAGAGGGCGAGCGCGAGACCGATCCCGCCAAGCGCCAGGCCCTGCTGACGCTGGTCATCGTCGGCGGCGGGCCGACTGGGGTCGAGCTCGCCGGCACCATTGTCGAGCTCGCGCACGACACGCTGCGCGGCGAATTCCGCAACATCGATACGCGCCAGGCGCGTGTGGTGCTGATCGAAGCCGGCGACCGGATCCTTGCCAATTTTGCTCCGGAACTCTCGGCCTATGCGCAGAAAGCGCTGGAGCGGCTTGGTGTTACGGTTGAACTCGGCCGCCCCGTAACGCATCTGGACGCCGAAGGCGTCGTCTTTGGCGATACCCATCTGCCCGCAAGGACGATCCTGTGGGCAGCGGGCGTCGCCGCTTCGCCGGCGGCGGAATGGCTGGGAGCGACAGCCGACCGTGCGGCCAGGGTGCTGGTCGAGCCGGATCTCACCGTGCCGGGCAGCCCCGAGATCTTCGTCATCGGCGACACGGCGCATCTGTTGCGACCGGATGGAAAGCCGGTGCCGGGCGTTGCACCCGCAGCCAAGCAGCAGGGCAAGCATGTTGCCGCGACCATCAAGGCGCGGCTGGCCGGCGATACGGCGCCGCGTCCGTTCCGCTATCGGCATGACGGGGATCTGGCGACTATCGGCAAGCGCGCCGCCGCGATCGATTTCGGCTGGATCAAGCTCACCGGCTGGCTCGCCTGGTGGCTTTGGGGGATTGCGCACATCTATTTTCTGATCGATTTCCGCAACCGGCTCGCGGTTACGCTTAGCTGGCTATGGATTTATTTCACCGGGCAGCGCAGCGCCCGGCTGATCACCCAGGGCGACGGCGGCAAGGGCTGATTGCTCGCCGCACCTGTTTCATCGACGCGTCACCTTGTCGTGATCAACAGGCTTCCAACAGACGTGGACTCGCAGCGCCGTGGACGCCATGCTCGGCGCTCGGGGCAGGGGTTGTCGCGTTGTCGAGGAGGAAGCAATGTCACAACCGTTCGTTACTCGCCGTGAGTTCCTGGCCGGCGCCGCCGCCGGCGGAGCGCTGATCATGCTGCATCCGTTCTCCGCTCGTGCGCAGGCCAATCAGGCGCATCTCAGGATCATGGAGACGACCGACATCCATGTGAATCTGCTGCCCTATGATTACTACGCCGACAAAGCGAACGACACGTTGGGCCTGTCGCGCACAGCCTCGCTGATCGACGCGGTGCGCAAGGAAGCTGCCAATGCGATGCTGATCGACAATGGCGACCTTCTGCAAGGCAATCCGATGGGCGACTACATCGCCTATGAGAAGGGCATGAAGGATGGTGACCTGCACCCGATCATGAAGGGCATGAACCTGCTCGGCTACGAATGCTCGACACTCGGCAACCACGAGTTCAACTACGGCCTCTCCTTCATGGACAAGGTGCTGGCCGGCGCCAATTTCCCGTTCGTATGTGCAAACCTGATCCGCAGCACCACGCTTGCCACGAATCCGCGCGACGACAAGCTCTACCTCAAGCCCTATGTCATCCTCGACAAGAAGATCAAAGACGGGGCAGGCGCCGAGCAGCCGATCCGGATCGGCGTCATCGGCTTCGTGCCGCCGCAGATCATGGTCTGGGACCTGAAGAACCTCGAAGGCAATGTGCAGACGCGCGACATCGTCGAGGCGGCCAAGGCCTGGGTACCGCAGATAAGGGAAGAGGGCGCCGACATCGTCATCGCGCTCTCGCATTCCGGTATCGACGTCAGGCAGGGCGACAAGATGGAGAACGCCTCCTTCTTCGTCGCCGGTGTCGAAGGTATCGATGCGGTGTTCTCGGGCCATCAGCATCTGGTCTTCCCCGGCAAGAAGGACTTCCAGGCGCTTGAGGGGGTCGACACAGAGAAGGGCACGCTGCAAGGCAAGCCGGCTGTGATGGGCGGCTTCTGGGGCTCGCATATGGGTCTGATCGACCTTCTGCTGGAGCGCGACGGCTCGAAATGGCGGGTCGTCTCGGCGACCTCCGAGGCGCGGCCGATCTATGAACGCTCCGACAACAAGAACAAGGCAACGGTCGGCGACGACAAGCGCGTCATCGCGGCGCTCGAGCAGGACCATGAAGCCACGCTCGCCTATGTCCGTCGTGCCGTCGGCAAGACCTCGGCGCCGCTCTATTCCTATTTCGCCCTTGTCGCCGACGATCCCTCGGTGCAGATCGTCAACCAGGCGCAGACCTGGTACCTCAACGACATATTGAAGGGCACCCAGTGGAAGGACGTGCCCCTCTTGTCGGCGGCAGCGCCCTTCAAGGCCGGCGGCCGCAGTGGCGCCGACTACTATACCGACGTTCCGGTGGGCGACGTCGCCATCAAGAATGTCGCTGACCTCTACCTCTACCCGAACACAGTGCGGGCGGTGGAAATCACCGGCGCGCAGGTGAAGGAATGGCTGGAGATGTCGGCCGGCATCTTCAACAGGATCGAGCCCGGCAAGGCGGATCAGCCGCTGATCAACACCGATTTCCCGTCCTATAATTTCGACGTCATCGACGGCGTCAGCTACAGGATCGACTTGTCGCGGCCGCCGAAATACGATTCGAAGGGCGGCATAGCGAACGCCGGCTCCAACCGTATCGTCGACCTTCAATTCGACGGTAAACCGATTGATCTTGCGGCGAAATTCGTTGTCGCCACCAACAACTACCGCGCCGGCGGCGGCGGCAATTTCCCCGACATCAACGCCTCGAAGATCATCTACGAGGCGCCGGACACCAACCGCGACGTGATCGTGCGCTACGTCATCAGCGAGGGCACGATCAATCCGTCGGCTGACGGCAACTGGTCGTTCGCGCCGTTGCCTGGCACCAGCGTCGTCTTCGAGACCGGACCCAGGGCGAAAGACTTCATCGATCAGGTGAAGTCCCTGAAAATCGAGCCGGCCGGCGAGGGCGAGGCGGGATTTGCCAAATACCGCATCACGCTCTGAGGTTCACGGCAGGCGTGCCGCCGGCGCTGCATACCGGACGGCTGGAAGGTGCCGGCAGAAAACGGTGATCTGGAACAATTGCCGTGAAGGCAGTCTGGCTCCGGCTGAAGACATGCGTTAGCTTCAGCCATGCGTTATGTGATCGTCATCGTTGCCATCACCTTCTTCCTGATCTGGGACGGCCTCTATAACCAGGGCCACTACCTCGATGCGACCGTCAGGGAGATATCGCGCATCGTGCGCTACGTCACCGGCGCGGCCTGAGGCCTGACTGTCAGAGCCTCGACGGCAGGGCGCGACATCGTTGCCGGTTGACGCGAGGACCTTGCTCCCACAAAACGCGCTCATCCGTCGATCAAGGAGGCTGGATTGATCCGGCACATCGTTTTCTTCAGCGTGCGGCGCAAGGAGGATGTCGAGGCCGTGCGGTCGGGCCTGCAGGCACTGGGCAAGATCCCGCATTCGAAACATTTCGAGGTGACGCTCAACACCAAGGTCGATCTGTTCTCCAACGCGATCGACGTGGTCGTCTACGCCGAGTTCGAGGACGAGGCGGCGCTCAATGCCTATAAGGCGCATCCGATCTATGCGGAGACGACCAGCAAGGTGAAGCCGTTGCGCGAGCTGCGCTATTCGGCGGACGTCGTGGCTGCCGCCTGAGCCAGAGGCAATCCAGCTCGCTTCGCCAATGCCGGGCTTGAACCGGTTTCCGGAATGAGGCACATCGCGCCTGCATGATCAAAACTTCGCCCCACCCGCTCGATCATCTCGTCCTGCCCACGCAGAGCCTGGAGATCGCAAGGCAGCGCCTTTCGTCTCTCGGCTTTGTCGTCGCGCCGATCGGCGTCCACCCTTTCGGAACCGAGAACGCTTGCGTCTTTTTCGCTGACGGCACCTATCTGGAGCCGCTGGCCGTCGGCGATGAACAAACCGCCGCGCAGGCGATAGGCGAGGGCAACGTCTTCGTCGCGCGCGACCGCCTCTACCGCAACAAGCTTGGCGACGAGGGTTTTTCCGCCGTTGTTTTCGGAACCGCCGATGCCGATGCCGACCATGCGCGCTATGTCGAGGCTGGATTGTCGGCGGGAGATATGCTGAGCTTTTCGCGCGCCTTCACCGACGCTGCGGGCAAAAGCGACACGGCATCGTTCAAACTGGCGTTCGTGGCCGATAGAAAAGCAACGGACGCTCTTCTCTTCGCCTGCCAGCGCATCAACGCGCCGAACATCGGCCGCACGGCCCTGCAGGCGCATGCCAATGGGGCGACCGGCATCGTCGAGATCGTCGCGGTGAGCGGCAGGCCGTCGAGCCAGTCCGGCCTGCTGTCGACCGCCGCCGGGCAGGATGCGAACGACGATGAGAAGATTCGATTGCCCAACGCGACCCTGACCGTTTTGTCGCCCGACGCTTTCGCCTCGCGCTGCGGCGTTTCGGCGGGCGGCCCTTCGGACCTGCGATTCACGGCCATCATCTTTGCGGTTCGCAGCATTGCCGCCGTCACGCATCTACTTGCGGCCAACGCGGTCGAACACAACATGAGCGGCGAGGAGATCGTCGTGCCGCCGGCGCCCGGTCAGGGCGCGGCCTTCATCTTTCGGGAGATCCCATGAGCGAGCCCCTAGCGCCCAATGCATCGGTAACTGTCGGCAAGGTCGTCTTCGCGAACAATGCGCCCTTGTCGCTGATCGCCGGCCCCTGCCAGCTCGAATCGCGCCAGCACGCTTTCGACATGGCCGGCGCATTGAAGGAGTTGACCGCCAAGCTTGGCATCGGCCTCGTCTACAAAACCAGTTACGACAAGGCCAACCGCACCTCGCTGTCGGCGACGCGCGGCGCCGGGCTGGACGCGGCGATGCCGATCTTCGACGATTTGCGCAAGACGTTTTCGCTGCCCGTGCTGACCGACGTCCACACCGAGGAGCAATGCGCGATCGTGGCGCCGCATGTCGACGTCCTGCAGATCCCGGCTTTCCTTTCGCGCCAGACCGACATGCTTGTCGCAGCGGCGCGGACGGGCAAGGTCGTCAATGTGAAGAAGGGTCAGTTCCTGGCACCGTGGGACATGAAGAATGTCGTCGCCAAGATCACCGGTTCCGGCAACGCCAATGTGCTGGTCACCGAGCGCGGCGCCTCGTTCGGCTACAACACGCTGGTGTCGGACATGCGCGCGCTGCCGATCATGGCCGAAATCGGCGCGCCGGTGATTTTCGACGCCACCCATTCCGTGCAGCAGCCGGGCGGGCAGGGTGGGTCCTCCGGCGGCGAACGCCGCTTCGTCGCAACGCTGGCCTGCGCTGCCGTCGCCGTCGGCGTTGCCGGCGTCTTCATCGAGACCCACCATGATCCGGACAATTCGACGTCTTCCGACGGGCCCAACATGGTGCCTCTCAAGGACATGCCGGCTTTGCTGGAAAAGCTGATGGCATTCGACCGCGTCGCCAAGGGACACTGACGGCGTCTGCTTCCGCGCCGAATCCTGCGCACGGCTTGTCGTTGCAAAGACCCGGCTGTAGGCTCGCCTGCGCAACTGAGCGCCTTGGCAGGAGGAAGCCAATGTCTGTCGCCCGCGTCACCGAAATCACGTCGTCGTCCTCGAAGAGCTTTCAGGACGCAATCGAGAAGGGCATTGCGCGCGCCGCAAAGACCCTGAAGAACGTCGAGGGCGCCTGGATCCAGGACCAGAAGATCGATGTCGTGGACGGCAAGATTTCCGCCTATCGCGTCAACATGAAGGTGACTTTCATCCTGATGGATTGAAGCATGTCTCCCGAAAGTGGGAACCGGTTTCAGGACAAAGACATACGTAAAATCAGAACCTAAGCGCATGGAGCGAATCTGAAAGATCGCGACGCGCTTCAGGATCAGGCCGCCTGCGGAAAGTCTGGAACCTTCGTTCGCTCCTCTCATTGTCCAGACAGGCAAGCAATTGAGAGGAGCATCCCTATGACTACCCCGTCTGGTCACACCGAAGCCATTGCCGCCACGCGCGTCATCGGCACCTCGGTCTACAATACCGAAGGCGACAGTATCGGCAGCGTCGAGGATGTCATGCTCGACAAGATGTCGAACGGCATCATGTTCGCAGTCATCGGCTTCGGCGGCTTCCTCGGCATGGGCGAGAAATACCATGCCATCCCGTGGGCGAGCCTCGACTACGATCCGGAGAAGGGCGGTTACGTCGTGCCTTTCACCAAGGACCAGCTCAAGGCGGCACCCGCGTACTCGATCAAGGAGCTGACCGGCGCCGACGGCGAAGCGGCACGCGATGCGTCCTTCGAATATTACCACATAAAGCCCTACTGGCATTGACCGCCTAAGCGGCGGATCGGAATCGAAAGGCCCCCGGAAACCGGGGGCCTTGTGGATCTGGTCCTCTACTCCGCCGCGCGGAGGGTAGAAAGCTCCATCGAGCTTTGCTGGGGCTTCTGGCTGTCGCAGGACGTCAGAAACGCCGCCGCGATCAGGAACAAACTCACGATACCGCTCAACTGGGACATGGCGAAACACCTCCTGTTTCGCCCCGCGCGAATACGATCATAGTTCAGAAAGGGCCGGTCATACGCATGACTTATGATGACAGAAATTTGCGCTTCGTGAATCCAGCCGCCGGCAATAATTGCGGGCGGCCCGATTGCCTTTTGCGGTGCTTTGGCTAAGAGGGGCGCGACGCTTCAATCGATCAATCGGGGACATCGCAAATGACCGCCATCATCGACATTGTCGGGCGTGAAATCCTGGACAGCCGTGGAAATCCGACCGTCGAGGTCGACGTGGTGCTGGAAGACGGTTCGATGGGCCGCGCCGCGGTGCCCTCGGGCGCTTCGACCGGCGCGCATGAGGCGGTCGAACTGCGCGACGGCGGGCCACGCTATCTCGGCAAAGGCGTCGAGCGCGCGGTCGAGGCCGTGAACGGCGAGCTGTTCGAGGCGATCGGCGGCATGGAGGCCGAGAATCAGATCCACATCGACCAGACGATGATCGAGCTCGACGGCACGCCGAACAAGAGCCGCCTCGGCGCCAACGCCATCCTCGGTGTGTCGCTGGCGGTCGCCCAGGCTGCCGCGGAGGCCGCCAGCCTGCCGCTCTACCGCTATGTCGGCGGCACCAAGGCGCACGTCTTGCCGGTGCCGATGATGAACATCATCAACGGCGGCGCCCATGCCGACAACCCGATCGACTTCCAGGAATTCATGATCCTGCCGGTCGGCGCGCCGACGCTGCGCGACGGCGTGCGCTGGGGCTCGGAGATCTTCCACACACTGCGCAAGAAGCTGAAGGACGCCGGCCACAACACCAATGTCGGCGACGAGGGCGGCTTCGCCCCCAACCTGAAGAGTGCGCCGTCGGCGCTCGATTTCATCATGGAATCGATCGAGAAGGCCGGCTTCAAGCCTGGCGAGGACGTGGCGCTTGGCCTCGACTGCGCGGCGACCGAGTTCTTCAAGGACGGCAATTACGTCTATGAGGGCGAGAAGAAGACCCGTGATCCGAAGGCGCAGGCCAAATACCTTGCCAAGCTCGCTTCCGACTATCCGATCATCACCATCGAGGACGGCCTTGCCGAGGACGACTGGGAGGGCTGGAAGATCCTGACCGATCTCATCGGCACGAAGACCCAGCTCGTCGGCGACGACCTGTTCGTCACCAACACGGCGCGGCTGCGCGACGGCATCCGCATGGGCGTCGCCAACTCGATCCTGGTCAAGGTCAACCAGATCGGCTCGCTGACCGAAACGCTCGACGCGGTCGAGACCGCGCACAAGGCCGGCTACACCGCCGTCATGTCGCACCGTTCGGGGGAGACCGAGGATTCGACCATCGCCGACCTCGCGGTGGCGACCAATTGCGGACAGATCAAGACCGGCTCGCTGTCGCGCTCGGATCGCATGGCCAAGTACAACCAGCTCATCCGCATCGAGGAAGAGCTCGGCAAGCAGGCGCGATACGCCGGCAAGTCGGTGGTCAAGGGCTGATCCGAAAAGCACTATCCTGGCTGTTGAGAGAGGCGGGGTTTCCCGCCTCTTTTTGTTTCGACAGGTCTCATTCCGGCCAACCGTAACCGTCCATTAAGCACAATTGGGCGAAAAAGATTCGGACAGCCGCCTGCGTTCGCGGCCGCGAGGGTTCGGGTCATGTGGACACGTCAGCATAAGCAGAGAAACACCGGCAGGCTGATCATTCCGTCGCTCTGCGCGCTGTTCCTCGCTTATTTCGGCTTCCATGCCTATCACGGCGAGTTCGGCATCTACTCCAAGTACCGGCTGCAGGCCCAGGCGGCCGAACTGCAGGCCCGGCTCGATGCCGTCAAGGCGCGCCGGGTCGACTTCGAGCGCCGCGTCCAGCTCTTGCATGAAGGCACGCTGGAGAAGGACATGCTTGACGAGCAGGCCCGAAAGGCGCTCAATCTGTCTCAGCCCGACGAAATCACCATCATGCTGCCCGCCTCGACAAAATAACCGCATTTCGGTTAATCGCAGTTATTCGCAATGATTCTAATCGCTTAGATGCATGCCAGCCATGCATTTTTCAGCATGGCGCAATGCATCCTCGCATGTTAGCCTCGCTCAAATCGGTGGGGAGACGGTCGCTCTCCCTGAATGTCCGCGAAGAGACGCCAACAGGGAGTGATGCATGGCCACCGCCGCCAGAAAAGCGCCTGCCAAGTCCAAATCCAGATCCGACGGCAAATCGTCGACCCTTTCCACCCCCAAGCCAGCCGAATTCACCAAGGAAGAAGAGCTTTCCGCCTACCGGCACATGCTGCTCATCCGCCGCTTCGAGGAGAAGGCGGGCCAGCTCTACGGCATGGGCTTCATCGGCGGCTTCTGCCACCTTTATATCGGCCAGGAGGCCGTCGTCACCGGCATGAAGATGGCGCTGGTCGAGGGCGACCAGATGATCACCGCCTATCGCGACCACGGCCACATGCTGGCGATGGAGCTGTCGCCGCGGGGCGTCATGGCCGAGCTCACAGGGCGCCGCGGCGGCCTGTCGAAGGGCAAAGGCGGCTCCATGCATATGTTCTCCAAGGAGAAGCATTTCTATGGCGGCCACGGCATCGTCGGCGCGCAGGTTTCGCTCGGCACTGGTCTCGCCTTCGCCAACCGCTATCGCGACAACAAGAACGTCTCGCTGACCTATTTCGGCGACGGCGCCGCCAACCAGGGCCAGGTCTACGAAAGCTTCAACATGGCTTCGCTGTGGAAGCTGCCGGTGATCTACATCATCGAGAACAACCGCTACGCCATGGGCACGTCCGTGTCGCGCTCCTCCGCCGAGACCGACTTCTCCAATCGCGGCGCCTCCTTCAAGATCCCCGGCATGCAGGTCGACGGCATGGACATCCGCGCCGTCAAGGCCGCCGGCGATGTCGCCGCTGAATGGTGCCGCGCCGGCAATGGGCCTCTGATCCTCGAGATGCAGACCTATCGCTATCGCGGACACTCGATGTCCGATCCGGCGAAATACCGCTCCAAGGAGGAAGTGCAGAAGATGCGCTCCGAGCATGACCCGATCGAGCAGGTCAAAGCGCGGCTGATGGACAAGAAGTGGGCGAGCGAGGACGAGCTCAAGGCCATCGACAAGGAGGTTCGCGACGTTGTCGCCGATGCCGCCGAATTCGCCCAGAACGACGCTGAGCCGGATCCGTCCGAGCTCTGGACCGACATCGTACTCTAAGGAGAGGGCTAGGACATGCCGATCGAAATTCTCATGCCCGCGCTCTCGCCGACGATGGAAGAGGGCAATCTTTCCAAATGGCTGAAGAACGAAGGCGACAAGGTCGTCGCCGGTGACGTGATCGCCGAGATCGAGACCGACAAGGCAACGATGGAAGTCGAAGCCGTCGATGAAGGTACGCTTGCCAAGATCGTGGTTCCCGCCGGCACCGAAGGCGTCAAAGTCAACGCGGTGATAGCCGTGCTTGCGGTCGATGGTGAGGACGTCGACAAGGCCGGCGAAGGCATTGGCGAAGAGGCTGCCAAGACTGAACCAGCCGCGCCAGCGCCGGCGCCGGCCAAGAGCGAGGCTGCGGCGCCTGTCGCTGCCGCGCCCAAGGCGGAGGTTGCCGCCGATCCGGATATCCCCGCTGGCACCGAGATGGTCTCGACCACGGTGCGCGAGGCGCTGCGCGACGCCATGGCCGAAGAGATGCGCCGCGACGGCGATGTCTTCGTCATGGGTGAGGAGGTCGCCGAATACCAGGGCGCCTATAAGATCACGCAAGGCCTGCTGCAGGAGTTCGGGCCCCGTCGCGTCGTCGACACGCCGATCACCGAGCACGGCTTTGCCGGCGTCGGCGTCGGTGCGGCGATGGCCGGCTTGAAGCCGATCGTCGAGTTCATGACCTTCAACTTCGCCATGCAGGCGATCGACCAGATCATCAATTCCGCCGCCAAGACGCTCTATATGTCCGGCGGCCAGATGGGAGCGCCAATCGTGTTCCGCGGGCCGAACGGCGCGGCGGCACGCGTCGCCGCGCAGCACTCGCAATGCTATGCCGCCTGGTACAGCCACATCCCAGGCCTGAAGGTGGTGATGCCGTATACGGCCGCCGATGCCAAGGGCCTGCTCAAGGCTGCGATCCGCGATCCCAACCCGGTCATCTTCCTCGAGAACGAAATCCTCTACGGCCATTCCTTCGACGTGCCGAAGCTCGACGATTTCGTGCTGCCGATCGGCAAGGCCCGCGTCCATAAGCAGGGCAAGGATGTCACCATCGTCTCCTTCGGCATCGGCATGACCTACGCGGTCAAGGCGGAAGCCGAGCTGCGTGGCATGGGTATCGATGCCGAGATCATCGATTTGAGGACCGTCCGGCCGCTCGACTTCGACACCGTCATCGCCTCGGTCAAGAAGACCAACCGGCTGGTGGTGGTGGAGGAAGGCTTCCCGCAAAGTTCGGTCGGCGACCATATCGCCAGCCAGGTGTCGCAGCGCGCCTTCGACTTCCTCGACGCGCCGGTCATCACCATAGCCGGCAAGGACGTGCCGATGCCCTATGCGGCAAACCTCGAGAAGCTGGCGCTGCCCAATGTCGGCGAGGTCGTCGAGGCGGTCAAAGCTGTCACCTATCGCTAAGCCGGTCGGGAGGATCACATGCCAATCAACATCACCATGCCGGCGCTCTCGCCCACGATGGAAGAGGGCAATCTCGCCAAGTGGTTGGTCAAGGAGGGCGACAAGGTTTCGCCCGGCGACGTGATCGCCGAGATCGAGACCGACAAGGCGACGATGGAAGTCGAGGCCGTCGATGAGGGCACGGTCGCCAAGCTCGTCGTTCCGGCCGGCACCGAGGGCGTCAAGGTCAACGCGGTGATCGCCATCCTGGCCGGCGAAGGCGAGGATGCCAGTGCCGCCGCGAAAGCCGATGGCGCCGCCGCACCCAAGGCGGAAGCGTCGAAAGCGGACGCTCCGAAGGCCGAAGCGCCCAAGGAAGCGCCGAAGCCGGCCGCCGCGGCCTCAGCGCCGGCGAAGGCCGAGCCCGCTCCTGTCGCCAACGGCCATGCCGGCGGTGAACGCGTGTTCGCCTCGCCGCTTGCGCGCCGCATCGCCAAGGACGCCGGGGTCGACGTGGGGGCGCTGGCCGGCTCCGGCCCGCATGGCCGGGTGGTGAAGATTGACGTCGAGACGGCGATTGCCTCTGGCGGCGCCAAGGCGGCGCCTGCCGCCAAAGCGCCCGCGGGTGCGCCGGCAGCAGCCCCTGCCGCGAAGCCGATGTCGGACGACCAAGTGCTGAAGCTGTTCGCGGAGGGCTCCTACGAGCTCATCCCGCACGACAATATGCGCAAGACCATCGCGCGCCGCCTGGTCGAGGCCAAGAGCACCATCCCGCATTTCTATCTGACGCTCGACTGCGAGCTGGACGCGCTGCTGGCGCTGCGCACGCAGCTCAATGCGGCAGCGCCGATGAAGAAGACCGAGAAGGGCGAAGTTCCGGCCTACAAGCTTTCGGTCAACGACATGGTGATCAAGGCGATGGCCATGGCGCTGATGGCGGTGCCGGACGCCAACGCCTCCTGGACCGACAACGCCATGGTCAAGCACAAGCACGCCGATGTCGGCGTCGCCGTGTCGATCCCCGGCGGCCTGATCACGCCGATCATCCGCCACGCCGACGAAAAGACGCTGTCCACCATCTCCAACGAGATGAAGGACCTGGCGAGCCGCGCCCGCAGCCGCAAGCTTAAGCCCGAGGAGTACCAGGGCGGCACGACGGCCGTCTCCAATCTCGGCATGTTCGGCGTCAAGGACTTTGCCGCTGTCATCAACCCGCCGCATGCGACCATCCTCGCGGTCGGCGCCGGTGAAGAGCGCGCGGTGGTGAAGAAAGGCGAGATCAAAATCGCCACCGTGATGTCGGTGACGCTGTCCACCGATCACCGTGCCGTCGACGGCGCGCTCGGCGCCGAGCTGCTCGGCGCCTTTAAGCGCATGATCGAAAACCCAATGGGCATGCTGGTCTAGGAAGGAAAAGAGGCGGTGCGGAAGTTCTTCACCAGCCTTTTCGCCTTCGTCCTTTCCGGTCTGGCTGGCGCACTGGTCGTTCAAGAGCTGGCCGTGCTGACCGGCGCGACCGAAGAATACATTCTGGTCTTCGCGGCGACGGTGATGATCATCATCGTCGTGACGATCGCCTTCTTCCTGGTCCAGTTCCGGGCCGAGCCGGTCCGCGCGGTCGACCGGATGCTGTGGTGGCTGCTTGCGATCTTCGCGATCATTCTGATTGCGCTCGCCGGCTGGACGTTTTCGGTGCCGGCCGAGAACCGGGCGACCGCAAGCGACCTTTCGATCGTTGCCGGACTGATCCTGCCCGGCGTTTTGGCGATCATTGTGCAATGGCTGTTCGTGCGCTGGCGGCTCAAGCGCTCGCCGGCACCGTTCGGCAAGGGTGGGACAAGCGCATGAAGACAATTCTCTGCTACGGCGACTCGCTGACCTGGGGCTACGACGCAGCCAGCCTCGGCCGCCATGCGCCCGAGGACCGCTGGCCGAGCGTGCTCAAGGCGGCGCTGGGCGACGGCATCGAGGTCGTCGCCGAGGGACTGAACGGCCGCACCACCGCCTTCGACGATCATCTGGCCGGCGCCGACCGCAACGGCGCCAGGCTTCTGCCGACAATCCTCACGACGCACGCCCCGCTCGACCTGATCATCTTCATGCTCGGCGCCAACGACATGAAGCCGTGGATCCACGGCAATCCGGTGGCTGCCAAGCAAGGCATGCAGCGCCTGATCGATATCGTGCGCGGCCACGACTATCCGTTCGACTGGCCGGCGCCGCAGATTCTCGTCGTCGCGCCGCCCGCGGTGACGCGCACCGACAATGCTGAGTTCAAGGAAATGTTCGCCGGCGGCGACGACGCCTCGAAGCGGCTGGCGCCGCAATATTCCGCGCTTGCCGACGAGGCCGGCTGCGGCTTCTTCGACGCCGGCAGCGTCGCCACGACCACGCCGCTCGACGGCGTCCACCTCGATGCCGAGAACACGCGGCGGATCGGCCATGCGCTGGCCCCGCTCGTGCGTGTGATGCTCTCACTCTAACCCCGAGAAAGATCAGGGAGAAAACCCGTGGCTGAATCCTACGACGTCATCATCATTGGCTCTGGCCCTGGCGGCTATGTCACGGCGGTGCGTTCCGCCCAGCTCGGCTTCAAGACGGCGATCGTCGAGCGCGAGCATCTCGGCGGGATTTGTCTCAACTGGGGCTGCATTCCGACCAAGGCGCTGCTGCGCTCGGCCGAGATCATGCACTATTCGGATCACCTCAAGGATTACGGCCTGAAGCTCGACGGCAAGGTCAGCCCCGACACGGCCGCTGTCGTCGACCGCTCGCGCAAGGTGTCGCTGCGGCTGAACGGCGGCGTCGGCTTCCTGATGAAGAAGAACAAGGTCGACGTCATCTGGGGTGAAGCGAAGCTTTCCAAACCCGGCGAGATCGTCGTTTCCAAGACCGCCAAGAAGCCGATGGAACCGCAGCCGCCTGTGCCGAAAGGCGTAAAGGGCGAGGGCACCTATACGGCCAAGCACATCATTCTGGCGACCGGCGCCAGGCCGCGGGCTCTGCCCGGCATCGAGCCGGACGGCAAGCTGATCTGGACCTATTTCGAGGCGATGGTGCCGAAGGAGATGCCGAAGTCGCTGCTGGTGATGGGCTCGGGCGCCATCGGCATCGAGTTCGCCTCCTTCTACCGCACCATGGGCGCCGACGTGACGGTGGTCGAATTGCTGCCGGCGGTAATTCCGGTCGAGGATGCCGAGGTTTCGAAATTCGCGCAGAAGCAGTTCGAGAAGCAGGGCATGAAGATCCTGCTCGAGGCCAAGGTGACCAAGGTCGAGAAATCAGCCAACTCGGTCACTGCTCATGTCGAGATGAAGGACGGCAAGGTCGAGAAGATCACCGCCGACCGCATGATCTCGGCCGTCGGCGTGCAGGGCAACATAGAAAATCTTGGCCTTGAGGCGCTCGGCGTGAAGACGGAGCGCGGCTGCGTCGTGGTCGACGGATACGGCAAGACCAATGTACCTGGCATCTATGCCATCGGCGACGTCGCGGGGCCGCCCATGCTTGCCCACAAGGCAGAGCACGAGGGCGTGGTCTGTATCGAAAAGATCGCCAATTTCCCCGGCGTTCATGCCATCGACAAGCTGAAGATCCCGGGCTGCACCTATTGCAGCCCGCAGGTCGCCTCGGTCGGGCTGACGGAAGCCAAGGCCAAAGCCGAAGGCAAGGACATCCGCGTCGGCCGCTTCCAGTTCGGCGCCAACGGCAAGGCCATCGCGCTTGGCGAGGATCAGGGCTTCATCAAGACCATCTTCGACAAGAAGACCGGCCAGCTTCTCGGCGCGCATATGATCGGCGCCGAAGTGACCGAACTCATCCAGGGCTTCGTCGTTGCGATGAACCTGGAAACCACCGAGGAAGAGCTGATGCACACGATCTTCCCGCATCCGACCCTGTCGGAGATGATGAAGGAAAGCGTGCTTGACGCCTATGGCCGCGCTTTGAACGCATGATAAATCGCCAATCGGTGATAGATTGGCTGCGCGAGACTCATATTCGGCAGCCGAAGAATCCTGACGGCAAGGCCGCCCATATCCGGATGCATGTTCACCTGGCACAGGAGGAGTTGGCATATGCACTTGAATGGCGTCGGCTGGATCGCAGCCATCATCATCGGAGGCCTGGCGGGCTGGCTCGCCGAGATGGTCATGAAGAGCAACACCGGCATCTTCATGAACATTATCATGGGCATCGTCGGCGCGGTCGTGCTGAATGCGATCCTGCAGGCTCTCAACATCCAGTCTTTCGGCGTGGGCTGGGTGGCCTACCTGATCACCGGCTTCATCGGCGCCTGCCTGCTGATCTTCGTTGGGCGGCTGGTGCGCCGCTGAGCCGCGTGAACAAACCGCTATGCGAAAATGGCCGTGGCGGCATGCGCCGGCGCGGCCTTTTTCTTTGCTCCGAAAAATCCTAGATGACGAAAGACAGGCGGCCGCGACACCGGCGGCCGCGAAGGGTTTGAGATGGTCACTGTTCTCGACACGATCGCCAATGCGCCGCGTCCACGGCATCCCGAAAAGGCGCACAGGCCGGACCAGGAAGTGCTGCGCAAGCCGGACTGGATTCGCGTCAAGGCGCCGGTTTCCAAGGGGTATGCCGAGACGCGCGAGATCGTGAAGTCGCACAAGCTGGTGACGGTTTGCGAGGAGGCCGGCTGCCCGAACATCGGTGAATGCTGGGACAAGAAGCACGCCACCTTCATGATCATGGGCGAGATCTGCACCCGGGCATGCGCCTTCTGCAACGTCGCCACCGGCATCCCGACCGCGCTCGATCCGGACGAGCCGGCGCGCGTCGCCCACGCGGTCAAGCAGATGGGCCTCAGCCATGTCGTCATCACCTCGGTCGACCGCGACGACCTCGCCGATGGCGGGGCGCAGCATTTTGCCGACGTCATCCACGCCATCCGCGCGGCCGCCCCTTCGACCACGATCGAGATCCTGACGCCAGACTTCCTGCGCAAGGACGGCGCGCTCGAAATCGTCGTCGCCGCCAAGCCCGACGTCTTCAACCACAATCTCGAAACCGTGCCGTCGAACTACCTGACGGTACGGCCGGGCGCCCGCTACTTCCATTCGATCCGCCTGCTGCAGCGCGTGAAAGAACTCGATCCGTCGATCTTCACCAAGTCCGGCATCATGGTAGGCCTCGGCGAGGAACGGAACGAGGTGCTGCAGCTCATGGACGACCTGCGCTCGGCCAATGTCGACTTCATGACCATCGGCCAGTATCTGCAGCCTTCGAAGAAGCACCATCCGGTGATCCGCTTCGTCACGCCGGAGGAATTCAAGTCCTTCGAGACGATCGGCAAGACCAAGGGCTTCCTTTTGATGGCGTCGAGCCCGCTGACGCGCTCATCGCACCACGCTGGCGAGGATTTCGCCAGGCTGCGCGCGGCGCGTGAGGCGCAGCTCAAGAAAGCCAGCTGACCGGTTAGATGCCGAAATTCGAAGCCACCCGCCGCGTCGCCCACACGCCGGAAAAGATGTTCGCGCTGGTGGCGGACATCGAGACCTATCCGCAGTTCCTGCCGCTCTGCGAGGCGCTGACGGTACGCTCGCGCAAGGAGCGCGACGGCCGCACCATCCTCGTCGCCGACATGAGCATCGGCTACAAGGCGATCCGCGAGACTTTTACGACCCAGGTGCTCCTGAAGCCCGACGAGAACGCCATCGACGTCAAATACATCGACGGCCCGTTCAAATATCTCAGCAATATCTGGCGCTTCGATCCGGCTGATAACGGGTGCGAGGTGCATTTCTTCATCGATTACGAGTTCAAAAGCCGCATTCTAGGCGCGCTGATGGGCACGATGTTCGACCGTGCCTTCCGCATGTTTTCCGAAGCTTTCGAGAAGCGCGCCAACCTGGTGTACGGCGCGAAGCCTGCCTGATGCGGGGATAACCTACGCCAGCGCGCGCAACCCGAGTTGCAACGCGTGCCGCACCGTCTCGTGACGGATGAACTCGCGGCCCTTGTGGCCAAACAACTGGTGCTCGGCAACCACCGGCTGACCGGCAAGTGCTACCCCAAACCAGACGAGGCCTATCGGCTTTTCCGCCGAGCCGCCGCTCGGGCCGGCAATGCCGGTGACGGCGAGGGCGAGGCTGGCACGCGAATGCGCCAGCGCGCCCGCCGCCATCTCGAGCACCGTCTCGCGCGAGACTGCGCCATGCGCGCCGAGCGTCGCGGCGGAAACGCCGAGCATCTCCATCTTGGCTTCGTTGGAATAGGTGATGAAGCCGCGATCGACCACGGCCGAAGAGCCGGCAATATCCGTCAGCGCTGCGATGATCATGCCGCCGGTGCAGCTTTCGGCTGTGGCCAGCATGAAGCCGCGTTGCTGGCAGGCCTTGAGCAGGGCGATGGCGAGTTCGGCGTTGCTCATGCCGGCACCTCTCCCGGATAGACGACGCTGGCGGTGGCAATCGCGGCTATGCCTTCGCCGCGCCCGACAAAGCCGAGCTTTTCGTTGGTCGTCGCCTTGATTGAAATACGCTCGGGCGCAATGCCGAGCATCGAGCTAAGCGCCGCCGTCATCGCCGCGCGGTGCGGCCCGACGCGCGGCGCCTCGCAGATCAGCGTGACGTCGGCATTGGCGATACGCCCGCCGCGCTCGCGCACCAGCCTGGCGGCATGTTCGACGAACATCTTCGAGGCAGCACCCTTCCACTGCGGATCCGACGGCGGGAAATGCGTGCCGATATCGCCGGCGCCGCAGGTGGCGAGCAGCGCATCGGTAAGGGCATGAAGGCCGACATCGGCGTCGGAGTGGCCGGAAAGTTTCCGATCATACGGAATGGCGACGCCGCACAGCGTGACGTAGTCACCGGGCTCGAAGGCGTGCACATCGTAGCCGTTGCCAGTGCGGATGTCCGGAAAGCGCGGCAGCGCGCTGGAAAGCCGCTGGTCGGCCATCGCGATATCCCTTGCCCAGGTGAGTTTGATGTTGTCCGGCGAGCCGGTGACGATCTTGACCGGAATATGCGCCCATTCGGCGATGGCCGCATCGTCGGTGAATTCGGTCTTGCCCAGATGATGTGCTTTCTCATGCGCGGCGAGCAGAGGCCAGAATGGAAAGCCTTGCGGCGTCTGCGCGGCATGAAGGCCGGCCCTCGAAACCGTCTCCTCGATCATGCCTGTTGCCGATTCCCGTTTGAGCGTGTCGGCCACGGGCAGCGCGGGCAGCGCACCCTGACGCTCGCCGATGGCTTCGATGGTGCGGTCGATCAGCCCGGCATCGACGAACGGGCGCACCGCGTCATGCACCAGCACCTTTGCCGGCGCCTGGTCTCTCAGGGCCAACAGCCCGAGACGGACGGACGCTTGGCGGGACGGACCGCCGGTGACGGCAAGCACCCGTCCGGCAATGGCTCCCGCCGCGCGGTCAAAAAGCCCGCGGTCATCGGCATGGATCGCCACGACCACCGGTCCGACATTGGGATGCGACAGGAATCTTTCCAGCGTGTGCGCAATGACGGCGCGGTCGCCGATGCGCTGATACTGCTTCGGCCCATCGGCCTGCCCGGCGCGCGCGCCACGACCGGCGGCGACGATGACCACGCCGACCTTGCCCTCCGCGGCCGAACCCTGATTTTCACTTGCATCAGTCATGGCGAGAGGCTTAGTCGCGGCTCGAAAGGAAGGCCAGCATTTTCCAAAATGCGCCTTAATGTGACGTCATTGCGCATTGCACAATGGCTTGTATCTGGCTAGAGAATGTGCAGCAATCGAATATGCTTGGTTTTTGTGCATGCCTGAATTGACCAGATTGCCTTCGCCGCTCGATATCGGCGGCGTGAGGATCCGCAACCGCGTGTTCCTCGCGCCGATGTCTGGCATCACCGACGAGCCGTTCCGCCAGCGCGCCCATGCGCATGGCGCAGGGCTGGTCGTGTCGGAAATGGTGGCAAGCGGCGAACTGGCCAAGGGCAGGGCAGGCTGCGATCTGCGCATCCGCCATTCCGGGTTGCCCATCCATATGGTGCAGCTCGCTGGCCGCGAGGCGGCGCACATGGCCGAAGGCGCTCGAATCGCGGCGGGCGAGGGCGCCGACATCATCGACATCAACATGGGCTGCCCGGCGAAGAAGGTGACGGGCGGCTATGCCGGCTCGGCGCTGATGCGCGATCTCGATCATGCGTTGTCGCTGATCGAGGCGGTGGTCGGCGCGGTCGCGGTGCCGGTGACCCTCAAGATGCGGCTCGGCTGGGACGAAAGCGCGCTCAACGCGCCGATTTTGGCGCGCCGTGCGGAAGAGGCTGGCGTCAAGATGGTGACCGTCCATGGCCGCACACGCTGCCAGTTCTACCAGGGCAAGGCCGACTGGCGCGCGATCGCGCGCGTCAGGCAAGCGGTCTCGATCCCGGTGGTGGCCAATGGCGATGTCAGCTCCCGGGAAGAGGCAGCCGCAATTCTGAAGCAGTCGGGCGCCGACGCGGTGATGATCGGCCGCGCCCATTACGGGGCGCCGTGGATCGCGGGCAGCGTCGCGGCGGCCGCCGCTGGCATATCTGCGCCAGGCATTCCCGAAACGCCACAAGCGCTCGCCGACTACGTCGTTGCCCATTACGAAGACATGCTCTCGCTCTACGGCATCGAAAGCGGGCTGCGCCAGGCGCGCAAGCATCTCGGCTGGTATCTGGACCGGCACGCGGCCGGTGTTTCGGCGGAGCAGCGGAAGCGCGTCCTCACCTCTTTCGAACCAGCTGAAGTCATCCGTGGATTGCGCGACGCCCTTGCCGACATTGGCATGTCGAATGAACTTCGGAGCGCGGCATGAAGGCCAGTGTCCCACAAGATGCCGACATGGCGGACGCAGCCAACATCGTGCTGAACACGATCCGCCGGCCGGTGATCATGGTCGATCCCGACGGCTTCATCACCTTCGCCAACGCTGACGCCGAAGATTTCTTCCGCTCCAGCGCCACCATGCTTGCCCGCAACACGCTCTCCAAGCTGGTGCCTTTCGGCAGCCCGCTGCTGACGCTGGTGGATCAGGTGCGTGAGCGCCGCGCGCCGGTCAACGAATATCGAGTCGACGTCTCCTCGCCACGCCTCGGCATCGAGAAGATGGTCGACCTCTATGTCGCGCCGGTGCCGGAGTTCCCGGGCTCGGTCGTGGTGATGTTCCAGGAACGGTCCATGGCCGACAAGATCGACCGCCAGATGACGCATCGCGGCGCTGCCCGCTCCGTCACCGGACTGGCTGCTATGCTCGCGCATGAGATCAAGAACCCGCTTTCCGGCATTCGCGGCGCCGCGCAACTGCTCGAGCTCTCGGCCTCCGATGAGGACCGCGCGCTCACCCGACTGATCACCGACGAGACCGACCGCATCGTCTCGCTCGTCGACCGCATGGAGGTGTTTTCCGACGAGCGGCCGATCGAACGCTATCCCGTCAACATCCATGTCGTGCTGGATCACGTGAAGGCGATCGCCAAGAACGGTTTTGCCAAGCGGATCAAGATTTTGGAGGAATATGATCCATCGCTTCCTCCGGTCTACGCCAACCGCGATCAGCTGATCCAGGTGTTCCTCAACCTGGTGAAAAACGCAGCCGAGTCGATCGGCGCCGACCCGCAGGGCGAGATCATGCTGTCGACGGCCTTCCGGCCGGGCATCCGCGTTTCCGTGCCGGGAACGCAGGACCGTGTTTCGCTGCCGCTGGAATTCTGCGTGCACGACAACGGCCCCGGCGTTTCCGAGGACATCCTGCCGATCCTCTTTGACCCGTTCATCACCACCAAGCCAAACGGCTCGGGCCTCGGGCTGGCGCTGGTCGCAAAGATCGTGGGTGAGCACGGCGGCATCATCGAATGCGATTCGACGCCGCGAGGAACCACTTTCCGCGTCCTGATGCCGGCCTGGAAGGAGGCTCCGCCCGGCGCCGGCGACGAAGCAGAAGGAGACCGCAAATGACCGTTCGCGGCAATATTCTGGTCGCAGACGACGATGCGGCAATTCGCACCGTGCTCAACCAGGCGCTGTCGCGCGTCGGCCATGAGGTGCGCGTGACCTCGAATGCCTCGACGCTGTGGCGCTGGGTGGCGGCGGGCGAGGGCGATCTCGTCATCACCGACGTGGTGATGCCGGACGAGAACGCTTTCGACATGCTGCCGCGCATCAAGAAGGCACGGCCGGAACTGCCGGTCATCGTCATGAGCGCGCAGAACACGTTCATGACCGCCATCCGCGCTTCCGAGACCGGCGCCTACGAATATTTGCCCAAGCCGTTCGACCTCACCGAACTGCTCAGCATCGTCAACCGGGCGCTGGCCGAGCCGAAGCGGCCGAAGCTCGATTCGCGCACCGATGAGCAGCCGGAGACGATGCCGCTGGTCGGTCGCTCGGCCGCCATGCAGGACATCTACCGCATGCTGGCCCGCATGATGCAGACCGACCTGACGGTGATGATCAGCGGCGAATCAGGGACCGGCAAGGAGCTGGTGGCGCGCGCGTTGCACGAATATGGCCGTCGCCGCGGCGGGCCGTTCGTCGCCATCAACATGGCGGCGATCCCGCGCGACCTGATCGAATCGGAATTGTTCGGCCATGAGAAGGGCGCCTTCACCGGCGCCCAGAACCGCTCAACCGGCCGCTTCGAGCAGGCCGAAGGCGGCACGCTCTTCCTCGACGAGATCGGCGACATGCCGATGGAGGCGCAGACGCGCCTGTTGCGCGTGCTGCAGCAAGGCGAATACACCACCGTCGGCGGCCGAACGCCGATCAAGACCGACGTGCGCATCGTCGCGGCGACTAACAAAGACCTGAGGACGCTGATCAACCAGGGCCTGTTCCGCGAGGACTTGTTCTACCGCCTCAACGTCGTGCCGCTCAGACTCCCGGCGCTGCGCGAGCGCTCGGAAGACATTCCGGACCTGGTGCGCCACTTCTTCAAGCAGGGCGCCAGCGAAGGCTTGCAGACCAAGCGCATTTCCGGGGGCGGCATCGAGCTGATGAAGCGCTACCCTTGGCCCGGCAATGTGCGCGAGCTTGAAAATCTGGTGCGCAGGCTGGCCGCGCTTTATTCGCAGGACGAGATTTCAGCCGAGATCATCGAGACGGAGCTCAAGACCGGCGAAAGGCCTGTGGTGCCGGGCGTCGGACCGCTCATCCCCGACGATCTGTCGATCAGCCAGGCGGTCGAGCATTTCCTGCAGCGCTATTTTGCTTCCTTCGCCGGCGAACTGCCGCCGTCGGGGCTTTACCAGCGCATCCTTGCCGAGGTCGAGTATCCGCTGGTGCTGGCCTCGATGACGGCGACGCGCGGCAACCAGATCAAGGCGGCCGAGCTTCTGGGCCTCAACCGAAACACGCTGCGCAAGAAGATCCGCGAGCTCGGCGTCAACGTCTACAAGGCCGCCAGGCAGCCCTAATTCAGCGCAACGCGCTTTGTCGGGGCTTCACCTTTTGGGGATGAGCCGGGGAAAGATTTCCGTCCCGGCCACACTTGTTGCATAATCGCCACAATGCGTTGCATACATCCGACGCTATGACCGACTCTAGACGGCGATATGGCTGCTGAGGCTCCAACACTGAACCAACCGCTTTTCAGCCGGGCCGGCGTTCGCGACGGTCGCCGGTTGCTGGCGCTGCCCGGCGTGGTCGCGATCGTGGGCGCCATGATCACGGCTGCGATCTCGTTTGCGATCCTGGTCGGCGCGACGCCGATCGCTCCGAACGCCAATACGACCTGGGCGCTGATCGCGCTCAACGCCGTCTTCGTCCTGTTCCTGATCGCGCTGGTCGCCCGCGAGGTGCGTCGCATCGTCATGGCCCGCCGGCACGGCAGGGCTGCCTCGCGGCTGCATGTGCGCATCGTCGCGATGTTCGCGCTGGTCGCCGCCATCCCGGCGATCATGGTGGCGATCATCGCCTCGATCACGCTCGATATCGGCCTCGACCGCTGGTTCGAGATCCGCACCAAGACCATCGTCAATTCGTCGCTGTCGATCGCGGATGCCTATGTCCAGGAAAACGCGCGCAACCTGCAGGGCACAACCCTGTCGATGGCCTATGATCTCGACGCCTCGCGCACGCTCTACGGGCTCGACCGCACCGGTTTCCTTGACCTCATGAACAAGGAAGCCGTCGGCCGCGGGTTGGCGCATGCGGCGCTGATCAAGCCTGACGGCTCTTTCGTCATGAGCGCCAAGACCGACACCGACTTCGCCATGCCCGAGCCGCCGCCGGGCGCTGTCGAAACGGCCGCCGACGGCAAGCCGGTGCTGATCGAGCCGCGCACCCGCAACATCATGGGCGCCATCGTCAAGCTGCGCGAGATCGAGGGCCTTTACCTCTATACGATCCGGCTGGTCGACCCCGAGGTGATCAGAGCGCGGCAGATCGTCAAATCCAACACCGACGAATACCGCAATCTCGAGGACAATCGCCGCACCTCCCAGGTGGCGTTCGCGCTGCCGTACCTGTCGCTGACGCTGATCATCATCCTGTCGGCGATCTGGACCGGCATTGCGGTCGCCGACCGGTTGGTGCGGCCGATCCGCCAGCTGATCGGCGCGGCCGACGAGGTGGCGACCGGCAATCTCGATGTCGCCGTTCCCGTGCGTCAGTCCGACGGCGATGTCGCCTCGCTTGGCGAAACCTTCAACAACATGATCCTCGAGCTCAAGTCGCAGCGCAACGAGCTTCTCTCGGCCAAGGATCTGATCGACGAGCGACGGCGCTTCTCGGAAGCAGTGCTGGCTGGCGTCACCGCCGGCGTCATCGGCGTCGATCCCTATGGCATCATTACCATCGTCAATCGCTCGGCCGAAACGATGCTCGCGATCTCGGCAAGTGCTGCGCTCGGACAGAATCTCTCGGCCATCCTGCCGCATGTCGGCCGCGTCTTCGAGATCGGCCGCCAGTCCGGCAAGCCGGTCTATCGCGAGCAGGTCACCTTTTTCCGCGCCGGCATGGAACGGACCTTCAATGTCCAGATCACCGTCGAGGCAGAAGACGAAGCCGCGGATGAAAAATCCTATGTCGTTACCGTCGACGACATCACCGATCTCGTCCAGGCGCAGCGCTCTTCGGCCTGGGCGGACGTGGCGCGGCGCATCGCCCATGAGATCAAGAATCCGCTGACGCCGATCCAGCTTTCGGCCGAGCGCATCAGGCGCCGCTACGGCAAGGTCATCACCGAAGACCGCGAGGTCTTCGATCAGTGCACCGACACCATCATCCGCCAGGTCGAGGATATCGGCCGCATGGTCGACGAATTCTCGGCCTTCGCCCGCATGCCGAAGCCCGAGATGAAAGTCATTGATCTGCGCGAGTCGCTGCGCGAGGCATCGTTCCTCGTGGAAGTCAGCCGCTCCGACATTGCCTTCCAGCGCGATTTCGGCAACGAGCAGCTCAAGGGCACGTTCGACAGCCGCCTGATGGCGCAGGCCTTCGGCAACGTTATCAAGAACGCCGCCGAGGCCATTGACGGACTTGATGCGAAAGATCGTTCCGACGGCACAATCCGGATTCAAGCCGGGCGCCAAGATGGCGCCATAAGAATCGACGTTATCGACAACGGCAAAGGGCTGCCGCGCGAGAATCGGCAGAGGCTGCTCGAGCCCTACATGACGACGCGCGAAAAAGGCACTGGCCTCGGCCTCGCTATCGTCAAGAAGATCGTGGAGGACCATGGCGGCCGGCTCGAATTGCACGACGCGCCGCCAGATTTCCACGGTGGCCGGGGCGCGATGATCTCGATCATCCTGCCGCCGGCGGCGGTCGTTGCCGCGCCGCCACGCGGCGAAGGCCGCAACGAACACGAACGAGAAACTGAAAAGGTCGGTAATGGCGTCTGACATTCTCATCGTCGATGACGAGGAAGACATCCGCGAACTCGTCGCCGGTATCCTGAGCGACGAAGGTCATGAAACCCGCACGGCACACGATGCCGACAGCGCGCTGGCGGCGATCGCCGATCGCGCGCCGCGGCTGATTTTCCTCGATATCTGGCTGCAGGGCTCGCGCCTCGATGGCCTGGCGCTGCTCGACGAGATCAAGACGATGCATCCGAACATGTCGGTGGTGATGATCTCCGGCCATGGCAACATCGAAACGGCGGTTTCAGCCATCCGGCGCGGCGCCTATGATTTCATCGAGAAGCCGTTCAAGGCCGATCGCCTCATCCTGATCGCCGAACGCGCGCTGGAGACGTCCAAACTGCGGCGCGAGGTCTCCGACCTCAAGCTGCGCAGCGGCGAGACCTTCGACCTGATCGGCATGTCGTCGGCGATGAGCCAGCTGCGGCAGACCATCGAGCGCGTCGCGCCGACCAACAGCCGCGTCATGATCATCGGCCCGTCCGGCTCCGGCAAGGAGCTGACGGCGCGCGCCATCCACACACTATCGGCGCGCAAGGGGGGACCGTTCGTGACGCTGAGCGCCGCGACCATCACGCCCGAGCGCATGGAGATCGAGCTGTTCGGCACCGAATCGAACGGCACCGAGCGCAAGGTCGGCGCGCTGGAAGAGGCGCATCGCGGCATTCTCTACATCGATGAAGTCGCCGACATGCCGCGCGAGACGCAGAACAAGATCCTGCGCGTCCTGGTCGAGCAGCAGTTCGAGCGGGTAGGTGGCACCAAGCGGGTCAAGGTCGACGTCCGCATCATCTCCTCGACGGCGCAGAACCTGGAGGCGATGATCGCCGACGGCCGCTTCCGCGAGGACCTTTATCATCGCCTGGCGGTGGTTCCGGTGATGGTGCCGGGCCTTGCCGAGCGGCGCGAGGATATCCCGTATCTTGTCGACAATTTCATGAAGCAGATCGCGCGTCAGGCCGGCATCAAGCCGCGCCGCATCGGCGATGACGCTTTAGCCGTGCTGCAGGCGCATAACTGGCCCGGCAATGTCCGCCAGCTCCGCAACAATGTCGAGCGGTTGATGATCCTGGCGCGCGGCGGCGACGCAGATGCGCCGATCACCGCCGACCTTCTGCCCTCCGAGATCGGCGACGTCATGCCGCGCACGCCCAACCAGTCGGACCAGCACATCATGGCGCTGCCGCTGCGCGAGGCGCGCGAACAGTTCGAGAAGGACTATTTGATCGCCCAGATCAACCGCTTCGGCGGCAACATCTCGAAGACGGCTGAGTTCATCGGCATGGAGCGGTCGGCCTTGCACCGCAAGCTGAAGTCGCTGGGGGTCTAGGGCCGGCGTGGCCCACGCGATTGTTCGTTAACGGCAGCGGCGGAATCGCCTAAGAAAGCCGGACATTTCCCTTGAGGTAACCCATGCCGCGCATTGCTTATGTCAACGGGCGCTACGTCGCCCATGCCGAAGCCCGCGTCCATATCGAGGATCGCGGCTACCAGTTCGCCGACGGCGTCTATGAGGTCTGCGAGGTGGCGCGCGGCTTTATCGTCGACATGCCGCGCCATCTTGCCCGGCTCAAGCGCTCGCTGAAGGAGTTGTCGATCGCCTGGCCGGTCTCGGAAGGCGTCCTGCCGATGCTGCTGCGCGAGGTGGTTCGCCGCAACCATGTCGTCAACGGCCTCGTCTATGTCCAGGTGACGCGCGGCGTCGCCAGCCGCGAATTCGTCTTCCCGGCAACCGGCACCAGGTCAGCCCTGGTGATAACCGCCCGGAAAGCCGATCCTGCTGCCGCTGCCAAGCGGGTCGAGACCGGCATCAAGGTCATCACCGTGCCTGAGAATCGCTGGGACCGCGTCGACATCAAGAGCACCGGCCTTTTGCCCAATGTGCTGGCCAAGCAGAAGGCCAAGGATGCCGGCGCCCAGGAGGCCTGGTTCGTCGACATTGATGGTACAGTCAAGGAAGGTGGTTCGTCCAACGCCTGGATCATCACCAGGGACGGCGTTCTGGTGACGCGGCCAGCCGAGCACGGCATTCTGCGCGGCATCACCCGCACGACGCTGTTCGATGTCGCCGCCAAGCTCGGTCTGAAGATCGAGGAACGCGGGTTTTCGGTCGCCGAAGCCAAGGCCGCGCGCGAGGCTTTCATCAGCTCCGCGACGACGATCGCCATGCCGGTGGTGGAGATCGACGGCGCGCCGATCGCAAACGGCCACCCCGGCTCCATGACACTTTCGTTGCGGCAGGCATTTTTTGACATTGCGGAAAAAAGTCCAGCCTGATAACCGCAAAGGTGGAATGAACCTCAACTATCTCGTTCTGCTTGTCGTTTAAACGGCAAGAGGGGGTTTGCGCGCTTGACAGGTGCCGCGTAATTTGGCGCATTGGCCCGCAGACCGAAGGGGATCGGCGAAAGACAAAAACAATGGCGGAACGATCGCAAAACCTTCAGGACCTGTTCCTGAATTCAGTTCGCAAGAGCAAAAATCCACTTACCATCTTCCTCATCAACGGCGTGAAGCTGACCGGCGTCGTCACTTCGTTCGACAATTTCTGTGTGTTGTTGCGGCGCGACGGGCATTCCCAGCTCGTCTACAAGCACGCCATTTCCACGATCATGCCGAGCCAGCCGGTTCAGATGTTCGATGGCGAGGAAAGCCAGGGCGCCTGATTGGTACGTGAGAAGGACGCGGACCGCAGCGTTCGCGGAAAACAAGGACACCAGCTCGGGCCGGAAGCCAAGGACCCGACCCGGGCGGTTGTCATTGTGCCGGTGCTTACGCGCCAGCCGCGCGGCGACGATGATTCGAGCCGGCCGCGTTTGAGCCGCTCGGCCGATGCCCGTCACGACGAGGCGGTCGGCCTTGCCAGCGCCATCGACCTCAACCCGGTCCACACGGCTGTGGTCACGGTCACCGACCCGCGCCCGGCAACGCTGCTCGGCAGCGGCAAGGTGGCGGAGTTCGCCGACATCGTGAAGGAGCGCAAGGCGGAGCTGGTCATCGTCGACCATCCGCTGACGCCGGTGCAGCAGCGCAATCTGGAAAAAGAACTGAACGCCAAGGTGCTCGACCGCACCGGGCTGATTCTCGAAATCTTCGGCGAGCGCGCCAGGACCAAGGAAGGTACCCTTCAGGTCGAGCTGGCGCATCTCAACTACCAGAAGGGCCGACTGGTGCGCAGCTGGACCCACCTCGAACGGCAACGCGGCGGCGCCGGTTTTCTCGGCGGTCCCGGCGAAACGCAGATCGAATCGGACCGGCGCATCCTTCAAGACAAGATCACCAAGCTGAAGCACGAGCTGGAAACGGTTCGCCGCACGCGCGACCTTCATCGCGCCAAGCGCAAGAAGGTGCCATTCCCGGTTGTAGCAACCGTCGGCTACACCAACGCCGGAAAGTCGACACTGTTCAACCGTATGACCGGGGCAGGGGTGCTGGCCGAGGACATGCTGTTCGCCACGCTCGACCCGACGTTGCGCCGCGTGCGGCTGCCGCATGGCACGCCGATCATCCTGTCTGACACGGTCGGTTTCATCTCGGACCTGCCGACGCATCTCGTTGCGGCCTTCCGGGCGACGCTGGAAGAGGTCGTCGAGGCCGATCTCGTGCTGCATCTGCGCGACATTTCCGATCCGGACACGGCGGCACAGGCGGAAGATGTCGAGCGCATCCTTGGCGATCTCGGCGTCGATGCCGCCGACACCGGCCGCGTGATCGAAGTGTGGAACAAGATCGACCTGCTCGACGAAGGCAATCGCGAGCGCCTGCTTGCCGAGAGCGCCGGCGGCAAGGCGCCGCCGGTCGCGATATCGGCGGCGACCGGCGAGGGGATCGACGCGCTGAAGGCGCTCATCGAAACCAGGGTGTCGGGCGAGTTGGAAACCATGACTGTCACGCTGAGCCCGGCCCAGCTCGGCCAGGTCGACTGGCTTTATCGCAACGGCGACGTCGTCTCGCGGGCCGACAATGAGGATGGCAGCGTCACCATTTCGCTGACGGCGACACACAGTGCAAGGCAGGAAATCGAGAGCCGGCTGCACCGCAAGACAGGCAGTTAACCTGCTGTTTATTTTGCGCTTTTAGCCCGTTGCCAGAGCGCTTCCATCTCGTCAAGCGTAGCCTTTTCCAACGAACTGCCGGAATCCTCCAGCGCCCGCTCGACATAGTGGAATCGCGAGCGGAATTTCTCGTTGGTGCCGCTCAGCGCGGCTTCCGCGTCGAGCTTGAGGTGGCGGCCGAGATTGACGACGGCAAACAGCATGTCGCCGAACTCGTCCTTGATGGGTGCCGCGTCACCCGTGGCCAGCGCCTCGCGCAGCTCGCCGATCTCTTCCTCTATTTTGTCGAGGATGGGTGCTGCCTCGCTCCAGTCGAAACCGACGCGGGCCGCCTTCTCCTGCAGCTTGAGCGCGCGGGTCAGGGCAGGGAGGGCAACCGGAACGCTGTCGAGAAAACCCTTGCCGTGATCTTCCGGATCGAGGCCGCGCGCGATGCGGGCGTTGCGTTTGTCGGCCTTCTCCGCCGCCTTGATCTTCTCCCACATGCCCTTGGCCATGCCGGCGCTGCGCGCCTTCTCGTCGCCGAAGACATGCGGGTGGCGGCGGATCATCTTGGTGGTGATCGCTTCAACGACGTCGCCGAAAGCGAACTCGCCAGCCTCTTGCGCCATTTGCGCGTGGTAGACGACCTGCAGCAACAAGTCGCCCAGTTCCTCTCGCAGATCGTCGAGATCGCCGCGCGCGATGGCGTCGGCGACCTCGTAAGCTTCCTCGATCGTGTAGGGCGCGATGGTGGAAAAATTCTGCTCGATGTCCCACGGGCAGCCGGTCTTCGGCGCCCTGAGCGCCGCCATGATCTCGATCAGCCGGGAAATGTCCTTCGAGGGTTTCATGCAACAAACCCTAACGCGCGTAGCGGCGGGCGACCAATCCCGCCGGCAGGCAAAAGCCTATTGTCCACAGTTGCGCCTTCAGTCGAGTACGGAGACGATCGCCTTGGCGAGCTCGTCCATACCGTCTTCCGGAAGGCCGGCCACGTTGATGCGGCTGTCGCCCACCATGTAGACGGCGTGTTCGGTGCGCAGGCGCTCGACCTGTGCCTCCGTCAGCCCAAGCCTCGAAAACATGCCGCGATGGCTGGCGACGAAATCGAAGCGGTCGGAGTTGGACTGTCGGCGTAACGCCTCGGCGAAGGCGACGCGCAGCCTGAGCATGCGCAGCCGCATCTCTTCGAGCTCCGACTCCCAGTCTTTCTTCAGATCTGCGTCTTCAAGCACCATACGCACCGCGGCCGCGCCGTGGTCCGGTGGCATCGAATAGAGGGCGCGCGCCGCGGCCAGCATCTGGCTCATCGCCACATCCGCCTGCGTGCCGTCCTTGGCCATGATCATCGCGGCACCGACGCGGTCGCGATAGACGGCAAAATTCTTCGAGCAGCTCGAGGCGACAACCATCTCCGGCACCTTTTCGGCGAGCAGCCGCAGTCCGGCGGCATCGGCGTCGAGGCCTTCGCCAAAGCCCTGATAAGCGATGTCGACGAAGGGCAGCAGGCCGCGCTCCAGCAGGACGTCGGCCACCTTGGCCCATTGCGCGGCATCCAGATTGGCGCCGGTCGGGTTGTGGCAGCAGCCATGCAGCAGCACGACATCGCCGCTGTTGGCGGTCTTGAGCCCCGCCAGCATGTCGTTGAAGCGAACGGCGCCGGAAGCGGCGTCGAAATAGGGGTACTCGCGCACCTGCAGGCCGGCTGCGCGCATCACCGGCAGATGGTTCGGCCAGGTCGGGTCGGATAGCCAGACCGTCGCGCCGGGGCGCGAGCGCTGCAAAAGCTCGGCCACCAGCCTCAGCGCACCGGAGCCACCCGGCGCTTGTGCTGCGCGGATACGCGAAAGATCGGCCTTGTCGCCGAAGGCAAGCTTGATCATCGCGGCGTTGAAGCCGGTATCGCCGGCAAGGCCGAGATAGGTCTTGGTGTCCTGGCCGGCGAGCAGCCGCTTCTCCGCCTCGCGCACGGCGCGCATGACCGGCGTCCTGCCGTCGCGGTCCTTGTAGACGCCGACGCCAAGGTCCACCTTGCCGGGGCGCGTATCGGCGCGATAGAGGCCGATCAGCGCAAGGATCTTGTCGGCGGGCGCGGGCTGCAAGGTTTCGAACATCGTTCAGGCTCCAATGGCGGCGGAGTGATACGCAAATCGGCCGCGCTTCGCCAGCGCTTTCCTTCCGGCAGCTGGCACCGGCTGCAAAGAGCGAGAGCTTGCCGCTGCAGAAAACTGCCTGTCGTCGGGATTAAAACCTTGCCCTGTTCCGTAAACAGGGCATGAAACGGTCGATGGCACGCTTCGATATCGTCGGGCAGCTGGGGGCACTGCGGCGCTACGCGCGCTCGCTGACGCGTGACAGCGCCGATGCCGAGGATCTGGTCCATGACGCGCTGGTGCGAGCCTATGAGCGCCGCGCAACCTTTCGCACCGGCGGCAGCCCGCGCGCCTGGCTGCTCGCGATCGTGCACAACATCTTCATCGATCGCATGCGCTCGCGCCGGTCGGAAGCGGCGCGCATCGAGCAGGCCGGCCATCTCGCCGATCAAAACATGCCGGCGTCCCAGGACCATTCAGTGCGCCTTTCGCAAGTGCGCGAGGCCTTCCTGGCGCTGCCGGAAGAGCAGCGTTCCGCCCTGCATCTCGTTGCGATCGAAGGGCTTAGCTACGCCGAGGCCGCCGAGGTCAGCGGCGTGCCGCTTGGAACCCTGATGTCGCGCATCGGCCGCGCTCGCGCGGCGCTGCGCGAGATGGAGCAGGGCGCTCCGGCGCGCGGCAAAAATCACTTGAGGATCGTGGGAGGTGAATCATGACCGCTATCGTCGATCCCGTGACCGATGCGGATATCGATGCCTATGTCGACGATCAGCTCGACGTCGCCCGCCGCATCGTGGTCGAAGCCTTTCTTTCCACGCGCCCGGAAGTGGCTGCGCGCGTGATGTCCGATCTCAGAACGCGCGACGAACTGCGCGTGGCGCTGGCCGGGCCAGGCGGCACGGCGCGCCCGGCAACGGCCGAGGCGGCGCGTCGGCTGGAGAGGGCGCTTGCCAGGGACCGTGTCTTTTCCGTGCTGCAACGCGCTGCGGCCGCTGCCGTGTTGGTGGCGGCGGGCTGGCTTGCGAACGGCATCTTCGGGCCGATCGCCGTCACCAAGGTGGTCGCCTCGACGCAGCCGCCCCCCTATGTCGAGGAAGCGGTGAGCGCGCACCGGACGACGCTGGTGCGCGAAACGATGCCGTCGCAGCCGGAAGCGCCGGGCTACAATGCCGACGAAATCCGCGCCGCGACCGCGATCGTCATGCCGTCATTGCCCGACGACTGGAAGATCCGCGACGTCCAGATTTATCCGTCGCGCTTCGGGCCGAGCGTCGAGATGGCGGTCGAGACGAAGGACCTCGGGCTGGTGTCGCTGTTCGCCATCAGGCCGGGCACCTTCGACGTGGTGAAGCCGACGATCGCGCCCTCTGGCGATATTTCATCCGCCTATTTCCAGATCGGCGAGGTCGCTTACGCCGTCGTTGGACGAAGCGATGCCGGCGATCTCGACCGTGCCGCCGAAAAGCTGGCCCGGACGCTTTACTGACACTCCACCCAACCGATCCAACCAAGGAGAACCCAAATGAAGAGCCCCAATCTGGGATACCGAATGGGCACCGGCGCCCAGGCCGGAGCGGTCTATGACGAGGGCCTGCGCAAGCACATGCTGCGCGTCTACAACTATATGGGCCTCGGACTTGTCGTTACCGGCCTTGTCGCCCTTTTCGTGGCCTCGACGCCGGCGCTCTATGTGCCGATCTTCTCCAGCCCGCTGAAATGGGTGGTGATGCTGGCGCCGCTCGCTTTCGTCATGCTCTTCTCGTTCAAGATGCAGACGATGTCGGCGGCAAGCGCGCAGGCGATGTTCTGGGCCTTCTGCGCCGTCATGGGCCTGTCGCTCGCTTCCGTGTTCCTGGTGTTCACCGGCACCAGCATCGCGCGCACCTTTTTCATCGCCGCCACCATGTTCGGCGCCACCAGCCTCTATGGTTACACGACCAGGCGCGACCTGACGCAGTTCTCGTCCTTCCTGATCATGGGCCTGATCGGCGTGGTGATCGCCAGCCTCGTCAACCTGTTCCTCGGCTCGACCGCGCTGCAGTTCGCCATCTCGGTGATTGGCATCGCCGTCTTCATCGGCCTGACCGCCTGGGACACGCAGACGATCAAGGAGCAGTATGCCGAGAACTTCGATGCGGAATCGCAGCAGAAGCTTGCCGTCTTCGGCGCCTTCTCGCTCTATCTGAACTTCATCAACATCTTCCAGCTGTTGCTGAATTTCACGGGCGAGCGCGAATAGTCCGGACCGTAGCACTGCCGATCTTAACGTGGCTGGAGGGAAACCTCCGGCCATTTTTTCATGCGAGACGACAATTCAGGCAAGGATAACCGTGTGAAGCGCGGCATGGCTGCCGCTCTTGAGTTCGCGCAAAGCCATTTGCTAGCCTGCCGTCCACACAGCCAGCCGCGAGGATGCATGGAACAGGAAAGCTTCACTCTTCACGGCGAGGGCATTTCGGCGACCATCGTCGGGCAGGGCGCCGAACTGGTATCGCTCCGCGATGCCGAGGGGACCGAGCTGTTGTGGCAGGCAGGCTCCGCCTGGCGGCGTCATTCTCCGGTCCTGTTTCCGATCGTCGGTCGGCTCAAGGGCGACCAGTTGCGCCATCGCGGGCAGGGCTATCCGATGACGCAGCACGGTTTCGCCCGCGACAGGCGTTTTGATTGGGAGGAGCAGGGGCCTTCCTCCTGCACCCTGGTCCTGACCGACGATGCAGACAGCCGCGTCCATTACCCGTTCGCTTTCCGGCTGGCGATAAGTTACAGCCTCGAACCCCGTCAGCTTGGCGTGACCTTCGAGATTGACAACACGGGCGATGAAGTGTTGCCGGCCTCGATCGGCGCTCACCCGGCCTTCAACTGGCCGCTGCGGCCGGATCTGCCCAAGGAAGCCTACCGGCTGACCTTTGCCGACAATGAGCCAGCGCCGATCCGCCGCCTGAAAGACGGGCTCATGCTGCCACAGCCGCGACCCACGCCGATCGAAGGCAAGACGCTCGCGCTCTCCGAGCGGTTGTTCGACGACGATGCCGTCATTCTGGACCGGCCGGCCAGCACCAGCGTGCGCTATGCCGCCGAGCACGGGCCAGCGATCGAAATGTCGTGGCAGGGATTCAACGAGCTCGGCATCTGGTCCAAGCCGGGCGGGGCGCCGTTCCTGTGCATCGAGCCATGGCACGGCCTCGCAAGCCCGGTCGATTTTGACGGCGAATTTGCCGACAAGCCGGGCGTGATGCTGATCGAGCCCGGCGCGAAGCGCACGCTGACCTACCGGATCGCCATCGGCCGGGGGCCGTAAGGCATGGCCTTTGCGATCAAGGCCGAGGTCAAGGATCCGCAGGCGGACACGTTTTCATTCGCCGCGCAGAAAACCATGTATGGCGGCAAGCATATCGCCGATGGCGACGCGATCTTCGTGTTCGCCAGCGAGAACGAAGGCGGGCAGGGGCTCGTCGCGCGTGGCGTCGTCACGTCGTCCCAAGCCATTCCCAGGAGACTTGACCTCGATCGGCAGACGCCGCGCGTCAGCGTTTCCATCCGCCGCACTGCACTGGCCACGCGGCGATTGGGCCGCGACGAGCTCAAGCGGTTCAAGGTCTGGAAGGATGGCCGGCCCGAGACCGAGCTCAACTTCAAATTCTATCGCCAGGCGACGAACAAGATCGTCGCCATCTCGGGCGAGACGGCGGCGTTTCTCGATGGGTTTTTCTAAGACGGCAAGCCACGGACCAAATCGATCTCCCTCAAGGGATCGCCGCCGTCGATGAAAAGCCTGCCATGCGGCTTCAAGGCGGCTTTGATGCGCGCCAATGCCGCCCGGCCGGCCTCGGGGTGACGCCCGTCGAGCGCCCCGACCCGCATGGCGTAGGCGATGTCGAAAAGGGCGTCGCCGGGCCTCAATGCGAAGTCCTCGATTGCCACGCATCCGAACCCAAGGCAGCCCGACGCGATCTCATCGGCCGACCCCGCGCGCGCCAATCGGATTGCCTTCTCCGAACGGTCGATCGCCAGAACGAAGCCATGGCCGACACGGCGGGCGACAGCACGGGCGGCAACGCCGGGGCCGCAGCCGATCTCCAGGACGCGAAGTCCGGGCTTCAATGGAAGAGCTTCGACGAAAGCGGATATCCGCTCAGAGATTCCGGCAGCCATGAGATAAGCTATGCAACTCGGCTTGTGAGCCACGCAAGCGAGACGGCGTTGTCGCAGCTTTCATGGACGCCCCGGCGAGTTCGCTGCTAACGTTCCACCGCACGGCTTTAGAGGAGACGCAACATGGACCAATTCACCGGCGGCTGCCTATGTGGCAACGTCCGGCTTGTGGCGTCGGGCCGCCCTTACCGGGTCGGCATCTGTCACTGTCTGGACTGCCGCAAGCACCATGGCGCGCTTTTTTATGCGGCAGCGATATTCCCTCAGGATGCGGTAACGATCGATGGCGAAACACGCGACTTTGCCGGGCGGTTCTTCTGTCCGCGCTGCGGCTCATCCGTTTTCGCGCGCACCGGGGGCGAAATCGAAGTGCACCTCGGCTCCCTGGATGCTCCCGATCAGCTGAAGCCGACCTATGAAAGCTGGATTATCCGTCGCGAGTCATGGCTGCCGCCGTTTCCGGTCGCGAAGCGGTACCAGCGCGATCGGGACGCGGCGAGCCGCTTCGAGGAGTAGGTCGTACTATTCACGCGGGCGCATCACTCCGGAAGACCGGCCTTGCGAAAACCATCGACGAAATGCTCGAGCGTGGCGTCGTCGCGAAACGGCTCGGTCCAGACCCAGTGGCGGGTCGTGAAATGCGGATTGGCCACGAGGAACAATTCGACCTCTGCGCGGGCTTCGTCCAACCGACCGAGTTGCGCAAGGCTCGCCGCCAGGAAGCGGCGTGAGCTGGTTCGATAGGTCTCGTCCCGGCGCAGCGTTTCGACGGCGGCCTCGTAGTCGCGCGCCGCATATTGCGCCGCGCCGAGCGTCAGATAGTACCAGCTCGGTGGAAACGGGTTCAGCCGAAACGCCTTGCGAATGTGCTCGAGGCCTTCCTCGATCCGCCCGGCCAGCACCGCTATGTCGGACAATGTCGCCCAGGCGTCGGCTTCGTTCGGGTCGAGCTCGAATGCCTTGGCGAATTCCGCGTCCGCCTCGTCGAAGCGGCGCTCATAGGCAAGCAAGTTGGCCAGCACCCAGCGGCAGCCGGCATCGTTGGGATCGATCGACACGGCTTTGCGGGCTAGTTCCAGAGCAAGGCTGCGGTTGGGTTCGATGGGTTCGCCCCAATGCACCCATCCCATCCAGTGGTTCATGGCAAGCCAGCGATAGGCCTCGGCGTATCCCGGATCGAGCGAAAGCGCGCGCGTGAGCATCAGATGCGCTTCCCGCGCCGTCTGCGGCGAGTCGTCGATCAGCTTGCGCGCTCGCACGCAGAGATCGTAGGCCTCGAGATTCTTCGGCCGATTGCGCGGCGGCGGTGTGCGCAGCCGGCCGAGCAGCGCCTCCACGATCTTGGCCGTCACCTCGTCCTGAACGGCGAAGATATCTTCCAGGCTGCGATCGAAGCGTTCCGCCCACAAATGCTCGCCGTTCAACGCGTCGACCAGCTGGGCGTTGATGCGCACGCGCCCCGCGGCGCGCCGTGCGCTTCCCTCCAGAAGGTAGCGCACGCCAAGATCCTGCGCGATCTCGCGCACATCCATCGCCTTTCCCTTGTAGGCAAAGACCGAGTTGCGCGCGATGACGAACAGGCCAGCGTTCCTGGACAGATCGGTGATCAGGTCTTCGGTCAGCCCATCCGCGAAGGAGTCCTGCTCGGGATCGTTGCTGAAATTGACGAAGGGCAGCACGGCCACCGACGGCTTGCCGGGCAGCGGCAAAGGTTTTCGCTTCGCCTCGCCGAGCTCTTCGATAACCCCCGTGAAGCGGTAGCCGATGCGCGGAACGGTGGCGATCCATTCACCGCCGTCGGCGGCCGGGCCGAGCAGCTTGCGCAACTGCGCTATCTGGACGGTGAGGTTGCCTTCCTCGACGGCCGTGCCCGGCCATGCTGCGTCCATCAGCTCGGCTTTGCCGAGGATTTCACCCGGACGTCCGACGAGCGCCGCAAGCAGCTTCAGTCCGCGATAACCAGCGGCAACGGGGACATCGTTCCGAAGCAGCGTTCCCGCAGCCGGATCAAGCACGTATGGACCAAAGGCAAAGCGCGATCCCTGCATGCGGGGCATGTATAGAGCAATTCCAGGAAAAGTGTGAAACGGTTTGGCTCGGCGACTTCGCCGTGGCCTCCGTCTAGAATTGCGTCAAATCAAAGAGATAGGGCGGTTTCGTCGTTTCCGTGAAACGTGAACCGCTCAAGCCCTTTTGGAAGTTTTGAGAACTATTTGGGAAGGCTTAATTACTGCGCTGTCCGCATCCTGCAGAATTCAACCTCTTTCAGGTCGAAGGCCTCTAACTCCCAAACCCGTATGGGCCTCAAACCATAGGAGGTTGCCATGAACGATATTCTTGCGTCGGTCCAGCATCGAGCAGCGCGGCCGGGAACCCAAGTCGCGCAAGCATCGCGTCCGCGTCACGGCCTAGCGACCCTGCAAAACATGATCGCGGCATGGCGCGAGCAGACACGCTTTCGCTGGGATATCAAGCGAATGTCGGAGGCCAGTCCTCATCTGATCGCCGATATCGGCCTGACGAAACAGCAGGCCGAGCAAGAGATTGCCAAGTTGCCTTTCTGGCAACGATAGGGGAATGCCGCACGGCATGGCGTCGTCAAGGTTCGCTTGGCAAGGTTCACTTGGGAGGCGAGGGGCCGCAGAACGACCATTGTCCGCCAACTGTGCGCCAAGTCAGGAAAGCGGTTTCAAGCCTGCCGGACGATGGCGCCGATCGCGTTGACGAGCAGCCGTGCCGCGGTCAGCGCCGACAGGCCGTCTATGTCGGCGGGAGGATAGAATTCGACAAGATCGAATCCGGCGATCCTGGCCCGCCTGCCGAGGCCCGCGATCAGTTCGATCGCCTGCATGTAAGTGATGCCGCCGGGTGTGCGCGCCGCCACACCCGGCATGATGCTGGGGTCGAGGCTGTCGCAGTCGAGGGTGACGACGACCCGCGCACCTTCCGGAATATGCCGGAGAGCGGCTTCGACGCCTTGGGCGTGAACCTCGCGCGCGGTCACGAAGCGGCTGCCATAGCGCCGCGCCGCTTCGACTTCGGTGAGGCGTGCGCTGCCGACGCTGCGTAGGCCGACCTGCACCATTCCTGCGACATGCGGCATCTCGCTCGCTCGGCGCATCGGGCTCGAATAGCCGCAGCGCTCGCCATCGACCTCGTCGCGCCAGTCGATATGGGCGTCGATCTGCAGGATCCAGACCGGCCCGTGATCGGCAAAACCGCTAAGGAACGGGATGACCACGGAATCGTCGCCGCCAAGCAGGATCGGCACGGCCGGCAATGCCAGGATCTCGCGCGTCTTCGCCTCGATCCGGGCACGGTTGCCGGCATTGTCATGCATGGTGGTCAGGATGTCGCCGGCGTCGACGCAGCAGACCGGCTTGCCGTCGAACAGCGGACCGCCGAGGTCGAAATCCCAGTGCTCGATCAGCGGCGTATCGTCCTGGCTCGCCGCACGGATGGCGCCGGCGGCCAGGACATAGCCGCCGCTGTCCTTGCCGGGATAGGTGCTTCCGTGACCGGCGCCGAAGATCACCGCACGGGGCCTGACGCCATCGGTGAGGCGATCCGGAAGGCCAAGGAAGGAAGGCGAAGCAGTCATTGCGATTGTCAGGTCCCAGCCGAAGCGACAAGCACCATGGGGCAGAGCAGTCGCTTCGTCCATGCGCATCTCGATACCGCCCATCCATAAGTCGCATAAGATAGATTATGGAACTGGCATGCTAAGGCGCGGATCTGGAAATCACTGCAGTTTCGGTCCGTCACTCTGCAGATGGCCCAGCCCGGAGCGGACGACGGCCGACGTTCAAGCCGTGCGCTGATCGTCCGCTGCATTTTCGACGGCAGCGCTACTGATACTGTGCCGTCGAGAAAACAAACAACCAAATGAACAAACGTTTCTATAACGCTGACTCACAAGCGATTTCAACCGCCATGCCGTCATAGGCCGGCACCACGTGCTCCGGCGTCTCGGCCATCACGACAGCATAATCCAGCGGCACATGCATATGCGTCAGCACGGCGTTTTTCGGCGCCAGCTTCTTGATCCAGTCCAGCGCTTGGCCGAGCGACAGATGGCTGGGATGCGTATTGTATTGCAGTGCGTCGATCACCAGCGTGTCCAGGCCGCGCAGCCGTTCCGCGGTGGCGTCCGGGAAGTCGCTGATATCCGGGCAATAGGCGAGCCCGCCGATGCGGAAACCAAGCGAAATGATGTCGCCATGGATCTGCGGCAGCGGCTCAAGGGAGAGGGCGCCGCCCTCGCCTTCGACCACGACCGGCCTGGCATGGTCGATGAGATGCGGCTTGACGATCGGCGGATACGAACTGCCCGGCGGCGTTTCGAAGCAATAGCCGAACGCCTGGCGCAGCCGTCCCATCGTCGGCTCGTCGGCGTGGATGTCGATGCGGTGCCGCTGCTCGTGCACATAGCCACGCAGATCGTCGATACCGTGGATGTGGTCGGCGTGGGGATGCGTATAGACGACCGCGTCGATGCGCCTGACCGAGGCGAGCAGCATCTGCTCGCGGAAATCCGGTCCGGTGTCGATGACGACCGTGGTGCGGGCGCCATTGGCGGCAATCCGCTCGACAAGCGCCGCCGTGCGCATGCGCCGGTTTTTCGGATTGGTCGGGTCGCAATTGCCCCAGTCGCCGGTGATGCGCGGCGTGCCGGGCGATGAGCCGCAGCCGAGAATGGTGAGGCGCAGCCGGTCCGTCATGTCTCAGGTGGTCGCCACGTCTGGACGCGGCATCTTGGTGAACAGCCGAAAGACGTTTTCGGTGGTGATGTCGGCGATCTCCGCCTCGCTGACGCCGATGGTTTCAGCCAGCACCTTGGCTGTGTTGGCGACATAGGCAGGCTCGTTGCGCTTGCCGCGATGCGGGATCGGCGCAAGGTAGGGCGCGTCGGTCTCGACCAGCAGCCGCTCCCGCGGGACGTCGGCGGCGATGGCGCGCAGCTCGGCCGAGTTCTTGAAGGTCAGGATGCCCGAGAAAGAGACATAGCCGCCCAGCGCCACGCCGACCTCGGCCAGCCTGCGGCCGGACGAAAAACAATGCAGAATGAAGGGGAAGGCGCCCTTCCCTGTCTCGTCCTCGAGGATCGCCGCCATGTCGTCGTCGGCATCGCGCGCATGGATGACCAACGGCAGCCCGGTCCGGCGCGCGGCGGCGATGTGGGTGCGGAAGCCTTGAGCCTGCGCCTCGCGCGGCGCGTGGTCGTAGAAATAGTCGAGGCCGGCTTCGCCGATCGCCACCACCTTGGGATGGCTGGAAAGCCGCACGAGCTCGTCGGCAGTCACGTCGAGCTCTTCCGCCGCCTGATGCGGATGGGTGCCGACCGAGCAATAGACCTCATTGAAATTTTCAGCGATTTCAAGGATTTGCCGAAAACGCCTCACCCGCGTCGAGATCGTCACCATGCGGCCAACCCCGGCCGCCAGGGCGCGGGCGACGATGGCCGCCCGCTCCTCGGCGAAGTCCGGAAAGTCGAGATGGCAGTGGCTGTCGACAAGCATCAGGCTTTGGTGTCCTGCTCGACGTAACGCGGAAAGACGCCTTCAGGTGCCGGCAAGGCTGTCCCGGGCACGAGCGCATGTTCCGCGTGGACATGCGCGAAATTGCGCTTGTCCGCCGGCACGGCCAAGAGGTCGAGCAGCTTCGCGGCCGACCCCGGAATGAAGGGCTGGCAAAGCACCGTCACCCGCCGCACGACTTCGGCGGTCGTCCACAGCACCGTCTCCATGCGCTCGGGATCGGTCTTTCGCAGCGCCCACGGCTCCTGAGACGCGAAGTAGCGGTCGGCTTCGGCCACCACGCCGAAGATCGCCGCCAGCGCCAGATGGATGCCCTGCTCCGCCATCGCCTTGCGCGCGACCACTAGCGCCTCAACCGCCTGGTCGAGGATCGCCCGATCGGCCTCAGTCAGGTCGCCGCGCCTCGGCACCGCGCCGCCGCAGTTCTTGGCGATCATCGACAGCGAACGCTGCGCCAGATTGCCTAGCCCATTGGCGAGATCGGCATTGGTGCGGTTGACGATCGCTTCGTGGCTGTAGTTGCCGTCCTGGCCAAACGGCACCTCGCGCAGGAAGAAATAGCGCACCTGGTCGACGCCGTAGTGCTCGACCATGGTGAACGGGTCGATGACGTTGCCGACCGACTTCGACATCTTCTCGCCGCGGTTGAAGAGGAAGCCATGGCAGAAGACGCGCTTCGGCAGCGGGATCCCCGCCGACATCAGGAAGGCTGGCCAGAAGATGGCGTGAAAGCGCACGATGTCCTTGCCGATGATGTGCGCGTCCGCAGGCCAAAACCGCCATTTCTCAGCGTTTTCATCGGGATAGCCGACACCGGTGATGTAGTTGGTCAAGGCATCGACCCACACATACATCACGTGCTTCTCGTCGCCCGGCACCGGCACGCCCCAGTCGAAGGTGGTGCGCGAGATCGACAGGTCCTTCAGCCCCGACTTGACGAACCTCATCACCTCGTTGCGGCGCTCGGCCGGGCCGATGAAATCGGGCTGGCTTTCGTAAAGCGCGATCAATCTGTCCTGATAGGCCGAAAGCCGGAAGAAATAGCTCTCTTCCTCGACCCATTCGACGGGCGTTCCCTGCGGCCCATAACGGACATCGTCAGCCCGGACCTCGGTCTCCTCCTCGTCGTAATAGGCTTCGTCGCGCACCGAGTACCAGCCGGCATAGCCGCCCTTGTAGATATCGCCATTGGCGGCCATCGCCTTCCAGATCGCCTGTGAAGACGCCTTGTGCCGCTCCTCGGTGGTGCGGATGAAATCGTCGTTGGAGGCGTTGAGCGCGGTCGCCATGCGCTTGAACTCGGCCGCGTTGCGGTTGGCGAGCTCGCGCGGTGAAATCCCTTCCTTGCGCGCCGTCTGCAGCATCTTGATGCCGTGCTCGTCGGTGCCGGTCAGGAAGTAAACGTCCTTTCCTTCGAGCCGCTGGAAGCGCGCAAGCGCGTCGGTGGCGATCAGCTCATAAGCATGGCCGATATGTGGCTTGCCGTTAGGGTAGGAGATTGCGGTCGTGATGTAGAACGTATCGCGTGACATGAATGAACCGTCATGAATATCTGGATGCAGTTGTGGCGGTGGATAAACTATCGGCATGGCGATTGCCATCCCGCAGGGCCGTCACATTCGCATCACAGAATTCAGGCGGTCGATCATGGTCAGGGCGTGCTGCTTCTTGTCGAGATTGTAGGTCTCGGCCTCAGATATCGTGTTCAGCGCCTCATGCCAAGCCTCGGACAGCGTTTTGGCCCTAGCGAGATCGCCGGCTAAAGCCGCTTCGCTGGCCGCCGCCGACAAAAGATCGAGCGCGCGGCGGTTGAAGATATCGAACTGGATCGCCTGGTCGCGGCCGGCGACGGCTTCGGCAAGACGGTGCGCGCCGGCAATGTCGGGCTTCGGCGCCGCCACCAAAGCATCGAGCGCGCCGGCGATCTCCAGTCCGCCATATTGGGTAAGCAGGATCGCGTTGCGGGCACTGCCCCCTGCCCGCTCGGTCAGTGCCGCGCGCGCCGCCGGATCCGCCGGCGGCGGCGGCTCGACGTTTTCCAGCACCGCCATCAGTTCGTCTGGTGCAAGAGGCGTCAGCCGCACCATCTGGCAGCGCGACCGTATCGTCGGCAAAAGACTCCCCGGCGCGTGCACGATCAGGATGAATAGTGTGCGTGCCGGCGGCTCCTCGAGATTCTTGAGCAAGGCATTGGCGGCGTTGGTGTTCATGTCGTCGGCCGGGTCGACGATGACGACACGGTAGCTGCCGTCATGCGAGGTCATAGACAGGAAGCGGCTGACCTTGCGGATCTCGTCGACGGTCAGCACCGTCTTGAAGCTCTTGGTCTTGTCGTTGGCCGGACGGGTGAGATGCAGCACCGAAGGATGCGCGCCGGTGGCGATCTGGCGAAATAGCGACGACGCCGGATCGGGAACGGCGAGCGTTTCGGGCGCGGCCACGAAGTCCGGACATCTGAGAAGATGGTGCGCCAGGTGGAAGGCAAGCGTCGCCTTGCCGATGCCGTGCGGCCCGGCGAGGATCAGCGCATGCGGCAGCTTGCCGGCGCGGTAGGCTGCGGCAAGCATGCCTGCCGCCTGTGCATGGCCGATAAGCCGCGGCGTTTCCGACGGTTCGGGAACGCCGTCCAGCGTGTCATGCTGTTCGGGAGCGATGCGTTCGAAGATCATGCCGGCGCCGTCTGCCTGCTTTGCGCCGGCATGCGCTTTTCCAGCACCGCGAACACGGCCGCGGTGACGACGTTCTCCACCGTTTCGGGGTCGACCGTCGCATCGATCACAATGCAGCGATCCGGCTCTGCCTCGGCGATCGCCAAAAAGGCCTCGCGCCGGCGCCGGTGGACGGCGAGCGTCTCCTTCTCGAAACGGTCGGCGCTGTCGCCGGCGCCGCGGCGTGCCGCCGCGCGCTTCAGGCCTTCGGCCGGATCGATATCGAAGATCAGCGTCATGTCGGGAACCATGCCGTTGATGGCGACCGCCTCCAGCGCTTCCATGAAATCCGGGTCGAGCCCGCCAGTAACGCCTTGATAGACGCGGGAGGAATCGATGAACCGGTCGCAGAGCACGATCGTGCCGCGTTCGACCGCCGGCCGGATCACCTGCTCGACATGGTCGGAGCGCGCGGCGGCGAACAGGATTGCTTCCATCTTGGGGCCGAACGGTTCGGCCGCGCCCGACAAAAGCACATGTCTCACCGCCTCGGCGCCCGGCGAGCCGCCCGGCTCGCGCGTCACCAGAACCTCGTATCTCTTGGCGCGCATGCGGCGCGCCAGCCGCTCGATCTGCGTCGACTTGCCCGCTCCTTCGCCGCCTTCGAAGGTGATGAAAAATCCGCTCGCCAATCGAGAATGCCTTTGCCCGCGCTGGCCGCTGTCATAGCTGTCGTCCGACAAAAGGTCCACGCGCCTGCCCGATCACAAATGCTTCTGACGCAGCCAGCCGACAGCCAGTTCCTTGGCGGCGTCGAGCGCGCGCTGCGGCAGCGTACCCACTTTCACCGGCTCCGCGGCGAACAGCGGCGTTCGCTGGCTCAGCGTGTCGCCTATCCAAACGCGCAACTCCCCGACCGGTTGCCCCTCCTCCACCGGCGCCGCCACCGGACCTTCATAGACGATCCTGGCGGTCAGCTTGTCGCGATTGGCTATCGGCAGAAAGATGTCCACCGGACCCTTGGCTTTCAAGGCCACGCCGGATTTGGCGCCCCCAAAAACCTGGGCTTCGCCGACCACCTCGTCCTTGGCGAAGATCTCCGTCTTCTGGAATGACCGCGACCCCCAATCGAGCAGCTTGCGCGCTTCCTCGGCACGTTCGCGATCGCTGGCCAGGCCGCTCAGGGCCGCGATCACGCGGATGCCGTTGTGGCTGACCGTGCCGACGATGCCGAAGCCGGCGGACTCGCTTGCCCCGGCTACGAAGCCGTCGGCATCGATGCCCATAGCCAGCAGCGGGTTGCGGTTCCTCTGGGAGATCTTGTTCCAGGTGAAATCCGGCTGGCCGTAATAGTGGAAGAACTCCGGATAGTCGCGCCAGATATGCAACGCCAGCATCGTCAACTCGCGCACTGTGGTCTGCTGGCCGTCAGCCGGCAGTCCGGTCGAGTTGACGAAGGTCGATTTCGAGAGGCCAATTTCTCGGGCACGCTCGGTCATCTGCGCGGCGAAATTCGCCTCCGAGCCCGCCATGCCTTCGGCGAGCACAATGCAGCCGTCATTGGCGGCCTGCACCGTCACGCCCTGGATCAGATCCTCGACGCGGACCGCGGACTTGAGCTTGGCGAACATGGTCGAGGTCCCGGACGGTGCGCCGCCGGTGCGCCAGGCGTTTTCGCTAACCACGAAAGTGTCGTCGAGCGTGATCCGCTTCGCCTTGATGGCGTTGAACACCACTTCCATCGTCATCAGCTTGGCCATCGAGGCCGGCGGGATCGGCTTGTCGGCATCCTTGGCGAAAAGCACCGTGCCGGTATCGGCATCGATCATGAAGGCCTGGGCCGCCTTGGTCTCGAAAAGCTGCGCGCTCGCCGGGACGGCGCAAAGCAGCATCAGCACCAATCCCAGAAGTCCGGCGAGAGGCTGAAAGACGCGAAACAGCATGAAATATCGACCCGTTAGCCGCATTGGCCCGGTCAAGCTATCAGGGTTTTTTCAGCCGAACCAACCGAGCGCGCGAAATTGATCAGTTTCGCACAACCAATGCGTCCGGCGCCCCGTGCGACCAGGCCGCCTGCAGCAGGTCGTCGATGCTGCCATGGCCATCCGGATAGACGTTGACCGCATACCAGTCATTGCCGTCAAGCTCGGTCCGCTGGATTTCAGTCTTGCCGAACGGGTCGAGCGCGGCCGCCACGCGCTTTGCCTCGGCGGCATCCTCGAAGGAGCCGGCGGCGACATAGTCCAGGACCGGCGTCTGTTCCTGGCGGTTCGATTTCTTCCACGACTGCAGGATGTCGGCCGGCAACATGCCGCTGCCATCGAGCGCGGCAAAGACGTCGGCGCGATTGACGCGCTCATCCGCGTAGGACAGCGAGGCCATGGCAAAGGGCGAATTCGGCGGCAGCCTGAACTCCGGCCGCTCCGGCACGATCGGCCCGAAATCCGGCAAAGTGACGTCGCTGGCGCCCGGCGCCTGCGCCGACAGTCCCGGCTGCGCGGTGAACGCTTGGCCCGAATTGGTCAGTTGGCCGGGGAACGGCACGGCGGCCGGAGGCGCGTCCGTCTGCATGCTGGGCGACGGGCCGTTCATGGCCACCATCACGCCGGTCGGCAGGCCGTCGGACGGATCAGGCCGCCTGTTGCCCGGATGGTAGGAGGCCATCAGATACTGGTCGTCATTGCCATCGAGCGGCGCCCGGCCGACATATTCGACCTTCACCTTTGCGGTGCCGATCTTGTCATAGTCGAGCATTTGCGCGGCACGTTGCGAGACGTCGATGATGCGGCCCTCATGGTACGGGCCGCGGTCGTTGACGCGCACGATGACCGAACTGCCGGTGTCGAGGTTGGTGACGCGCGCGTAGCTCGGCAGCGGCATGGTCGGGTGCGCCGCCGTCAGTTGCGCCGTGTCGTAGACTTCGCCGTTGGCGGTCAGCCGGCCATGAAAGGCATCGCCATACCACGACGCCAAACCGACTTTGGCGTAGCGCTTGTCTTCCTTCGGATAATACCACTTGCCGCGTACCTGATACGGCTTGCCGAGCTGGTCGCGGCCACCGCCGCGCCGCATGAAATTGACGCGCGGGCTCGCCTTCACGCCATATTCGGATTCGGCGAAATATTCCTTGGAGCGCAACCGCTTGTCGACCATCGCCTTAGGTTGCGGCGTAGAGGTGCAGGCGGCAAGCAGCACCGCCGACAGGGTGCACAGCACAAAAGCAGGAGCGCGACGAAGACGCGGGCGCGCCGAGGTCTGCATGTTTTCGATTGTCCCCTTACAGTCTTGCCGCCACCAGTCGGAGCCAAAGCGCCCGCGAATGCCAGCAACACCTTGATCCCCAATCCCCTTGTGCACAGGAATTGTTTATCACGATGTTAATCGATTATGGCCGGAACCCGGCGACATTATGGCGAGGACTGCGGCGTGGACCAGCCTTACAGGATGAGCGCCGGATGGAGGGGCAGCTTTTGGAGGGGGGACTTCCTTTTTCCAACCGGCGCTCATGGCGCTGGAATTCCCTGCGCCGAACAAGAGCTTAGCATGAGCCTCTGCAGGGACTGCCTCGGTCGAACGGATGACTCGGCTCATCTATATTAGCTATCGCCTGATAAAGCCGTTGGCCGCAACACCTTGAGCGCCGTCCCTGCGCCGGCCGACAAGGTCAGGCATAACCGGCCGGACCGGTTTCCAACGATTGACATGCCTTTGCACGGCACACTAGAGGATGGGTGCTCTGTCGGCATCGCGGCCTACCGGCCAACCGGGACGGAGCACCTCGTGAAGAATCACGATGGAGGGATGGCCGAGCGGTTTAAGGCACCGGTCTTGAAAACCGGCGTGGGCGCAAGTTCACCGTGGGTTCGAATCCCACTCCCTCCGCCACAAGCTTAGGAAAATCAACAAGTTAGGTGCCGCTTCGTGGTCTTGCCATAACCGCTGCCATGCCAAAGAAAAAGGCTGGAAGCGGGATTCTAACGCCTGCTCTGGTGCGGGATCGCCATCGCGCGAATGGGAAGCGCCCGCTACGTTGCCGCAGCGAGCGCTCCAGGTGGTCCCCGCATCCCCCTCGCAAGCAAGACGGTACGCCTCGGTAAGATCGATAATAAGCGCGCCCTAGTTGAAGCGCTGCATATTCAAGCCGCGTGACTTTTCTGCCACAAAACAATCCAGGCCACCCGAGCAGCCGGGCTTTTAACTGTTTGCTCGGTTATAGAACCAATAATCCCGGCCAGCTCCATTAGGATCACTGAGGGTAAGCCCCAGCAGCAATCCCAACGCGGCGCCGAGAAAGAAGGCCGTTGAAACCGTTCCAGGATTATTTTGGACGGCTCCCGAAACCGACTGAGCCCCGGTCCGGAGCGCCTGAGCAGTCCGGCCGGCGCCATCGGCAGCGCTTTCATACCAGCCTGCTGCCTCCTCTCCAGCCTCGTCGGCGCGCTCGGCCAGCGTCCGATTGATCTTGTTGATCTCGCGTTTCAACTGCGCAACTTGCTTCTCTAGCGCCTCCTGAGCTTCGCGCTGAGTCATCCTCGGCGTTGATTCGTCGCTTGCATCCGGCATCGCTTCCTCCTTACGTCGGTCGCTCAACGGCCGACCTCGGAGGATAGTTCCGGCAAAGCTAAGGCCCGCCACCGTGAGGCAGCGGGGCCGTGTTTTATGGACCGATTCCCGGTTAGCGATAGCGCCTCTTGAACTCCGCGATCACGGCCCGCTTTTCCTCGGCAGATATGGCAGCGAGAATTCTCAGAAGCATGGCCATCGTGATCCTCCTCCTCGAAAATCCAACAAAGGCTGCCGGGCCGCTCCTGTAGCAAGAGGCATTCGACATGCGCCACAAGGAAGGCCGCCAGCGCGCGTTTGCCCTCGCCGCTCTCCTACGCCGCCGAAGCCTCCGGCACGCTCTGGCGCCTGCCACTGTGCTAGGGAACAGTTTCTAGTCCTCGTGAGTTTTTGACGCAGGCGGACGCGTCCCGATTTGAAGGTGGCCATTATCATGCAACAGATCGACGACACCAAAAAGCTGGCTAAGCACCTCGATGAAAGGGAGCGGCAAAGCCTGATCCGCATCAAGGAAACGCAGGAACTTATCGAGAAGAACCGCCGGCGCATCGAGCGGTCCCGTGAACTGTCTTCCATGCTCTTGGCAGGGCTAACAACCGGACTTGAGAAAGCTGCGGATGAGTAGGGTTCAAGGGCAGGCGTCCAGCCTTTGCGCTGCTCCGGCGTAACGGCGTGGTTTGTGAATTGCAGATTCCTATCGTCGCGGCCGGCGGCGCGGCATTCGTGGCAGAAGATCACCTTGATCAGATCCCAATGAAGAGACCATGAGGTCCGAGCCGCTTCACCAATTCGGCAACGTCTAAGACGGCCTTCCTCCTGCATGTCAGGCAATCGACCGAAAGGCCCGTGCCGGCTTCGAGCTTCTTGCCGAGCGTGTCTTCTACGAAGGGGAATTTCATCGTCATGGCGAGTCGCCGCACCGGGAGGATTATATTCCTTTGGCGCCCCCGGATGGCAAGAGGGCTCAATGAAAGAGCCCGCTCCCGGTGCGACGCCGGGCGGGCTCTTTGTCGGGACCTCCTAAGGAAAGCCGGCGTCTCTCACCTTCGCGGTAACAGGCGACAATCCATCCCGACGCGGCGCTCTCAGGTTGGAAAAGATGCGCCGTCTACAGAATCAACATGAGGTCTGAGGAAAGGTTCCCGGTTGCTACATTAGCCACTGCTTGACGACGCTGCCAGTTGCTCCAGACTCGTTAACCATGGCGAAGGGCATACACATCGGCGACGAGGTAGCAATCACCGCGACCGTGCGGCGGCGCGTGACCGAAGATAGGGTGAGCGTTTCGATCCCATCATATGGGTTCCCGCATTCGATCGTCGATCGGACGTCTACGGTGAAGAAAGGCCAGCCGATCGAGCTTGTCGGCGACGTCACCTCTATCGATGGCGAGTGGGTGACGGTGAACCTTGGCGTGCCGGTGACGGTGAACATGGACACGCTCAGGCTGGTGACGTCCTACAAGCCGCCGACGAGGAAGGCACCGCTGGTGGATAAGGCGACATAAGGAACATTCGTGCCCGGACGCCGTGGCCGAGGCCGCGTTTCCGGGCACAGTCATTTTAGCTTTAACTAATTGTAGACCGCGCTGTCCTATTCTGAGACAGCGCGGATGTACCACCCATCGCCCGCGCAGGCGGCTCCGGCACGCATAGCACCCCTGCCACTGTCGGAGCCGCCACCTTCCATATACCAGCAAGGGTTGAATCAACCGTTACCAAGCATCCTTAGCGGTGCATTTTGCCGGCCGTTAAACTTTGAGAGATGGGTTTTGGGCACGCCAAACGTCCAAGGCGGTGAACATCGAATTGCCCCAGTTCATCTTCAGGCCGGCATTTGACGGCAACCGCGTCTTCGGTCGCCGCCGCCGCGCCCTGGATGACGATGGGATAGCCGGGTGCCGCCTGGGTTAGATCGGCCAGCGGCTAACTGCCCAGGGCGGACGGCCTCTCCAGTCGCAAGGCTGGCACCAGCCAGCTGTGCTAAACAGGTTTCCGTCATCCACTGGAGCCACAGTCATGACCTCCCCTGTTGGAAACCAGAACAACGCTGGCGTCGTGCAGCGTAACCTCAGACCTCAGGCGCCGTCCGAGGAAACCTTCCCCGGCAAGAGCGCCGAAAGCGTCGGTCATCTTGCGAAAGCCTCCGTTTTGGAGACGGGCGACAGCGAGCCGGGCGCTCAAGGTCGGGCAGCATCCAGGATCGCTCGGATGGACGTCACGGTGCTTCCCCCGGCCGGCTCAGGCGACAGCCAGGTGCCAGACACAGGAAACGGAGACGACGGCACGGCGGATCAGGCTGCAACAGACAACGCTATTGACTGACCGGCCCGCGGTGCTTCCCGCTTGTTTCACGAGACGATCGACGCACTTCCATCACTCCTTGCTTAGCGTCATTTAGGGGGAAGCGAGCGCCATACCGCTCCCCACATGTATAAGTTGCCACTGAAATAAAGTAGCATTCCGGCAACTATACATTGCCTCAATTCACAACGATCGCAATTTATTGATACGCACAGCAATATTCTGAAATACGTTCCCGCTGATCTTTGTCTTCCTCACAAGGCTCGATTCTTCGAGAAAGCGTCTGTTAACCAGGCACTTAAGGCGGAGCATGGCGTGGTAATGCAAGCAGGCGGCGATGTCTCTCGTATTGGCAATAGCAGGCAATTTCGCAGGAAACGGGACCCTTTAGCAGGCGTCAGCGGCGCCGCGCAGGCCATCTGTCCTGATCGAAGCGTTGCTTTGGACGCCATCGTCACCGCGAATGCGGAACCCCCCACCTCTCGGCGACGGAACTCATGCCTCCGGAAGCATCCCGAAAAAACTCGATACAGATGACCCGTCGATGCATTTGTCGCACACGCCTGCCCGTTTTTCGGGCCACGACACCAAATGCAATTCACACCGCAGAACCGAGGGAATAGTTATGTCGTCGATTAGTATCGCCGATGTTCGACGGAGGAGACCGAGCCGCCCCAACTGCAGTTCACGGGCGGCGCTTTCTTCCGCATCGCTGATCGCCCTGACTGCGATGCTGGCGTCCGCGCCGCGCAGCGCTTTTGCGGCCAACGAATGCGGCGCGCCGGTCGGCGGCGTGGTCACCTGCTCGGGGAGCAGCTATCCCTCGCCCGGCATCAGCTATAATGTGAACGGTCTGACCGTAATCCTCGATAATCCCAGTCTAGTTGCCCAGAAGACCACCAGCGGCGGGGGCGCGGTCTACCTCCTCAGCGGCGCAATCAACGTCAATGACCTTGTCGTCAACGCGCTGAGTTTCCAGTCGCTCCAGACGACCCAACCTTTGGCTGCCGCTATCAATGTCGCGAATCAGGGCACTGCCGGCAACGCCATCATCCGGATGGACACCGGCACCGCGACATCGGCCTCCGCCTCCACCCTAGGTGCGCTCTTGGCGAATATCACCAACAACGCCGGCACCGGCGATGCCCTGCTCATGCTCAATGGCGGGCAGGTGATCAATACGGGTACAGGCTACGGCGCAACTGCCCAGAATGCAGGCACGGGCAATGCCGGCATCACGATGACCGGCGGTTCGGTCAGTTCCGCCAGCGGCGCTGGCCTGCGCGCCATGATCACCAATACCGCCTCTTCCGGCGCGGCCAGCGTCACCATCGGCGGCGGAACGGTCACGGCGGCCTCGGGCACGGGCGTCCTGAGCCAGTCGGAACTGGGCAGCGCCGGCATCACTATGACGGGTGGCACGGTCAAGGTCCAAGGCGGTACAAACCCGGCCCTCAGCGCGGTCGTCAATAATGCCGCCTCCACGGGCACCATCAGCATCGCCATGAGCGGCGGTACGGTTACCAACAACGGCAGCGGTGACGGCCTCTTTGCCAGCAACAAGGGTACCGGAACTTATGACATCAGCGTCACTGGCGGCACGGTGACCGGCGGTTCGGGCACGGGCGCCGCCATCCATGGCGGCGCCGCCGCGGGCGGCACAATCGCCATCGGCTCTGGCGCTATCGTCAACGCCGGAGCCTCGGGAATCGCGCTCAATCAGACTGGCGGGGCTGCCACCATCACCACGGCGGGCGCCGTGACCGGAAACATCAATCTCAGCGTCGCCAACAATGTGCTGGGCATCACGGGCGGCACTATCGACGGCAACATCAGCGGCGGTGGCAACAGCGCCCTGAAGTTCGATCTCGGCTCGGGCAGCTTCGTCTACGGCGCCGCCTACGCGATCAGCGGCATGGACAGCGTCGCCATGAACTCGGGCTCGGCCCAGATCGATGGCAGCCTTGCCACCAACACGCTTGCCGTCAACGGCGGCAGGCTGATCCTCAACAGCGCCGCTACAGTCTCGAGCGGCGGTACGATGATCTCGGCGGGCACGCTGCAGCTCGGCAATGGCGGCGCATCGGGCTCGATCACCGGCGACGTGACGAACAACGGCACGCTCGCCTTCGACCGGTCGGACGCCTACAGCTTCGCCGGCACGATCTCGGGCAGCGGCACGGTCGATCAGGCCGGCTCCGGCACGACCATCCTGACGACGGACAACAGCTACACCGGCGGGACGACGATCTCGGCGGGCACGCTGCAGCTCGGCAATGGTGGCACCTCGGGCTCGATCCTCGGCGATGTGACGAACAATGGCACGTTCGTCTTCAACCGGTCGGATGCCTACAGCTTCGCCGGCACGATCTCGGGCAGCGGCACGGTCAATCAGGCCGGCTCTGGGACGACCATCCTGACAGCGGACAACAGCTACACCGGCGGGACGACGATCTCGGCGGGCACCCTGCAGCTCGGCAATGGTGGCACCTCGGGCTCGATCCTTGGCGACGTGACGAACAATGGCACGCTCACCTTCGACCGGTCGGACGTCTATATCTTCGATGGCGTCATTTCCGGATCGGGCGCCATCCGGCAGATCGGCTCGGGACTTACCAGGCTCACCGGCGACAGCTCCGGTTTCACCGGAACCACCTCGGTGGTGGCCGGTACACTCTCGGTCAACGGCAGTCTGTGCGGCGGCATGGACGTGCTGGCGGGCGGGCGGCTCCAGGGCATCGGCACAGTCTGTGACACGACGAGCGCCGGCACCATCGCCCCCGGCAACTCGATCGGCACGCTGACGGTTAACGGCAATTATACCGGCAATGGCGGTACGCTGGAGATCGAAACGGTGCTGGGGGGCGATGCGTCAGCCACCGACCGGCTGGTCGTTACCGGCGATACGTCGGGCAGCACCAACGTCAAGGTGATCAATGTCGGCGGCAGCGGCGCGCAGACGGTCGAAGGCATCAAGATCATCGATGTCGGCGGAGCCTCCGACGGCACGTTTTCGCTTTTGGGCGATTATGTTTTTCAGGGTGACCAGGCCGTCGTCGCCGGCGCCTATGCCTATCGGCTCTACAAGAACGGCGTCAGCACGCCCAACGATGGCGACTGGTATCTTCGGTCAGCTCTGATCAATGGTCCGGTTCCCGATCCCTCGCCGCTTTATGCACCGGGCGCGCCGCTCTACGAGGCCTATGCGGGCGTCCTGCAGAGCTTCAACCAGCTCGGCACTCTCCAGCAGCGCACCGACGGCCGCTCCTGGGCGGCTGGCAACTCAACGGCTGACGTGGAGGGGAACTCGAAGGCGCAAGGCATCTGGGGACGGATCGAAGCTGCTCACGGCCATCTCGAACCGGGAACATCGACGACCGGCACCGACTACGATGTGGATACCTGGAAGCTGCAGGCAGGTTTGGACGGGGCACTCGTTGAAAGCGAGGCCGGTACCCTGATTGGCGGGCCCAGCGTCCACTATGGCACGGCTTCCGCAGATGTATCCTCGATCTTCGGCCTGGGCGACATTGACACTACCGGCTATGGTCTTGGCGGCACGTTGACTTGGTACGGCAATAACGGCCTTTATGTCGACGCTCAGGGGCAACTGACGTGGTATGACAGCGATCTTCATTCCGCCACCCTGAGCAGGACGCTGACAAAGGGCAACAACAGCTTCGGCTACGCGCTGAGCATCGAAACGGGACAGAAGATTGGTCTTGCCGCTCGGTGGTCGCTGACACCGCAAGCCCAGCTTTCCTATTCGTCCGTGCGCTTCGACGACCTCACCGATCCCTATGGCGCCGCAGTATCGCTGCGCGATGGCGACACCCTGATCGGTCGCCTCGGACTCTCCGCCGACTACGACAAGGAGTGGAAAGATGCCGCAGGCCAGGTGAGCCGCTCAAGCGTTTATGGGATCGCCAATCTCTACTACGACTTCCTCGACGGCTCCGATGTCGATGTCTCAGGAAAGAGATTCGTCAGTGAGAACCGGGCGCTGTGGGGTGGATTGGGTCTCGGCGGATCCTACAGTTGGTCGGACGAGCGCTATTCCATCAACGGCGAAGCATTCGCGCACACCAGCCTCCAGGACTTTGGCGACAGCTACTCGATTGGCGGGAAGGTCAGCCTCAACGTGAAGTGGTGACCGCGGCGGCTTTCCTGTGGGACCGTGCCGCAAAGTCGACGACCGAAACCACTCAACCTTTCTGCAAAAAACAGAGGGTCGCATATTTGTTTGTTCTGGGGAAACCAGCGCTATGAACGCTATCGGCTGACGCGGCTTCGAAGCAGTCGGGCTGAATTTCGTCACGCCGGGCATTTTTTGATCCGTTCGGCCGTCGGCGGAGTCGAATCACGAGCCGGTGAGCCCAGTCCGGCATCGATCTCACAAGCGCGTGCGTTTGGTTGATTTATCAGACAAGATATGCTGCTTGTCGCGCCCATGAAAAAGCTCTGCCTGATGGCTCTGGCGTCCCTGACGCTGGCCTGGCCAGCCAACGCAATGGACAACGCGCTTCGCGCCGGCCTGCTGAAACTCGATCCGCAGACTCGTCTCGAGCAGCGTTGCGACGCCGAGGTGCTCGACCGGATCAGCCATGACGACCACAACTACAAGGCCGACCGCGTCGTGGCTTATGCCTTCGCCACGCCGCAGATGAGCGCCGATGCGATCAGGAGTCCCGGCGCCGCCTTTCGCAGCAAGGGTCAATGGTACCGGCTGAAGTTCAAGTGCCAGACCGCGCCCGACCACATGCAGGTGCTGCAGTTCCGCTACAAGATCGGTGACGAGATCCCGGAAGCCGACTGGGCAAAATACAATCTTTACGACTGACAGATTGCCTGCTGTCGGCGGCGCCAAAGTCAGCCTTTTCGATTGCAAACTCCATATGGATTCCGGTGGAACAACACGACGTGCAAGCGCTTGTTCCGCCTGGGTTCTCTTGACGCGCGGGAACGATACACGTTAGGGCGTCGGGATATTCGACGACCGGCACTCGCCGAACAGCAAAGGGCTTCCAGACGATGGACATTTTCAGCGCGGCAAGCCTGAGCGCCCTTCTTCAGGTCATCGCGATCGACCTGGTGCTTGCAGGCGACAATGCCATCGTCATCGGGCTTGCCGCTGCCGGACTCCCCTCTGACCAGCGCAAGAACGCGATCCTCATCGGTGTCATTGCGGCGACCGTGCTGCGCATCCTGTTTGCCGCTGTCACCGTCAAGCTGCTCGCCATCGTCGGCCTGCTGCTGGCAGGCGGCATCCTGCTGTTGTGGGTCTGCTGGAAGATGTATCGCGAGCTGCGCACCTCGCAAGCCGACGAACAGGAGGCCACGGAGGCGCTGTCCAATTCCGACCTCGACAACGACAGCGCGGTTGCCGGCAAGGCGCCGCGCAAGACGCTCGGCCAGGCGGCGCTGCAGATCGTCATTGCCGACGTGTCGATGTCGCTGGACAACGTGCTGGCCGTCGCCGGCGCGGCGCGGGATCATTTCTGGGTGCTGATCATCGGGCTCGTGCTGTCGATCGGCTTGATGGGCCTTGCCGCGAGCTTCATTGCCCGGCTGCTGCACCGCTACCGCTGGATTGCCTATGTCGGCCTGGCGATCATCCTCTACGTCGCGCTCGACATGGTCTACAGGGGCGCGATGGAAGTCTGGCCGCACGTTAACAACGCGGTGAGCTGACCAAGCCACCTGGCGCCGGTTTCGGCCGAACGATGATCTGGCCTTTCGCATTGCGTTTTGCCGCAGCAAGGGCCAGCCCATACCAATGCCGCAATTAGTGTGGTATTGCGCCGCCGATCCCGAAAAGCCTGGAAAACCTTATGTCTGCCCCTCGTGTCAGTTTCGTCAGCCTTGGATGCCCGAAGGCGCTCGTCGATTCCGAGCGCATCATCACGCGGCTGCGCGCCGAAGGTTACGAGATCGCCCGCAAGCATGACGGCGCCGACCTCGTCGTCGTCAACACTTGCGGCTTCCTCGATTCCGCGCGTGACGAGTCGCTCAACGCCATCGGCTCCGCCCTTTCGGAAAACGGCCGCGTCATCGTCACCGGCTGCCTCGGCGCCGAGCCGGAGGTCATCCGCGAGAAGCATCCCAACGTGCTGGCGATCACCGGTCCGCAGGCCTATGAGAGCGTGATGGCGGCGGTGCATGAGGCCGCGCCCCCCAGTCACGACCCCTATGTCGACCTCCTGCCGCCGCAGGGCGTGAAGCTCACGCCGCGCCACTACGCCTATCTGAAGATTTCGGAAGGCTGCAACAACCGCTGCACCTTCTGCATCATCCCGGCGCTGCGCGGCGACCTCGTCTCGCGCCCGGCGGCGGACGTGCTGCGCGAGGCCGAAAAACTCGCCAAGGCCGGCGTCAAGGAAATCCTCGTTATCTCGCAGGACACCAGCGCCTACGGCATCGACATCAAGTACCAGACGAGCCTGTTCGGCGACCGCGAGGTGCGGGCAAAATTCCTCGACCTCGCCGAGGAGCTCGGCAAGCTCGGGATCTGGGTACGCATGCATTATGTGTATCCCTACCCGCATGTTGCCGACGTCATTCCGCTGATGGCGGAAGGCAAGATCCTTCCTTATCTCGATATCCCTTTCCAGCACGCCTCGCCGCAAGTGCTGAAGAACATGCGCCGTCCCGCCCATGGGGAGAAGACGCTGGAGCGCATCCGCGGCTGGCGCGAGGTCTGCCCGGATCTTGCCATCCGTTCGACCTTCATCGTCGGCTTCCCCGGCGAGACGGAAGACGATTTCCAGATGCTGCTCGACTGGCTGGACGAAGCAAAAATCGACCGCGCCGGCTGCTTCAAATATGAACCGGTCAAGGGCGCGCGCTCCAACGATCTCGGCCTCGAGCAGGTGCCGCAGGAGATCAAGGAGGCGCGCTGGCATCGCTTCATGCAGCGCCAGCAGAAGATCTCGGCAACGCAGTTGGCCAGGAAAGTCGGCAAGCGTTTGCCGGTACTGATCGACGAGGCGCACGGAACTTCGGCGAAGGGGCGCACCAAATATGACGCGCCCGAGATCGACGGCTCCGTGCACATCCAGTCGCGGCGTCCGCTGCGCGCCGGCGAGATCGTCACGGTCAAGGTCGACCGCGCCGACGCCTACGACCTCTACGGCTCGGCGGTATGACACCCGCGCGAAAGCAGACGCCTCAATGAAAAGGGCGCCCTCGCGGCGCCCTTCGATTGTTCACCGCCCTCGGCTTTGACAGCCTCTCGTCAGAGCTTCACCGCCTCGATTGCCATTAGGGAACGGTCGATCACCTGATCGAGAGTCTCATTCAGGCGTGTGCCTGTTGCGACCGCCGACAGCCGTGCGGCAAATCCCAAATGGTAGTCGACGAACCACTCGGGGCGCGGCTCCGGCTCCGGAAACGGCCCCCACCAAGGGGGAAGCTTCGGGATCTTCGGTCGCGTGGGGCACCAGTCGTCGAGATCGCGCAACAGCGCTTTCATATCGAGCCCACCTCGCTCGGCCACCCATGCATGGCGGACAAATTCGTCAGCGACCGCGGCGCCCAGTTCATGCGGCGGGAGCGGCTGAGGATTGAGTGCGACTCGCACAAGCCCGCCCTGTGGTCCGTGCGGAATGACATCGAAGATGGCGGGAAAGCGTTTCCCGATGATTGCCAGAAGTTTTTTATTCAATTGCATAAGACCCCCTTCTGCGGACTCTTGTCACGCCAGCTGGTTTCGTCTGACTTGCGCGGTCAGCATGGAAGTAAAGGTCGGCGGCGTATGTGAAGGCGGTTACGGAACCTGCAAAGATATTGCTCCGGTCTCGCAAAGGCGCCGAATATATAAAACACGAAGCGAAGTTTATCTTGAATACTTGGCGCGCAAGGCGAGTCGAACGATCATTAGCCGACTGGCAAAAGCCAGGGACAGTTCCCGCCCGAGACGGAGAAATCTTGCCAATCGACCTTACAAACGAGAGAGGGCGCCACAAGGCGCCCCCTCCGGTTCGAAACGTCGTCGCCGCCTACTGCGGCAGCTTGTCGTCGATGCCTTTGACATAAAAATTCATGCCGAGCAGCGTGCCATCGTCGGCAACCTCGCCGTCCTTCAGCCACGGCGAGCCATCCTGCTTGGACACCGGGCCGGTGAAGGGGTTCCAGCCGCTGGCGATCTTCTTCTCGGTCGCTTCGGCCATGGCCTTGACGTCGTCGGGCATGTTGGTGAAGGGCGCGAGCTTGACGGCGCCGTCCTTGATGCCGAGCCACACATTGTCCGGCTTCCAGGTCCCGTCGAGAGCCGCCTGGACACGGCTGATGTAGTACGGGCCCCACTCGTCGGTCAGCGAGGTCAGCTGCGCGTTCGGTGCGAACTTGATCATGTCGGAGGACTGGCCGAAGCCGTGCAGCTTGCGCTCTTCCGCAACCTGCAGCGCGGCGGTCGAGTCGGTGTGCTGGACGATGATATCGGCACCTTGGTCGAACAGCGCCTTGGCGGCGTCGGCTTCCTTGCCCGGATCGAACCACGAGTTCACCCACACGATCTTGACCTTGAAGTCGGGATTGATCGACTGCGCGCCGAGTATGAAGGAGTTGATGCCCATCACCACTTCCGGGATCGGGAAGGAGACGATGTAGCCGGCCAGCCCCTTCTTCGATTCCTTGGCCGCGATCTGGCCGAGCACGTAGCGGCCTTCATAGAAGCGTGCGTTGTAGATGCCGAGATTGTCGCCGGTCTTGTAGCCGGTGGCATGCTCGAACATCACCTTCGGAAACTTCTTGGCGACCTTCACCTCGGCGTCCATGAAGCCGAAGGACGTGCCGAAGATGATCTTGCACTTCTCGCGCGCCAGGCGCTCGAAGGCGCGGTCGGCGTCGGGGCCTTCCGAGACGTTCTCGAGATAGGCGGTCTCGACCTTGTCGCCGAGCGCCTTCTCCACCTCGAGCCGGCCCTGGTCGTGCTGGTAGGAATAGCCGAAGTCGCCGATCGGACCCGTGTAGACCCAGCAGGCCTTCAGCTTGTCGGCCGCCTCGGCAGTCGCGGCCAGCGACAGGGCCGCGGTCGTGGTCATAAGCGCAATGAGCAGTTTTTTCATCGTGTTACCTCTCTGAATTAAGCCTTGGAGCTTCCCGTCTTTTTGTTGTCGTCAACGATCCGGAACGAACGGCTGCCCCAACGAAGCCGGTGTGTTCATCATCGTCAGCCGCTTGTTGCGCGAGATTAGAACGAGAACCACGATGGTTGCCAGATAGGGCAGCGAAGAAAGAAACTGCGAAGGCACCGGAATGCCAAAAGCCTGTGCATGAAGCTGGCCGATCCACACTGCGCCGAAGATATAGGCGCCGGCCAACACCCGCCACGGACGCCAGGAAGCGAACACCACCAGCGCCAGCGCGATCCAGCCGCGACCGGCGCTCATGTTCTCGACCCATTGCGGCGTATAGACCAGCGACAGGTGACCGCCGGCAAGGCCGGCGCAGGCGCCACCGAAGATGACGGCCAGATAGCGGTAGCGGATGACCTTGATGCCGAGCGCATGCGCAGAGCCGTGACTGTCGCCGATCGAACGCAGGGTCAGGCCGGTGCGCGTCTTGAACAGGAACCACATTACGGCGGCGGTCAGTGCGATCGAGACGTAGAACAACGGATCCTGGCCGAAGATCAGCCTGCCGACGACCGGGATCGAGCTCAGACCGGGGATGTCGAGGTTAGGCAGCCTGACGCCGGGCTGGCCGACGAAGCTTGTGCCGATCATGCCGGAGAGGCCGAGGCCGAGCAGCGTGAGCGACAGGCCGGTCGCCACCTGGTTGGTGGCCAAGGACAAGGTCATGACGGCGAAGAGCAGCGAGAACAGCGCGCCGACGATGATCGCGGCAAGCAGGCCGATCCATGGCGATCCGGTGAGGTAGCCGGCGCCGAAGCCGCCGACCGCGCCCATGATCATCATGCCTTCGACGCCGAGGTTGAGCACGCCGGAACGCTCGACCACAAGCTCGCCGATCGCTGCGATCAAGAGCGGCGTCGCCGCAGTGGCGATGGTCAAAAGGATGTTGACGGTGATGTCCATCAGCGGACCTCCTCGAGCTTGGGCGCGGCCTCGAGTTTCGGCGCGGCAAAGCCGATCAGACGAATGCGGTAGTGAATGAGCGTGTCGCAGCCGAGCACGAAGAACAAAAGCATGCCCTGGAACACCCGCGCCACCTTGTCGGAGATGCCGAGCGCGCTCTGCACCGCCTCGCCGCCGAGATAGGTCAACGCCAGCACCAGCCCCGCGGCGACGATGCCGAGCGGATTGAGCCGGCCGAGAAAGGCGACGATGATGGCAGTGAAGCCATAGCCGGGCGAGATCACCGGCTGCAATTGGCCGATGGCGCCGGAGACTTCAGAGATGCCGGCAAGGCCAGCCAGCGCGCCGGACAAAAGAAAAGTGAAAAAGACCATCTTGCTGAAACCGAAGCCGGCGAAACGCCCTGCCCTCGGGCTCGAGCCTAGCACGCGGACCTCAAAACCCTTCAGCATGCGGCTCATCATCAGCCAGACCGCCACGGCCGCGACCAGCGCGAAGACGAAACCCCAATTTGCGCGACCGGCATCCGGCATCAGCTCTGGCAGGATGGCCGAGTCGCCGAACTGGATGGTCTGCGGAAAGCCGTGGCCCTGCGGGTCGCGCCAAGGTCCGCGCACCAGCCAGTCGAGGAAAAGCTGCGCGACGTAGACCAGCATCAGGCTGGTCAGGATCTCATTGGTGCTGAAGCGGGTCTTCAAGAGCGCCGGGATCGCCGCGTAGAGCGCACCGCCGACCATGCCGAGCAAAAGCATCAGCGGCAGGACAAGAGGCCCTTCGAATTGAGGGAACAGCACCGGGATGATTGAGCCGAAAATGCCGCCCAGGATGAACTGTCCCTCGGCGCCGATGTTCCAGATGTTGGCCTTGTAGCAAACCGACAGGCCGACGGCGATCAGGATCAGCGGCGCCGCCTTGATGGCCAGCTCGTGCAACTGCCAGACCTCGCTGATCGGCTGAATGAAGTAGACATTGAAGGCGTTGAACGGATTGACACCGAGCAACGCGAACATGGTGGCGCCGGCAATCATTGTCAGCGCGAAGGCGATGAAGGGCGAGAGCACCGAAAACAGCGCCGAGCGCTGCGGGCGTTTGACCAGTTCGAGGCGCATCATGCCGTCTCCATGGTGTGTTCGGCGTGGCCGGGCTCGGCGCCGCCCATCAACAGGCCGATCTTTTCGAAGGTGGCTTCGGCGATAGGCAGCGGCGCGGACAATTCGCCGTTGTGCATGACCGCGATCGCGTCCGACAGCTCGAACAGTTCGTCGAGATCCTGGCTGATGACCAGAACCGCCGAGCCGCTGCGGGCAAGCTCGATCAGCGCCTGGCGGATATGGGCGGCAGCACCCGCATCGACGCCCCAGGTCGGCTGATTGACCACCATCACGCTCGGCTTGCGGTCGAGCTCGCGGCCGACGATGAATTTCTGCAGATTGCCGCCGGACAGCGCCGCAGCCTCCGGATCAGGCGCGCTCTTGCGCACGTCCATCGCGGCGATGATGCGCTGGGCGGCGCTGTAGACCGAACCGTTCTTGACCATCCCGCCGGAGCCGACGAAGGATTTGCCATCAGTCGCATGGCGCGACAGCAAAAGGTTTTCCGAAAGCTTCATGCGCGGCGCCGCGCCATGGCCTAGGCGCTCTTCCGGCACGAAGGCGGCGCCCATCAGCCGCCGACCGGTGATGGAGAGCGCGCCGGCATCCTTGCCGCGGATGCGAACCGAACCGGCATCCTGCTGCAGCACCTCGCCGGAGACGGATTCGAAGAATTCGCCCTGGCCATTGCCCGCGACACCGGCGATGCCGATCACCTCGCCGGCGCGCACGCTAAGATTGATGTTCTTGAGCGGAATGGCGAAGGGCGTCGCCGGCTTGCGGGTAAGCCCGCGGACTTCGAGCAGCGCCGGCGCGGTCTCGATGCCTTCGGCCGGCGCGCGCACCACCGCCTTCACCTCATTGCCGACCATCATGCGGGCGAGCGACGCGGCCGTCTCCTGGCGTGGATTGCAATGGCCGACCACCTTGCCGTGGCGCAGCACGGTCGCGCGGTCGCAGATGCGTTTGACCTCTTCCAGCCGATGCGAAATGTAGAGGATCGACTTGCCTTCGGAGCGTAGCCTCTCCAGCGTCTCGAACAGCTTGTCGGCTTCCTGCGGCGTCAGCACCGAGGTCGGCTCGTCGAGAATGATGAGTTGCGGCGTCTGTAAGAGGCAGCGGATGATCTCGATGCGCTGGCGCTCGCCGACCGACAGATCGCCGACCAGCGACTCCGGATCGAGCGGCAGGCCATAGCTATAGGACAGTGCCCTCGCCTTCGCGGCAATCGTGCTGATCGGCGAGCCGTCGTTGAGCGACAACGCGATATTCTCGGCCGCTGTCAGCGCCTCGAACAACGAGAAATGCTGAAACACCATGCCGATGCCGAGCTTCTTCGCCACACCGGGGCTGGTGATCCGAACGGCCTGGCCGTCCCAGAAGATCTCGCCCGAATTCGGCTCGAGCGATCCGAACAGCATTTTGACCAGCGTCGACTTACCGGCGCCGTTCTCGCCAAGCAGCGCGTGGATCTCGCCCTTCGCTATGTCGAGGTCGATATGATCGCACGCCGTCAGCGTGCCGAAAATCTTCGTAAGGCCGCGAACCTCCAGCAGGTTCGCCCTGTCATGATTTGCACTCACAGTGCCTCCCATCCGGTTTCCCGGATATGTTCTGTGTTCCCGAAAGCATGGTATGCGCGGCCGGCTCCCATCGGAAAGCAGCACCCAACTTGAAAGAGCTTCAAGAATTCCAGCGGAAACTCAAGGGGTAAGATAGGCCTGTTGTGAGCGCGAGAAAACCGGCGAAGCTGTTCAAGCGAACAGTGCCTTCACATATGGCAAGGCGCTGAAAAACAAGGCATCAGGCGAGAGCATGATGCCGAAAAGTGTGAAGTGGTTTTCGGGCGACATCATGCTCTATCTCTTTGATGTAGAGCCGGGTTCAGATTTCAGGTCGATTCGACCTGAAATCATCCGGCTTTAGGGAATGAGGATGGTTGTGCCCGTCGTCTTGCGGCCCTCGAGATCCGATTGCGCTTGTGCCGCGTCCTTCAGCGCATAGCGCTGGTTGATCTTGATCTCGACGGCGCCGCTCAGCACCACATCGAAGAGCGCTTGCGCCGACGCCACAAGATCTTCGCGTTTGGCATTGTAGACGAAGATCGTCGGCCGGGTGGCGAAGAGCGAGCCCTTCTGCGCCAGAAGCGACATCGAGAATGGCGGGATCGGCCCCGACGATTGGCCGAAGCTGACGAACATGCCGAGCGGCCTTAGGCAGTCGAGCGAGGCGGGAAAAGTATCGTTGCCGACGGAATCATAGACGACGTCACACTTCTTGCCGCCGGTGATGGCGGCGACGCCGGCGACGAAATCCTGCTCCTTGTAGTTGATGACATGGTCGAAACCATGCGCCTTGGCGAGCTCGATCTTGTCGCTGGAGCTTGCCGTGCCGATCACCGTTGCGCCGAGATGCTTTGCCCACTGGCCGAGGATGAGGCCGACGCCGCCTGCGGCGGCATGGTAGAGGATCGTGTCGCCGGCCTTCACTTTATAGGTACGGCGCAGCAGATATTCCGCCGTCATGCCTTTCAGCATCATGGCTGCCGCCTGCTCGTCGCTGATGCCGTCCGGCACCTTGACCACGCGATCGGCGGCGATCACCCGTTCCTCGGAATAAGCGCCGACATTGACGGCATAGGCAATGCGGTCGCCGGGCTTCAGCCAGTCGACGCCGGCGCCGACGGCGAGCACCGCGCCGGCCGCCTCGCTGCCCGGGATCAGCGGGAACCCGCCCGGCGGCGGGTAAAGGCCCGAACGGTGATAGACGTCGATGAAGTTGAGGCCGATCGCGGTGTGCCTGACCAGGATCTGCCCGGCGCCCGGCTGGCCGGGATGGGCATCCTCATAGGTCAAGACCTCGGGGCCGCCATGGGCGTGAATGCGGATAGCCTTGGACATCGCTCAACTCTCTTGGGAAGGGACAGAAGCAGGATCTAAAGCATGTCCCCCGAAAAGTGGGAACCGGTTTCGGGACAAAGACATCCGCAAAATCAAAAGCCTGAAGCGCATGGGGCGAATCCGAAGGATCGCGGCGCGCGTTAGCGTCAGGATTTCTTGGCGCCAAGATTGGGGAACATCTGCATGATACCCCCGATGCAGGCAAGATAGAGCCCGGTGATGGTGATGCCGATCTTGGTGAAGTCGCTGACCTGTTCACCCAGGACGCCGATCTGGTTGTAGAAGCTGGCGAGTGCGGCCTGTGCCAGCGCAAGCGCGCCAAAGGCGCACCACAAAAGGATCATAAAGAGATTGAGCGATCTGAGCCGGACTACCCGCACCGGATGGATGAAGTTGATCGGCAGAAAGGTGAGGATGCCAGCGACCACGACCACGGCGAAAGAAACCCACGGACCCGGTTCGATGACGAAGAGCGTGAACACCACCATGTTCCAGACGACCGGGAACCCTTTGAAGAAGTTTTCCTTCGTCTTCATGCCGGTGTCGGCGTAGTAGATCGCGCTCGACACCACGATGATGGCTGCCGACAGGAACGACAGGTTCTCACCCATGAATCCGCGCTGGTAGAGCGCGAAGGCCGGGATGAGCACATAGGTGACATAGTCGATGATGTTGTCGAGCATTTCCCCCGACCAGGTCGGCAGGATCTCCTTGACCTCGAGCTTCCGGGCGATCGGGCCGTCGATGCCGTCGACGAAGAGCGCCAGCCCCAGCCACCAGAACATCGCCGTCCAGCGCTCCTCGCTGGCCGCGACCAGCGACAGGAAGGCGAGGAACGAACCGGACGCGGTGAGCAGGTGCACCGAAAAAGCACGAGCCTGCGGCCACGTCACCTTCTTCTTCGGCAGCGGAATCCGCTCCGCGATTTTCTTGGCCGCTTTCCTGGCCGCTGTGTTCTTGCTCACGGGCCTCGCCAGTCCAGCTTGCAGATCTCGGCCGAACGGCCGGCAAAATTCCAATTGCGGCCGAAGGCCCGCATCTTGCTCTTGTCGGACTTCGCCACGATGATTTCCGACGCGATCCAGTATTCGGAATTACTGATCACCGTATCCTTCTCGCGGTCCTTGCCTAGTACAGGCGTCACTGCGCCGTCGATAATCCGCGGTATCTGGAAGACGCGCGTCCTGTCACGCGTCTCATAGGTGATCGGCACCTGCTCGACGCCGAGGAATTTGCCGACCAGGATCGACAGCAGCGATGTGGTGCCACCGGCCTTGCCGGTGAAGATTTTTGTCAGCGCCTTCACCGCGTATACCGAGGCGCGCTTGTCGATGAACAGCCCGGCGGTCCAGTTGCCTCGGCTCATATAGCCCGGGATTTCCATGATCAGCCCGAGATTGAGGCCGGAGAGGTCCACCTCGCCGAAATGGCCGGCATCGATGCGGAATCCCGCCCAGGTCTGGCAATAGCCCTCGGTCGGCGGATGGCTGCCGAGCGACAGAACGCAAGGGCAGAAAACCGTGCAATTGCAGGAGAGTACCAGCTCTCCCTTCATCGCCCAGCTTTGATCGGTCATCGAATTCTCCCCTCACGCCGAAACTAATAGCAGGGCGGCAGCCCACACAAGCAGTATCGCACCGCCCATCCGGCTTGCCACCCTGCCGGTGGTCTGTTTTTCGATCAGGGTGAACAGGCCGATCAGCGCCATCCAGAAGATGTTCATCGCGCCAACGGCGAACATCACCAGCATCAGCGCCCAGCAGCAGCCGAGGCACCAGACGCCCTGCTGCAGGCCCAGACGGAAAATGCGCCACGGTTGCGCGCTCCAGTTGGCGAACAGGATCGAGAACGGGTTCCGGCATTTCTTCAGGCAGGCCTGTTTCAAGCCGCTGAATTGATAGAGGCCGGCAATCGCAAGCGCAGCAGCACCAGCCAATCCGACGACCGGATCAAGCATCTGCCCCGCGGCGGCGAAGCGATAGACTGCAAGTGTCAGTACGGCAAATGCCGCCGACGCCGCAAGCCAGGCTGAGAGGTATCCGGCCACCAGAACCAGTGGATGGACGACGGGCTCGTGCTTGATCCGAGCGGTATCCGCAATCTCGCAATATGTGCGGATCATCGGCGCCGCCGAAGGCAGCATCGCCGCCACGGCCATCAGGAACCACATCAGGACGAGCGCTAACTCCTGCGGGCCTGCCGAGCCTGCAAGCGGAGCCGGCGTAAGGCACAGGGCGAAAAGGCGGTCGACGAATTCCGGCAGCGGCAATCGCGGCAGGTCTTTGAGCAGCGCATCGCCCGGAGCGCCGCCGGCAAGCCGGCTTTCGGCGCCGCGGACCGCCATGGCAGCGAGGATGAGCCAGGCAAGCGCGATGCCCGCGCCAATGGTGAGCGTCACCGCAAGGCGCGGGCTGCGCGCGAGTCCTGCCGTGGCGCGGCCAGCGCGGTCGAGATGGCTGAAATCATGCTCCTGCCCGGTCATGGCAATCGAATGGGCCGAATCGCCGCGTTGATCAAGCCCGCCGATCTGCCCTATATCCGCACATAGGCCCGATGGCCGCCCATCACTATGGAAGCCTCGCGTGGAGCAGAACGACAAAGCCCGCATATTGGTTGCCGGCAGCGGCCCGGCCGGCCTTATCGCAGCGCTGGGCTTTGCCGAGGCAGGTTTTGCCGTGACGTTGGCGGGCCCCGGAGCCACGACCAACGATAGCCGCACTACCGCGCTCATGAACCCTGCCCTGAAAGTGCTCGACCGGCTGGGCGTGCTTGCCGAGCTCAGGTCGCAGGCGGCGCCGCTCAAGGTGATGCGGATCGTCGACGCGACACGCAGGCTGATCCGCAGCCCAACCGTGACCTTTCGCGCCAGCGAGATCGGCGAGGAGCAGTTCGGGTTCAATCTGCCGAACAAGATTCTGATCCCGGTGCTCGCCAAGGCGGTTGCGGATCACCCCGGCATCGAGTGGCGGAAGTCGATGGTCGAGACGTGGCGGCTTGACGCCGACCGGGCCCACGCGAGCCTGGCTGACGGCAGCGAGGTTTCCGCGTCGCTGGCGGTTGCCGCCGACGGGCGCCTGTCGCCGGCACGCGACGCCGCCGGCATCAAAGCTTCCGCCCGCCCCTATCCCCAGTCGGCGCTCGTTCTCAATTTCAGCCATCGCAGCGAGCATGGTTTTATTTCGACCGAATTCCACACCGAGACCGGACCGTTCACGCAGGTTCCGCTGCCCGGCAAGCGCTCCAGCCTGGTCTGGGTGGTGAAGCCGGAGACGGCAAAGGAACTCGCGGCATTAGACGATGCCACGCTGTCCGTCCGGGTCGAGGAGCAAATGCAGTCGATGCTCGGCCGGGTTTCGGTCGAGCCCGGCCGCCAGGTCTATCCGCTGTCGGCGGCCTCGCCTGGCCGTTTCGCGCAGAACCGCGTGGCGCTTGTCGGCGAAGCGGCCCATGTCTTTCCGCCGATCGGCGCCCAGGGCCTCAACCTCGGCATCAGGGATATTGACGATCTGATTGGAATCGCCAGCGAAAATCGCGACGATCCAGGGTCGAGGCTAAGTCTCGCCGCCTATGACACAAGGCGCCGTCCCGACATTTTTGCGCGCAGCAGCGCGGTGAACCTGCTCAACCTGTCGCTGCTGTCCGACATGCTGCCAGCGCAGTTGGCGCGCAGCGCCGGCCTCAACGTGCTGGGCAGCTTCGCGCCGTTGCGCGCGTTCTTCATGCGCGAAGGCCTGCGGCCCGGCAGCGGCTTTCGCGCGCTCGCCGGCGGCTTCAGGAAACAGGCCGCGCGCTGAGCGATACATTTGGACCTTGCGCTTTCCGAAACCATTGCATCCGCCGGCAGCGCTGCGGCATGGAATTGCGGCAATGTCTGCGCCAATGGTACCAAGCCGAAAGTCGGGGTCGATTTTTGGCTGCGTGATGTGTAAATTCAAGACCTTAGGCGCCTTGTGCGCAAGCCACTGACGGCGCCTCGGTCCTAGGTGGTGAGTGCGATGAAGACGGCCAAATTCGCGATCGGGCAAGTGGTTCGCCATCGGCTGTTTCCGTTCCGTGGCGTGATCTTCGATGTCGATCCGCAGTTCGCCAACAGCGAGGAATGGTACGAAGCCATTCCCGCGGACATGCGTCCGCACAAGGACCAGCCCTTCTACCACCTTCTCGCAGAGAATTCCGAGACCGAGTACATCGCCTACGTATCCGAGCAGAACCTGCTCGAGGATCGGTCGGGCGAGCCGGTGCGGCATCCGCAGATCGGCGAGATGTTCGACAAGCTGCCCGACGGTCGCTATGAGCCGAAACGTCATTCGAAGCACTGAAGGCTCGACAGGCGGCAACAAAAAAAGCGGGGTGCTTGCCCCGCTTTTTGCATATTGGAGAAACGCTCCGGCGATCAGTTGGCGGTCTTCGCCTTGTCCTGCTCTTCCTTGAGCTTCTTGGCGAAGTCCTGGTTGTTCTTGGCGACGAAGTCCTGCAGCTTCTTCTGGCGGTCCTCGATGTCCGACTGCTGCAGCGGCGGGCCGTCATAGGCGCCGCTGAAGCCGGTCAGCGCGACCTTGATCGGGTTCGGCTGGTTCTGGAAATTGATCGAAGTGAGCGAGATCGCCTGGCCCTTCTTGAAGGACGCGACGAGCTGGTCGGTCAGCGGCACTTCGGCCACGCAACGATCAGGGAAGCAGATTACATAGTCGAGCTTCTGCGCCTTGCCGGCGTCGATCTGCAAGCCGATGCCCGGGGGAATGAGGCGCCCGGTCGGCACCGTGACCTGGAACACCTTGCGGTTCACCTTGCCCTTGAGCTCGATCAGGCTGACGCCGGTGACGAGCTGGCCATTGCCGGCGGTGACGATGTTCTGCACGTTGCAGATGTCGACGTCTTCCTGCTTGGTGCAGGCCTTGAACCAGCCCTGCGGAATCTGCGGCTGCTGCTGGGCCGAGGCGGTGAAAAGCCCGGCGCCCAGGACGCCGACCACGCCTGCGGCCAGCACCGAAAGGCGATACGCGTTGCTCGTCATATGGTGCACTTTCCTCTCAAATGATCCCGGGGACCGGCTTCTTCGTGCCGTGCGGTCCCGCTACCTGTTGCCCAAATGAGGCAACAGCATGACTTCGGAGCGCGTGTTACACTGCCAGCGGTGCCGAATCCAGCCCGGTTTCCGCGATTTCTTCTCGGTTCGAAGTCACTCGACGAACCCCGGATTGGCGATGGACCGGCCGAACCCAATTCCCATTGGCGCGCCGATTCAATCGGGGGGCGAAATGCTCTAGGGTGCGTGTCGAATCACAAAGCCGCCCGGTAAGGAGACGGTCATGGACCGCGTTCTCGTTCGGCTGATCGCCGCGCCCTCGTTTCTGGCCCTCTCGCTGCTTCCGGCTTTGTCGGAGCCGAAGCACGGCATCGCCATGCAGGGCGAGCCGGCGCTGCCTGCGGGCTATCAGCATTTCGACTACGTCAATCCCGATGCGCCGAAAGGCGGCAGCGTCACCTATTGCGTGGTCGGCAGCTTCGACAACCTCAACCCCTTCATACTCAAGAGCCTGCGCACCACCGCGCGCGGCATGATCGACACCGTCTACGGCAATCTCATCTTCGAGCCGTTGATGCAGCGCAATTACAACGAGCCTTTCAGCCTCTACGGCCTTCTCGCCGACAGCGCCGACATGGACTCGGAGCGCAAGAGCATCGAGTTCCATCTCAACCCCAATGCCAAATGGTCGGATGGCCAGCCGGTGACGCCGGAGGACGTGCTGTTCACCTACGATGTCTTCACCGACAAGGGCCGCCCGCCTTACAGCGACCGCATGAGCATGATCGCCAAGCTGGAGAAGACCGGCGACCACAGCGTGAAATTCACCTTCAATGACAAGGCCAATCGCGAATTTCCGCTGATCATCGCGCTGACGCCGATCATCCCCAAGCACGCTTTCGACAGGGACAGCTTCGACAAGACCACGCTGAAGCCGCTGATCGGCAGTGGCCCCTACACGGTGGACAAGGTGCAGCCCGGCCAGCGCATCGTCTTCAAGCGCAATCCCGATTATTGGGGCAAGGATATTCCCTCGAAACGCGGCTTCGACAATTTCGACCAGATCACCATCGAGTATTTCCTCAACGCCAACGCCAAGACGGAAGCCTTCAAGAAAGGCATCTGCGCCCTCGACGACGAGACCGATCCGGTCAAGCGCGACCGCGATATCGACTTCCCGGCCTTTCGCAAGGGTGACGTGAAGCAGGAATATTTCGACACCGGCATTCCGCCTGTGGTGACGGGCTTCCTGTTCAACACCAGGCTGCCGAAATTTGCCGATCCGGTCGTGCGGCGCGCGCTAGGCATGCTCTACGACTTCGAGTGGGCGAACAAGAACCTCTTCGCCGGCAAGTTCAACCGCACGATGAGCTTTTGGCAGAACTCCGAGCTGTCGGCGCTCGGCCATCCGGCCGACGAGCGGGAGAAGGCGCTGCTCGCCCCCTACCCCGGCCGCGTGCCTGCCGAGGTGATGGACGGCAGCTGGCGGCCGCCGGTCACCGACGGCTCCGGCCAGGACCGCAAGGTGCTGCGAGCGGCTTTCGAGATGCTGAAAGGCGCCGGCTATCATGTAGAAGGCGGCAGAATGGTCGATCCCCAGGGGAATCCCTTCGGCTTCGAAATCATGACGTCATCGCAAGATGAGGAGCGGCTTGCGGCGCTCTATCAGCGCACGCTGGAGAAGATCGGCATCGATGTTACCATCCGCAGCCTCGACGGCGACCAGATCCAGTCGCGCAAGCAGCGGTTCGACTTCGAGGTTCTGATTGGAACGAGCGGCTTCAACAATTCGCTTTCGCCCGGCAGCGAGCAACTTGGGCGCTGGGGATCGGTCGCTGCCAAGCAGGAAGGTTCGTTCAACCTCGCTGGTGTCGCCGACCCGGCGGTCGACGCCGCGATCAACGCCATGCTGAATGCCCGCGCCAAGGAGGACTACGTCGCCGCGGTGCGCGTTCTCGACCGGCTGCTGATCTCCGGCAACTACATCGTGCCCATGCAATACAACACGCAGCAGTGGCTGGCTTACTGGAGCTACCTGGAACATCCGCAAAAGACCCCCATATTCGGCTATCAGCTGCCGGCATGGTGGCGAAAGCCCAACTGACGCAAACCCCGACCGGCGCAAAATGCGGAGACGACCATGACAGCCGAGAACTCGATCACCGTCGATGTGGTGTCCGATGTCGTCTGCCCCTGGTGTTTCATCGGCCAGAAGCGGCTGGATAAGGCGATCGCCGCTGTCGGCGATGTCGGGGTGCATGTGCGCTGGCGGCCCTTCCAGCTCGATCCGACCATTCCGCAAGGAGGCATGGATCGCCGCCAATACATGCTGGGCAAATTCGGCAGCGAGGAGCGCATCCGCCAGATCCATGCGCGCATCGAACCGCTCGGTGAAGCGGAAGGCATCCATTTCGCCTTCGGTGCCATCAAGGTCGCGCCGAACACGCTGGACGCGCACCGCGTCATCCGCTGGGCGGGTGCCGCCGGCGAGGATGTGCAGAACCGGCTGGTGCGCCGCCTCTTCCAGCTGAATTTCGAGGAAGGGGCTGATCTCGGCGATTTTGCCGTGCTGACCGAGGCAGCCCGCGAAGCCGGCATGGACGCCTCCGTGGTTGAAACGCTCTTGCCGACGGACGCCGATGTCGACGCCGTCCGCAACGAGATCGCCACCGCCTCGCGAATGGGCATCACCGGCGTGCCCTGCTTCCTGCTCGAGGGCAAATATGCCGTGATGGGCGCGCAGGACGCCGACACGCTTGCCGACGCCATTCGCCAGGTCGCCCAGGCCAAGGCGCGCGGCGAGCTGGAAACCGCGGGCTGACCTGAAGTTTATTTTGCCATCACCTTCGCCTTGCTGACGAGAAGCCGCGGCCGCTGCCGCCCGAAGTCAATCCCTTGGTTGATGACAGGCAAGTGATTGGCTCCCTCGCTTCAGCTGTTGCCGTGACCGAACTCGGTAGATAGTCGAGGCAGCTCTGCTCGCCGGGGCTCCTGGTCAAGGTCGCCGGCCCTTCGGCGCCAAAATCACCGTCATATAGCTCGGCTCGACCTGAGCCGGCGCCCCGTCATGGGCTCGGAAAAATGACGGTTGGATCGAATCGAGGGCGGCGGTTTTTCGAGCATTCCAGTTGCCGCCCAATAGCGAAACCGGGCCGGCCGGCACGCTTTTCCGTTCACAAAGCCGTGTTTTTAGTTTCCCTAGGGGAAAGGCGGCGATGCCTTGGATCGTTGCCGTCAACCTTCTGGAATAAAACACAAAATCCCTGCTGAGGGCAACCAGCCGTCGATGCTCTCCTGTTGCCTTCATGCCACTGCGGGTAACCCTGTTCACATTCGGGGGCAGAAAATTAATGGAAAATGATCAATTGGTGTTACCATGTGTAACAAAACAAGAAAGGTTTGGGCGGGATCGTGATTCGGGTCGGCAGACCGCGACGTACAGTACCGGCAGAACTACCCAGCGAGGCGGCAAAGCCCTCGCACCTGACGCCGGTATCGTCGATGCGTACCTTCTGGGGGCTGATGCGAGCCTACTGGTTCTCCGACCGCTGGAAGGAAGCCTGGACCCTCACCCTCGTGATTGCGCTGCTCACCGCGCTCTCCAGCAAGGCAGGCGTCTGGTTTGCCATGGCGTCCGGCGAGATGGTGAATTCGATCGCCTTCTTCCACGACGCCGCCAACACCAATCCGCTGCAGGCGCTTCTCACCAATGCCGGCATATTGGTGCTGCTGGTCGTGCTCAAGGATGCCGGTTTCACCGGCGTGCGCAACCTCGTTTCGACGACCTTGCATCGCAAATGGCGCGGCTGGCTGAACAGCCAGTTCAACCAGGCGCTGCTCGACGGCAACCATACCCATTTCCATGCCCAGCATGGTTCCGTGGCCGGAAGCATCGTCGCTCCCGACAACATAGACCAGCGCATCCAGGAATCGATCAAGGACATGACGGGCGGCGCGATCGGCCTCGCCATGGGCGTGCTGGGTGTCGCGACCTCGCTCTACTTCGTCGGCGAGAATCTCATCGGAGCCTCCGTGGAGGTCAAAGGGCTGGAGTTTCTCGGCAGCTATGGCAGCGCCGTGCTCGCCTTCCTGGCGGTCGCTACTTACGTGCCGCTCAACACCTGGATTGCGGTCAAGCTCGGCGGCATGCTCGAGCGCCTCAACATACGCATGCAGCAGGCCGAGGGCAGCTATCGCGCCGAGTTGACGACATTCCTGCGCCGCAGCTTCCATGTCGCCGCCTCGCATGGCGAGGATGTGCAGAAGACCATGCACGACAGGCTCTATGTCGACATCGACAAGACTTGGGGCCGGCTGAACGTCGTCAACACCAGCTACACGTCGTTCGAGCTGATCTACAATTTCATCGGCGCCCGTATCGTCTCCTACGGCCCCGGTCTGGTGCCGTTCATCCACAACGGCTTCGATCTGAAGGGTTACATCACCGGCTCCGAAATGGTCGCCCAACTGATCAGCCAGTGTTCGTGGTTCATCCATGTCATGCCGGCGATCGCGACGCTCCGGGCCAACAGCCAGCGCGTGACCGAGCTTGCCAACGCCGTCGAGAACGTCCAGCAGCCGCAGGAATTCTATCGCCAGACCGGTCGTTCGGACTTTAGCTACGCCACGCAAAACCCTGTCTTCGGCCTGACCATCCAGAAGCTCGAGCTGGCGCATCAGGGCGAGGATGCAACGCCCTTCCTCAGCGCCGCCAACTTGCGCTTCCGCCGGGGTGAATGGACCTTCCTCAAGGGCGAGTCCGGTTGCGGCAAGACCTCGCTGATCAAGGCGATCAACGGCCTGTGGCCCTATGGCCGCGGCACTATCGTGTTCCCGGAAGGGGTGACGAGCTTTTACGCCGCCCAGGAAGTGAAGCTGCAGCAGGTCTCGCTGAAGCAGCTTGTCTGCCTGCCGGGCTCCGAGAACGACCACAGCGACATGCAGGTCGCGGCGGCCTTGCATAAAGCCGGTCTCGGTGAATTCATCGAGCACCTGACTGACGAGAGCCGCGAGGGCAAGATCTGGGATCAGGTCCTGTCCGGCGGCCAGAAGCAGAAGCTGGTGGTCGCCCGCATCATCCTGCAGCAGCCTGGGCTGCTGTTCCTCGACGAGGCGACCGGCGCGCTCGATCCTGAAGGCAAGATCGCCTTCCACGAGGCGATCAAGGGCAACTGCCCCGATGTCACCGTGATCAGCGTGATGCACGAGGCCGTGCCGCCGCGGTCGCTCTCCGGAGAGGAATTCTACCACAGCGTTGTCGCGATCGCCGACGGCGTCGCGACCAAGAAGCCGCTGGTCCCCACCCTGCCGCGCGAGCTCACGACCATCCTCGCCCAGCCGCCCAGGCCAGCCGAGGACAAATGGCTGCGCTTCCGCCGGCTGAAGCAGAAATAGCAGTCATACCAAGCCTTTGACCGGCCGGCCTGGTTCGGTCGCGGCTGCCGCCGATCACAGTCTCGCGAGCCGGCGTGCATTCGTTCATTTTCCGCGCTCTCCACGATTGACTCGACAAAGCGCGCTCCTATGTTGCGCCCGCTCGCAGAATTCCAACCCGAAACCAGCGAGCGGAAAGGTCAGCCCGCCATGCCTGGCGACAGTCACAGTCGAACGCAACCGCCGTCCGCCTTGACGTGACCTGATGGCTCACGTCCTGCCGGACGGCAAGGAGTGAGCCATGAACGAATTCGCACCCGTATTGGACGACGAAGCGATCGCCGTCGCCCGTGTTCTTGCCAACGATCACGTCGCCGACGTCGTCGAAGCCCTCAACCACGAACCCCATGAGACGGCCGTCGAGCTGCTCTGCGCGGTGCCGTTCGAGCGGTTGGTCGAAATCTTCGACCAGCCGGAGCTCGAAAACGCGCCGAAGCTCACCGAAGCCTTGCCGCGCTCCAAGGCGAGCGAGCTTTTGACCGCCATGTCGGTCGACCGCGCGGCCGACATCCTGCGCGAGCTCGACGCGGCGGCCCGCTCCGAGCTGCTCGGCGCGCTTGCCCCGCCGCTGCGCGCGACGCTGCTTTCCATTCTCGGCTACCCCGAGGGCAGCGCCGCCTCGATCATGACGACGGAATTCGTCAGCGTTCCTTCGGACTGGACCGTCGGCCGCACGCTCGACTACATCCGCAAGGTCGAGCGGACGCGCGAGACGGTCTATGCGATCTACATCGTCGATCCGGAAACGCAGCTCCTGCTGCGGGCGACCGGCTTGCGCCGGCTGATCACCGGCGAGCCGGAGGACTTGATCCTGTCGGTGGCGCCGGATCGCATGCCGGTGACGGTCACGCCGCTGACCGATCGCGAGACGCTCGCGCAGACTATCTCCAAATACGACCTGCTTGCCTTGCCGGTTGTGGATCACGGCAGGATCCTTGGCATCGTCACCGTCGACGACATCATCGACACTATGGTCGAGGAGACGACCGAGGACGTGCACCGTTTCGGCGGCATGGAGGCGCTGGACGAGCCCTATATGAAGATGGGCTTCCTCGCCATGATCCAGAAGCGGGCGGGCTGGCTCTGCGCGCTGTTCCTCAGCGAGATGCTGACGGCCAACGCCATGCAAAGCTACGAAGGCGAACTGGAGAAGGCGATCGTGCTCACCCTCTTCATCCCGCTGATCATGAGCTCGGGCGGCAATTCCGGCTCGCAGGCGACCTCGCTGGTCATCCGAGCGCTGGCGCTGCGCGAGATCGGCCTGCGCGACTGGTGGCGAGTGGCGCTGCGCGAGCTGCCGACCGGGCTGGTGCTGGGCTCCATCCTCGGCGTCGTCGGCATCTGCCGGATCATGCTCTGGCAGTATCTCGGCCTCTACGACTACGGCCCCCACTGGATGCTGATCGCGGCAACGGTGGGCGCCGCACTGGTCGGTATCGTCGCCTTCGGGTCGCTGTCAGGATCGATGCTGCCTTTCGCGCTGAAGCGCATCGGCTTCGATCCCGCGAGCGCCTCGGCGCCGTTCGTCGCCACGCTGGTCGACGTCACCGGGCTGGTGATCTACTTCTCGGTGGCGCTGGTAATCCTGCGCGGCACCCTGCTTTGAACTTGGGTATCACCGCCGCCGACTTTGCCGGCGGCGGCTCCAAGCCACCGCTTATTGCATGTCGCCCAAAAGTGTGCAGCGGTTTTGGGAGAACGACATGCGTCAAAACAAAGACCTAAAGCGCGTCGCCTGAATCCGCTTCAGCGCGACGCGCTTTAGACTCGCACGCCATTCTTCACGCGATAGGTCGGCTTATACATGGTGACCAGTTCCTCGGCCGCGGTCGGGTGGACGGCCATGGTGCGGTCGAAATCGTCCTTGGTCAGCCCCGCCTTCAACGGAATGCCGAGCAGCTGCGCCATCTCGCCGGCGTCGGGGCCGAGAATATGGGCTCCGAGCACTTTCCTCGATACGCCGTCGACCACCAGTTTCATAAGCATCTTCTCGTCGCGGCCCGACAGCGTGTGCCGCATCGGACGGAAGGAAGCCCGATAGACCTCGATTTCCGGGAAGCGCTTGACCGCCTCGTCCTCGGACAGACCGACGGTGCCGATTTCAGGCTGCGAGAACACGGCCGTCGGGATGGTGTCGTGGTCCGGCGAGGTCGGGTTGCCCTTGAAGGCGGTTTCGATGAAACACATCGCTTCGTGGATGGCCACCGGCGTCAGTTGCACGCGGTGGGTGACGTCGCCGATCGCCCAGATGTTCTCGATATTGGTGCGGGAATATTCATCGACGACGATCGCGCCCGTCTTGCCGAGTTCCACGCCGACGCCTTCGAGCCCCATATTCTCCGTATTGGGAATGCGGCCGATCGCCAGCATGACCTGGTCGACCGTCAGCGTCTGGCCGCCTGAGAGCAGCACGTCCAGCCTGCCTTCACGATTCTTCCGCACCCATTCGGAAACCGCGTGGCAGAGGATCCTGATCCCCTTCTTCTCCATCGTCTCGTGCAGCGAGCGGCGAAGGTCCATGTCGAAGCGGCTAAGGATCTCCTGGCCACGGTAGACAAGCGTGGTGTCGACGCCGAGCCCATGAAAGATGTTTGCGAATTCGACGGCGATGTAGCCGCCGCCCTCGATCATGATCGCCTTCGGCAATTCCTTGAGGTCGAAGGCCTCGTTGGAGAAGATGCAGTATTCGTGGCCGGAAAGCGCAGGATGCGGCGCCGGACGGCCGCCGGTGGCGATCAGGATCTGATCGGCGCTGACGGTGCGGTCTTCGGCAGTGAGATAAACAGAATGCGGATCGACGAGCACGGCGCGCGAGTGAAAGGTCTCGCCGCCCGCGCCCTCGACATTCTTCTTGTAGATCGCCTCCAACCTCGCGATCTCCTTGTCCTTGTTGGCGACCAGAGTCGGCCAGTCGAAGCGTGCTTCGGGCACCGTCCAGCCATAGCCGGCGGCGTCGGCGAAATGCTCGGGAAACTGCGAGGCATAGACATAGAGCTTCTTCGGCACGCAGCCGCGGATGACGCAGGTGCCGCCGTAACGATATTCCTCGGCGATGGCGACGCGCTTGCCGAGGGACGCCGCCATACGGGCCGCCCTCACCCCGCCGGAACCACCGCCGATGACGAAAAGATCGTAGTCGTAACCGGCCATCGGATGGGCTCCTGGGAAATGAAAAGGGTGCGCCAGAGGTAGGCTGCCAAGCGCCAAAAGAAAAGCCCGGGAAACCCGGGCTCTCCTGATCCAGCCGCTGTGACCGGCTGAAATGGCTGTGCGGATCAGTTCTGCGAATTATCGGCAGGAGCCGAGCCGTCTGCAGGAGCAGAGTTGTCGGCGGGAGCAGTCGCATCCTGCGCAGGCTTGGCCGGGGCCGCGGCCTTGGCGGCGGCGGCAAGGGTCTCGCCGACCTGCTGGGCGAGATCGCGGGCGACGCCGTTCTGCCAGATGTCGGCCGCCTTCACGAGATCGCGCGTCACCGCTGGGCCGCTGTCGAGCAGCTTCTTGCCGGCATCAGAGCTGTAGAAGGTGGCGATATCGTTGAGGTCCTTTTCGGAGAACACCTTGGCGTAGGCGAGCGCCGCCTCCTTCTCGAGGTCGGCGCGCCGCGAGGCGAGGCCGATCGCCTTCTCGGTGACGGTCTTCCCGATCAGCTCCTGCATGTCGGGGTTCTTCTGGATCAGCTGGTTCTCGAGCGCGGCCGCCGCCTGCGGCAGTATGTTGTCGAACGGGTCGGTGGCGTGGATAGCCACAACTGCGGCCCGCGCGGCCTTGAGATGCGATTCGCTGATATCCTGCGAAAACGCCGGCGAGGACAGCGCAAGGACGGCTGAGGCCGCCAGAAGCGTCAAAAGGCGGCGAACCCGTTTATGCAACATCATGGTCGATAGAACTCCCTGGTTTTCGGGCGGCATGGACGGTTTGGATGCCGTCGCCGCCGGCGATGATGGCCGTTGACGCCAGCCCGATGAATAGACCGTGCTCGACGACGCCTGGAATGGCGAAAAGAGCATTCGAAAGCGCTCTTGTATCCGGAATGCGGCCAAAAGATGCATCGAGGATAAAGTGGCCGCCGTCTGTAACAAATGGCTGTCCCCCCGTCATCCTCAATGTAACCGGGCCGGCAAGGCCGAGGCTTGCCGCGGCCGCGCCGACCGCGATCTCGGTGGCGCGCAGGCCGAACTTGTTGACTTCGATCGGCAGCGGGAAGCGACCGAGGGTCTCGACCATCTTGGATTGGTCGGCAATGACGATCATGCGCTTGGACGTCGCCGCGACGATCTTTTCGCGCAACAGCGCGCCGCCGCCACCCTTGATCAATGTTAGCGTGGGATCGATCTCGTCGGCGCCGTCGATCGTGAGGTCGAGCTCGGGCGTTTCCTCCAACGTCGACAGCGGCACGCCGAGCTCGCGACAGAGTGCCGCGGTGCGCTCGGAAGTGGGCACGCCGATGACGGTGAGGCCGGTCGCCACCCTTTCGGCGAGCAGCCGCACGAACGCGTCGGCGGTCGTGCCGGTGCCGATGCCGAGCCGCATGCCGTCACTGACGTGGACGAGCGCTGCGCGCGCGGCTTCGACCTTCAGCTGTCTTGTATCCACGCTTTTGCCCCGATTTCGCTGGTTTCGCGCGCGTCCTAGCATTTTTGCCTGTCCCGTCAAAGGCTTCGCCTGTGGACCGATAGAGGCTGCTTGCTTGGCCAGCGCGCAGCTTGTATCGGCTGCGGCATTTCAACCGCTGCAGGACTGGCCATGACCCGACCGATAATCGTGTTCGACCTCGACGGGACGCTCATCGACACCGCGCCGGACCTGCTCGACAGCCTCAACCACAGCCTGGCGGCCGGAGAACTTGCTGCAGTCGACGAAGCCGGCTTCAGGCGCTTCGTCGGCCATGGCGGCCGCGTCATGATCGAGCGCGCGCATGCGGCGCAGAACAAATCGCTCATGACGGAAGAACACGACCGGCTGCTGAAACTCTTCCTCGACCATTACACGATCAACATTCCAGGCAAGTCGCGTCCCTACTCCGGTGTCATCGCGGCGCTCGACCGTTTCCGGGCCGCCGGCTACCTGATGGCGGTCTGCACCAACAAATACGAAGCGAATTCGGTGGCGTTGATCGGCGCGCTTGACATGGACAAATATTTCGCCGCCATCTGCGGCCAAGACACCTTCGCCTTCCGCAAGCCCGATCCGCGCCACCTGATCGAGACCATCAAGCTGGCCGGCGGCGATCCGCACAGCGCCGTGATGGTCGGCGATTCGCAAACCGACATCGACACCGCCAAGGCCGCCGGCATTCCGGTGGTGGCGGTCGATTTCGGCTACACGGACCGCCACGTGCGCGAGTTCGAGCCGACGCTGGTGATCTCGCATTTCGACACGCTGACGCCGGATCTGGCCGAACGGCTGATCGCCGCGGCGCGCTGAGTCCCGGCTTTTCAAGCCTGCCGAGGACCGGCAAATTCGATCGTCGCAGATCGTCGGCACACTGCCTTGACTTCGCGCGCCTGCCTCCCTTATATCGCGGCTCGCTTCGGCCTTCGGGCAATGAGCGGGCGATTAGCTCAGCGGGAGAGCACACCCTTCACACGGGTGGGGTCGCAGGTTCAATCCCTGCATCGCCCACCATCCAACTTCCTGAGAATGTTGGATGATCTGGCCCCATGAAATCTCATAAAAATCTGGACGCCGCCGGCGCTTAGATCAGCCCTCTTCTCACGCTCAAATGTGTCACTGCCGTCACCAGGATGGCGCCGGTCATGAAATAGAGCGTGGCGACGATGTTGCCGTGATGGAAATGAATCCCGGCAAACAGCAAGGCCATGACCACGGCAAGAAATGCGATTATGCGCGAGAATTCATCGGGCATGGGGCGACCTACGGAAACGAGATGGATGGCCGCCCTCAATCAGCCGAGCGCTCATTAGATCAGATTTCGATTTTCCGCAATCGGTCCGATATGCGCCCTGACGACACGATCCGCGTGCTGCGCGTCGCGTTGCCGATTCTCTAAGCCAAATCCACCTCGACCCACAGCCCACCCGGACCGCGAGCAGGATCGCGCGGGGCGCTGCGTACGGCCAGGATGGAACCCGACGGCGAAGCGAAAGCCGGTTTTCCACCCGCATTGGCCAGCCAGTGATCGTCGGCGCGGATGACGCGGCCCTTGGTCTTTGCTTCGAGCGCGGTCAGAATCGGATCATAGGGCATCTCGCCCCAATGCACCTTCACCGCATCCAACTTATTGGTGGGAATGAACGCCGACAGGTCGGAGCTGACCAGCAGGTCAAACCCCTGCTTCTGCGGCGTCGCGTTCTGGCTGCCGTGATGGGCGACCTTGAGATAGACGGTGCGCGCCAGAAGATCGGCCGATGTGACGGTAGATTGTCCGACCGGCCATTTCAGGTCCTTCCAGCTCAGCCAGTTACCGATCTGGGCGTCGCCCGGGAACAGGAACACCCTGCCGCTGTCGATGAGTTCGAAGGCGAGCACCAGGCTGGTGTTGTTGACGCCGCGGTCGAGCTGCAGCGCGAGGTCGGCGGCGATCCCCATCCAGTCTGCGTCGATGCGGCGCCATGATTGGTCGCGGTCCTCCATGGGGGCAGCTCCGGAGACCGACCCGGAATATTGCTTGCGGGTAAAGGCGCCGATATCGACGACCGGGTCGCTGCCCTTGTCGCCGTTCAGCGCTGCCGAGAGCGGCGTGCCGATGTTGCGTTCGAAAGGGCTGAGCTCGTCGATGTAGGTCGGATCGTCGGCCTGGTTCATCTTTAGCCCGGATGCGAGCGCCCGCGCGAACGGCCCGCCGCTGGCGAGCGGGAACATCTCGCTCGCCTTTTCCTCCAGCCGGAGCGCCGCCTTGTCGCGCGGCGGCCCGAGCACATAAATCCGAAGATTGGGCAGGCCATCGATCGCTTGCGGCGCTCCGCCGGGCTCGAAATAGGTGGGCGTTGGTTTTGCGGATAGGTTTGCCGCGGCGTTGCGAGCCGAACGTACCCTCTCCCCGGCGGCGCCGAACTGGAAGCCGAGCACGGCCTGCAGGCCGTCGCGGACACGCTGCATGTACGGGTTGAGTCCCTGCATGCCGTCGAGCTTCTGGCTGGCGCCCTGCAATGCGTCCAGTGCCTGACCCTTGAACTTGTCGAGCTCGATGGCTCCAGGGTCGGCTGGATTTTCGGTCCAAGCCATCCAGACATCGCCGACGGAAAAATCCTTGAAGAGGTCCTTCGAAGTCAGGAATCCCGAAACATGGTCCCAGTGCTCATGGGTGACGACGAGCACATCGATCTTGCCGCCCGTTTCTTTCTTGAGGTCGGCGACGATGTCGGCGACCAGCGCCGGGCCGCCGGTGACCGATACGTGGATGCCGCAATCGATCAGCATGCGGAACGGCGCGCCATCGGCCTTCGTGAAAGTGAGCAGGTGACAGTCGCCGATGCCCTGGCAATAGTGCCGGACCGTGACGGAAGGAACGCGCGCTGTTGCGGAGGTCGCGGCTCTGCGCGGCCGCCTTGTTGCTGCTGGCTTCCTAGACATGATCGTCGTCTCCGTCGCTGGCATGCAGCATGGCGAAGGGCTCGGAGACCTCGCCGCCGAAATAGAGCGCCCGGAGCGGCGACAGATAGTTCGCTGTCACGGTCTCAGCCTGGCGCTTCTGCCGGTCCGCGCTGCCGGTGTTCTTGATGATCGCGTAGCGGATCTCCTCAAAGCCTTCGCGCGGGTCGATGATGATGGTTGCGCCGCCACGGAACCAAAAGAAGCCGTCACCCTTATTGACGCCTTGCGGCGCCGGCATGCCGTCGAAAGCGATCGGAAGCCGCTGCTGGATGACGGCGACGACCTCGACACGGAACGAGCCGTCCGGCTCGACGCGCCGCGTCGGGCGAACGCTGTAGATGTCGAAGGTCGTCTCGCCCTTCTTCGGCTGGTGCATGACCGTACCGTCGTCATAGTAGCGCGGCAGATCGGGAAGCAGGCCGAACTGCTTGTAGAGGTCGGGATCGGACGCGAAAGCCTTGTGCATCGCCTTCCAAAGCGCATAGCGGTTCTTGTCGTTGAGGGCGAAGATCTCGGAGCGCTTCAGCTTCTGGTTCCAGCCGAGGTCGATCTTGCTCAGCAGCCCCTTCAGCCAGGGTGGCGAAGGATCCTCCGGCGCGCTCCAGGCGAGCGTCTCTTCCGAAATGGTGCGCACGTCGCGCGGCAAAAGCTTCCACTTGCGGAAGGATTCCAGGAATGCCAGGCGATAGTGCAGAGGATCGTCGGGATAGGCGTCGCGGTCGGCTGTGATCAGCGCCCGCAGATATTCGCCGAAGGTAATGTCGACGGCGGGGCAATAATCGAGCGCGCGGATGCACATGGTCAGCATCTGACTGGCGGTCTTGGCGATCTCGTCTGTAAGGCGCTCGACGAGGCTCGGATGCAACGTACCCGCCGGCAGGATGCCGGTGCCGCCGGTGGCAAGCTGGATCAGGTCGTCGGTGCGGCGGTCGGCGATGGCGATGAACGCCTGGTAGACGGCGAAGACGAGGATGGAGCCGCGGTCGTGCGCCTCGACGGTCTTGTCGTAATCGAGGTCGGCCATGCCGGCGCCGCCATATTCGCGCAAAGGTCCGGCCCTGCCGCTGCCCTCGCCGAACTGCTTGGCGATGCCGGACAGTAGCGAGGCCGCCGACAACTCACCCCTCGCCTTGCCGATCTCGAAATTCACCAACTCCTTCAGCGTAAAATGTTGGAACAGCGCCACGATGTCGGCAAAGGCCTCATGGAACGCCGGAACGTCCGGATTCGACGCCTCCTGGAAGCGGCGATGCAGTCCGTCGAGCAGCGCATGCGACATCTCATGCGCGATGATGTCGCTGGAGAGGCACGAGAACACCGTCGTCCCGGGCGTGGTGACGTCTCCTTCATTGCCGGTTGCCGGGAAATAGCCGAACAGCAGCGCCTTCTTTTCCGGGCTGTAATAGGCGTTCTCGGCGCGCAGCGCATGCGGATAGATGCGCAGGCGCGGCACATAATGCGCCTTCACCGTCATGTCGCCGGCACGGCCGGGAGTTTGCGAATAGTGCGGCGCCCATAGCGCCCGCCGCCCCAGCGCGCGCTCGAAATGGCCGATCGTGGTCATGGCGACAGCGTAGACCATCTGCTGGTGGAATTTCGGATTGCCTTCCGAGGGCGGCAGGCCGTCCTGCGCCAAGAGCACCTTGTCGTTGAGGTCGACCGGATCGTAGATGCAGTTCGATGCCGGATCGACATCGAGCACTTCGAGATATTCGCCGATCGGGCCCGGCTGCAGCGCCTTGTCGGCCGACGGCTCGTCGTCCCAGGGAACCGAGAGCGTTGCCTGGTAGACCGACACCGAGTCCAATCGCTTGGCGACCGAAGGGTCGAGCGCGTAGATGCGCAGGCGCCGTTGTGGCGGCGGCAGCGGGCGCGGCTTGCGCTTGATCGGCGTCGGGCTTGCTGCGGGAGCGGCGGCCGGCACCGGCTTGGCGCCGGCCCTGCCCAGCACGCCCTCGAGAAAGGCCCTGAGCGGCTTCGACGGATTGCCTTCGTCCAGGGCGGCTTCGAGATAGCGATTGCGCGCCGCGGCCGAGATGGCGGCCGGGTCGCCGTCGGGATCGGCGATCGCCTGGTCGACGACGGCCGTGCTTTGCGCCATCTGCATCAGCTCCAGCGCCAGCATGCGTTGCCGTTGCGACGCCACGGACGACTGAGCGGCAAGCGAATTGCCCCCGGTCAAGAAATCGAGCCAGCTCCACGTATAAGTCGCCGGCGGCAGTTTCCGCAGCAGGTTCTCCGCCGGCGGGGCGACCGCCAGCGCGTCGAAGGCGCGCACCACGCCCTGCCCGATCTTCTCCAGCGTCTCAGCGGCGTTCATCTTCGGCGTCGATTTCTGCGCCGCCTTGAACAGCGCGAAGCGCACGGCCTCGATGCGCATCCAGGGCTGCGAATAGGTCTTCACGACGTCCCAGTGCTCGGCCAGCCAAAGCGCGGCCGCCGCGGCGACCTGCGGCGTCGCCGCAGAGGTGCCGTTGCCGTCCATGTCGACGACCTTGGCGCAGTCGATCTCCGCCCAGGGCACGTTCGGCGTGTAGGCGCCGAGCGCTGTCTTCATCTTCGATGGCGGGCCGTAATTGCCCTGCATCGTGCCGAAATCGAGCCCGGCATAGGCGCGGCCGTCGCCCATCACGCCACATGCGGCCAAGACGCGGTTGCAACGTGCCGGATAGACGATGCTGCGCGGCGTGAGGGCAAGATTGTTGCCGGCCGCGGTAACCATCACCAGGCCATGGTCGTAGGCGAGATTGACGGCGTCGACCAGGGCCTGGGAGGTAAGACCACCCATGCTCATCGACAGCACCTGCGCGCCTTGCTGGCGCGCATAGTCGATCCCCTGCACCATGGTGCCCGTGGTCAGGCGGACCACCCAGTCTGCGATGCGCACTGGAAGGATCTTCGCTTGCGGAGCACCGCCGACGAAGTCGGTGAAACCCGGCCAATGTGGCGACGTGCCGTCGAGCTTGTTGCCGGCAAGCAGGCTGAGCGTTCCGGTGCCGTGGCCGCGATTGCTGGTGAGCGTGCCGGCAGGCGCATGATCGGTCGCATTGTCCGGCCCAGTGCCGTCGTCGACGAAATTGCGCTGCTTGGCCGTGAGAAGCCCAGCCGGCACGGTGCGGTGGCCCGGATCGAAGCCGGTATCGAGATGGGCGATGGCGATATTGGCCTGCTTGGCGCCGGCCTTGCTGCGGGCAGCGGCGAACTGGCTGAAGGACGGCCCGGCGTTCCAGGCAACCACGCCAGGCACCGTCGCCTGCCTGCCGCTCGGGTCCTGGTCGTCGAAGGCGCAGACAGGGCTGGCGCTCGCCGACATGCCGCGGTCGCCGTTGCCGTTCTTGTAGTCCCATTGCTGAACGATGTCGGGCTCGATCGCCAGGACATCGGCGCCGGCAATCGCGACATCTCCACCGCGAGCCACAACTTCGTGGGCGTCGTCCCAGGGATTGTCCGAGTCCGCGCCCCTAGCGGAAAGCCGCAGCCAGGTCGCGCCCCGGTCCGTTGCTGCCCCGAAGTCGGCGCCGGAAGCACCTGGCGGCACGGTCAGGATCGGTTCGGCGTCGATCCCTCCGATACCAAGCGACCGGCTTTTGGCCGCAAACCCGGCGCCGTCGCCGCGAACCTTGACAAGGAGACTCCGCGCCATGGCATGCCCCTCCTCGGAAGTGGAAACCATGGCGTGAGCTGCCAATCCCAGTCAAGCCAAGTCCCAAACCATGCTTCGATCATTCTGTTAGGCAACTAGGAAACCGGCCGATTCTGTTTCGGCTTCGGCACAACTATGCTCGGTGTCTGAACATACATGCGACAAATGACAATCGCGCCGGCCGGTAGGCGCTTCTGTGACCGCCTTCACATACGCCGCGCGAGCTTCACGCACAGATATCGCACCGGGTGGCACTGGCTTCTGCTTCAACGCACGGGCTCGAATGGCTTCCGGGCCTGAAAATGGGTCGGTCCTCGGCAGGAAATTTCGATCACCTAGCCATTTTCAGATTTGCTGTCCGCGCGCGTCGGTCACCTCCCGCCACGCGCGCGGACGGCGTTTCAAAGATCGGTCCGCGTCCGCCAGCGCGCTCCGATGCTCATTGCAAGGGAAGTCGCCGGCTAATTTGATGCCTGCGGCACACGTCTGGCGCTCGATCTTGACCAAAGGCCATCGTGCTGCCGTGACCGCCACGAAAGGAGACCAGGCCTTGATCGAGCACGCACTTGTCATACAATTTCCGCTCAACGAGAGGCGGAAACGCATCATGTCGACAGCCGGCGTAGACGACCGGGGCGCCGTGCCGCGCCTGGCACGGATCGATCCGCGTCAGTTCGATCTGCTGTTCGGCGGCTGCAAGGTCGAACGCTATGCCGCGGGTCAGCACCTGTTCGTGCAGGAGGACGCTTCCGACCGCATCTACGGCGTGATGAACGGTACCGTCGAAATCTCGCTCTATTCGCCGGGCGGACAGAAGCTGGTGGCCAATATCGAGCTCTCGCGCAGCCTTGTCGGCGAGATCGGCGCCTTGGACGGACGCCCGCGAACGGCAACCGCTATCTGCCTCACCGCATGCGAGCTGGTTTCTCTCAGCCGAACGCAACTCTTTGATCGTATTGAAAAAAATCCGCCGTTGGCGCGTGCCATGATCGAACTTCTGTGCACGCGGCTGCGCTGGGTCAGCGGCGAGCTCGGCGACCAGGCCTTCTTCGGCATCGAGGCCCGGCTGGCGAAGCGGCTGGTGTTCCTCAGCAGTGTCATGGCCGACGCGGCCGGCTGGGTCCCGATCTCGCAATCGGAGCTCGGCGAGTTCCTCGGCGCGACGCGCGAATCCGTCAACAAGACGCTCAACGACTGGCGCAATCGGCATATGATCGCCATCAGGCGCGGCGGGCTGCGCATCACCAACACCGCCGCGCTGAACCAGATCGCCGAATCGCAGGACGACGACTGACCCGAATCACAGCCGCGAAATCAGGTAGCGCAGCGCGGACCGGCTCGGCATGAAGAAGTAGCCGCCGCCCTTCGTGGTAACGAATTGTGGCATGTCCTTAAGCACCGTGACCTTTTCCCAGGACGGAATCGAGAACCGGCCGACGCCGTCGCGCGCGCCGATCGTCGGATCCTTTTCGCCGACAAGGCCCTGTAACGAGCTCGACGAGACCCAGGTCTGCTGGATGAATTCGTACTGACGTTCGATGTCGGCGTTGAGGCACATGAAGAGAAGCCCCTTCTCGACCTTCCCGCTCCGGCCCTTTTTCTCGTAGGTGCGGCCGACGCGCAGGATGCGATGGCGCTTGCCGATCCTGATCTGCGTCTCGCGGTCCTCGCCGAGCGAATCGCGCGGATTGGAGCGGCGTATGTGCGAGCCGAGCGGGCAGCGATGCCCTTGCGGGTCCTCGGCGCCAAGCGCGAAATCGTTGTCGACGCCGCGGCCGGGGCGGCCATCGGGGTTGCGCACCAGCGAGCTGCCGTCCTGCCAGCGCCCGAGCATCTTGGCCGCCACCCAGCGCGGCGTGATGGCGTCGTCGCCGGTCTCGTGCGCGGCCCGCGCGGCGGCGTGCTTGCAGTAGTCGTTGAACAGCTCGACATGCTGCTCGAATTGACGCACGACGAGGAACGAGCCGTTGCGGCCAAAATCGCGCGGCGGTGGAGGCTGGCCGGGGATCTGCCGGTTCCGCCGCACCTGCGACAGGATGCCGGTGCGATCCTGCGCTGCCTCGACGGAGGGCGAGGCTGGATAGAATCCGTGCTCGTCGCGATAGCCGAACAGGAACTCGCCGGGCGCGACCAGATGCATCGGCGCGGCGCCCTTGTTGGCGCGCGACGTGCCCCTGACTATCGGCTGCGAGACACCGTCGGCAAAGCCGAAATGCTCATAGGCGCGCAAGCGCTCCGGCTTGCCGCTGTTGCCGGCATGCTGGGATTTCGCGCCGTCCCTTTTCGGCGAGCGGTTCACAACGAGCGGCAGCTCGGCGACGATTTTCATCCCGGCGCCCGTCGTCTTCCGCTTCGTCGTCGTGATCTCTCCCTTGAGAGTCGCCGGCTCTTCGGCGTAGCAGATGACGACCGCGTCGACCGGCGTCTTGGCCGAGCCCCACTGCCATTTGTCGGCCGCGTCCGGGCCGGTATCGTCGAGGATGCGGCTACGCTCCGGATTGCCCATGCCGTGGCGAAAGGCCGCTGGAAATGTGTCCAGCGGATCGTCGTCGACGCCACCTGCCAGCCCGAGACGACGAAGGCCGTCGGGACCGAAGGCCACCGTCATGGCTCGTCCGGCAGGCACGCCGTCGCCGAAACTTGTTTTGTCGATGACGAAGTCCAGCCAGGCTTTGCGTTGCATTGCCGGCAGATCTTCTGGCACCCGGATCGCCAGCATATGCGCGTAGCCGAGCGCGCCGAACGGACCGAAGAAGATCGATTGGATCTCGCCCGCTTCCAGCTCTTCGAGAGGCGAAGGCGCCGGTTCACGGCCGGCGGTTTCCGCCGGCCTTGCCTGCGGCCGCTGCAACGAGCCGAACAGGCTCACCCAGTCGCGCGCCTCGTTGCCGGTGGCCGAAGCAATGCCGCGCCTGATCCTGGAGTTGATGCGGATGCGCGCGGTGTTGAGATGGGGATAGGCGGAGTACCAGAACAGCGTCGGCACCTGCTGGCGTCGCGCCCAGCGCTTGAAGCGGTCGCCGTCGCGCGCGCCGTCGAGGAAGAGCCAGCGCGTGCGCGGATAACCGTCGGTGTTGCTCCACACCCCGGTCAGGCCTTCCGAAGCCTTGGCGATGAAGTCCTCCAGATAGCTTTCCCAGCTGCCGCCGTAGTTGGAGAAGAACATCAGCTTGTCGGTGCCCGGCAGCAGCACCCAGCGGGCGAAGTGAATGGTGTTGATGGTGGCAAGGAACCCCGGCTTGAACACTTTCTGCGCCGATATCGAGATCAGATAGAAGGAAAGCCTCAGTGCCAGCCGCCGCAAGGTGCCGGCCTTCATCGTCGAGATCGCGGTCAGATGGTTCTGCGCGCAGTGGTCCTCATTGGCGAGGATCCTGTCTAGGGCGCCGATGTCGACCGGGGTGTTCTGCGGCCTGTCCTTGTCCTCGAGGCGCCGCAGGCCCAGGAAGCACAAGCCGACGAACAGCAGGGCGATAGCCAGCAGCCCCAGCACCGCCAGCAGAAGCGCGGTGCCGGCAATTGCGATGTTGGTAAAGGTGACGCCGTGGAGGTTGCCGAACACAAGCACATAGATCATGCGCCAGAAGGCAAGCACGACGATCGCGACTGTGGCGAGCATTGCGGGCGCAAGCAGCGTCGTCGTCAAGGCCCGCCACCAGCGGCCCGGCGGCCGCTCGAGCAGGCTTTCGGCGGGCTCGAAGGCCCAGCCGAACTGTCCCAGCGACTGGGCATGCCGGCGCGCCTCGGTAAGCACCGCAAGGGCGTTGCCGGTACCGGCACGCGGCTTTTCGACGATCTCGCGCACACTGTCGGCAAGCTCGGCCTCGGCTAGGATGCGGCGCACCGAATGGCCAGGCGTGCCCGAAAAAACCAACCCTGCCGCGCTGCCGAAGGACGGCGATATTTCGATGTGATGCTTCTTCAGGAAGCCGTCCAGCGAGCCGCCGTCGGACAGACCGCAAACGTCCCTGAAGATCGGCCGCAACCGGTCGCCTATGGCCAGCGTGATGGCGCCGATCACATCGTCCGCGCTGCCGTCGCCGGAGATTTCGAGCACGAGTGCCCCGGTGTCGAGGCCTGATTTCTCGTCCTTTCCGGTGGCCGCGACTGCCAGGCTGGCGAAATGAATCGAGCCCACCTTGTCGAGCGCGCCGCCCACCTCGTCGATCGCCGGATTGCCGAGGGCGCCGACCTTGTCGCGCACGGCATCCAACGGCACCGCGCGCGCGATCGGGCAAACCACGGTGACCATCGACTGGTCGACTGTGCGGCAAAGCGGCGAGCGCTCGAAATCGACCTTGAGGCTCGCCGGATATGCGCCGACATTGACCATCTTGCCGGCTCTGCCGCGCGCGCGGCTGAGCTTGGGCTTGCTGAACAGGGCACGAACGCATTCGCCGATCTGTATGCGGGCGATCTCAGCGCCGATGCACAGGTGGATACCGTGGCCGAAAACCATGTAGTCGCGGTGCGGACGCGAGGTGTCGAACTCATTTGGCCTTTGCACGATTTCCGGATCGAACATGGCCGACAGCGTCGCCGGCATCACCACGGTTCCGGCCTTCACCAGGCGCTCTCGGCGCGTGCCCTTGCCGATGGTCGCATCACGGGCGGTGTAGCGCCACGGGCCGACCCAGATCGGCTTGAAGCGCATGGCTTCCAGGATCGCCCGATCGAGCTTGCCGCTATCGCTTGCGGCAATGGCCGCGTCGACAGCCTGGCGGGCATCGGACCGCGACAGGATGACGTCCAGGCAATTGCCGCCCGCAAGCACGTTGGTCGGAACGAAACCGGCAATCATGCCGAGCATGATCGAATGGATGTCGGGCCGCGACAGGCGCCCCTGATCCATGAGCGCGACGAGGCGGGCCAGCGGCCGGTCGTCCTTCCCTCCCTTGTCCCTGACCGCGGCGATCGAGCGCTCGATGACCTTGATCAGGCGATCGCCGCCGACGACCGCGAGTTGGCGCGTTGTCGGGTTCGCGGTCGGATCTGAAAAGAACAGCGCGCTTAGCGCGATCGACCAATCGGCAAACTCGGTTTCGTCGTCGATCTCAAGACCGAAATAATCGCGACAGATTCGCACCGGCACAATTTTCATCAGCCCGGCGATGGCGTCGAAGCCCGGGCTGGCTCTGGTCATGATGTCGCGTGAATGACGCTCCGCGATCGGCCTGACGGCGGCTTCGACTTCCGCTGGCGGAAAGGCGCTCAGCACGGCCGACTTCATCTGCCGGTAGGCAGCCCCGTCCTGCATCCCGAGGATGAAGTTCGATCCCCTGGCCAGTTCCGCCATTTCCGGACCGTAGGGTGTTTCGAACTCGTCGCCGCGCTCCAATATGTCGCGCACGTCGACGCCCTTGGTGACGAGCAGGAAGTTGCCAAAGGCCAGGTTCGGCCAAAAACGGCGCAGCGGCGCCAGCAACCAGCGCGGATCGCTCAGAAAGAACCCGGTGATGCGGGAGGCAATACCATCCCTGGCGCGAAGCCGGTTGATATCGAACGGCGGCATCTCGACGACAGGGCGCTGGCTCTTCTGGGCCGCGCGGACAGCAGCGAAATACTTCAACTTGATCATGCGCGTTCGAGCCCCCCGGCTGTCCAAGTCGATGCGATGCCGGCAAGCTAATGGCCTAGGTTTGCATCGGTCCGGCGTATGTGATTTTTTTCACAGTCGTCTGTCTTCGGTTCCCGCGATCATGCAATGGACTTGGCCTGGTCGAAATTCGCGATCAGGAAGTTGTTCTTCGCCGAATCGACGAACGGTATCCAGCGAATCCTCTGCTCGGAAAAGTCGGGATGTCTTGTCCCGAAAATGGCGAGTTCCCGCTCGGCCTCGTCGCGGCGGCCGCTCCGCATCAAGGCGCCGATTTTCAGGAACCTGGCGTAGAAGTAGCTCGGCGAAAGGTTGAGCGAGCGGTCGGCAACCGCAATTGCCGCGGGCCAGTCCTCGACGAAGCAATATGCGGCGGCCAGTTCCCCAAGATTGTGGAAGCGGTAGAGGTCGAACGGGCTCAGCCGCTCGGTATCCAGGAAGAATGGGATCGCGCCGGCGGCATCGCCGAGCAAAAGGCGCGCGCTGCCCATCGCAGAGCGGGCGAAGGCAAAGCTCGGGTTGATGTGGATCGCCTCAGCGAGATGCTCGGCGGCCGACGCCGGCTGGCCGCGCATGATGTCGGCGGCGCCGAGATAGGCATGCGGTCGCGCGTCGAGGCTGTCCATCAAAAGCGCCTTGCGCGCGAACGCCTCGACCTTGTCCAGGTCGTCGCTGTCGCCGAAGCGCAGCCATGCCCGCCAGAAATACCACCATGACAGCTCGTTCAGCACGGCACTGGAATTCGGATCTTCCTGGTAGGCCTTGTCGAAGAATTCGAGCGCGATTTCGGTGTCGCTGCGCGTGCGCCTGTTCATGTGCCAACGGCCCCGCCGCACCAATTGCCAGGTCTCGAGGCTTTCCCACGGCACCTGGAAGGTCCGCACCTGCTCGGCCCGATCGACTTCCTTGTCGAGGATCGAAACGATCTCGCTGCCGATCTGGTCGCGCAGGCTGAAGATATCGACGAGATCGCGATCGAAGCGTTGCGACCAGACGAGACGCCCGTTCGACGTATCGGTGAGCGAGGCGTTGAGGCGGATCTGCCCGCTGTAGCGCGCCAGCGTGCCGCCGACGATATAGCGCGCGCCAAGCGCATTGCCGATGAGCCTGGTTCCGAGGCTGTCGTCGCGGAACTGGAAGCTGGAGCCCTTGGCGATCACTGAAAGCCAGCGGGTGTTGGAGAGGCCGTAGATGATGTCTTCGGCAATGCCGTCGGCCATGTAGCCGACATCGGGCTCGCTTCCGTCGCCCTGGAACGGCAGCACCGCGATTGCCGGCGGCCCCTTGGCGAAGGGTCTGTAGGAACCCGAAGCTGTGGCGGCCAAGGGAGCCGCCATCGTGGCGCCGTTGCCGCCGCGCCCGGCTATCAGGACGCGCACCGGCAGGGCGATGTTCTTCAGCATGAACTCGCCGAGGTCGGTAAAGACCGCCGCGGTCTTGTCCTTTACGTGGTGCCAGGTTGTCTCCGAAATGGCGAGGCCGTCATGGGGAGCGAATTCCTGGAGGCGGGCGGCTATGTTGACGTCGTCGCCATAGAGCCGGCCCTCGCGGACGATGACGTCGCCGGTGTTGATCCCGGCCCGAAACGGCATGCGCATCTCCTCGCCCACCGAGGCATTGAGCGCCATGATCCGATCCTGGAAATCAAAGGCCGCGCGCAAAGCTTCGATCGGATTGCCAAACTCGGCCATGATGCTGTCGCCGGCAACGCCAAAGGTGCGGCCGCCAAAAGCGCCGCAGCTGTCGGTGATGATATCGCGCCTTTCCTCGAAGGCCGCGACGGCGAGTTCGTCGTCGATGCCCATCAGCCGTGAAAAGCCAACGGCGTCGATAGAAATGATTGTCGCCAGCTGACGGGTATAGTTCCGTTCAGCCATGATAGAGCCCCCGGTCCCTGTTTTCGGTCCAGAACAGGCGACTTCCGCTCTCAAAACACTTCGCCGTTTGCCGATGGAAAATCCCGGCAGGCTCGGCGCGCCGTTGCCACCCTGTTGGTTTGGACTCTATCAGGGTCTTGCCAAAAGCTCTACCACGAACAGCTAATGGAGCGCGCCTTCGGCCCGACCCATGGTTAGCCGTTTGTTACCTGAAGCATCAGATCCTGGAAACTTGCTTACATATTGGAATCTCGCGGCTTTATTTATTTCCGCTTGCGCGAATGAAGGTGCTGCCGGTCGTGGCGGACTGGCCGTGGAGCAAGGTGTTGTCGTCCCGTGGTGGAACCAACCGGCCGGGATTCGAGTTTTCCAGCGCACTCATGCCAACACGAAATTGAGGGGCAGTCATGCGCGCTGTTGTTTTGGCAATCGGTATTGCGTCTTTCCTTGCCGGCGGGCCGGCTTTCGCGGCGGACGACCAGGCGATGCCTCCGCAAAATGCCAAGAAGCTTTCGGAAATCGTCGCCAAGGTCGAGAAGCGGAACGACTTCCAATATGTGAAGGGGGTCGACTGGAGCAGCGACGGCTATACCGTCACCTACTACACGACCGACAAGGCCAAGGTCCAAATCACCTACGATCCGGTAACCGGCGAGCCAAAATAGACGCCTGAAGACGGCTGCCCGTGGGTAGCCGCCCCTGCCCATCCCGAGTCTTGCGTCGACGCGTATTTGATGGCTGACTGCGCGCCACGATTGCGGGCACGGGGGTGCATGGCAATGGTTGGCTACGTCCTGAAGCGCATCTTGATGATGCTCGCCGGCTATCTGGTCGGCTTGATCGCGCTGGTCGTGATCTACATGGTGCTGAGCTCACTGCCCAACGCTCCAGGCTATTTCGAGCTGATGCAGTTCACGCCCGTCGCTGTGCTCGTGGTGCCGCCCCTCGGCATGTTCGTCTATTTCCTGACGATCGTGGTCACCGGCATGCAGACCCTGGTCTTTGCCCTGATTGCCGAGTTCTTCTCGTTGCGGAGCTTCTGGCTGCACATGCTGTTCGGCTGTGCCGCGGCAGCAGCCGGTTTCGTGCTGCTCTGGCCTGACGCGCCGGACGATCCGGAACGCTGGGGCGACATGGGCATCATCGCCGGCGCTGGTCTCGTCGCCGGCCTGGTCTACTGGCTGATCGCCGGGCGCGACGCCGGCTTTCGGCGCCCACTCGTCTAAGCAATGCCAGGAAAGTGACAAGCGCTTAGGCTCGGCGGCTTCGCCGTAGCCTTCCATCCGGAATTGGTGAAAAACAAACAGCGCTCAGCTTGACGGCGTGCGCACCGCTTCGGTCGCGTCCAGCGCCTGCATCAGTTTCGAATCGCGATCGTAGACGTCGTCGAAATACTCGACCTTGCCGGACATGTCCGGCCAGGCGGTGAAATAGGCGACGTAGACCGGGATGACGCGCGTGACATTCTCCGTCGAATGGCCGTGCTTCAGCTTCTCGGCGATATCGTCGACGGAAGTGCCGAGCACCGCGGCCGCCATGCCGCGCGGGTCCTGCAGGCGGATGCAGCCATGGCTCAACGCCCGCATGTCGCGCTCGAAGAACGACTTCTGCGGCGTGTCATGCATGTAGATGGCGTGCTTGTTGGGGAAGAGTATCTTCAGCTCGCCAAGCGCATTGGCCTCGCTTGGCTGCTGGCGCACGCTGAACGGGACTTTGGCGCCGTAGGCGCCCCAGTCGACCGCAGCCGAGGGAATTCGCCTGCCGCTGGAATCCGTCACCTCATAGCCGGCACGGTCGAGATAGCCCGGATCACCGCGCAGCCTCGGCAGCATCTCGTTGACGATGATCGACTGCGGCACGCCCCAATAGGGATGGAAATCGACCTGCTTGATCTGGTTGTAGAAGAAGGCGGTCTGATTGGTGACCTTGCCGATGACTGCGCGGGTCTTCAGCTTTTCCTCGCCATTGTTGATGTAGCTTGCGGTGAAGGCCGGCTGGTTGATGAAGACTCGCGGGCTGCCGAGGTCGGAGGGGAGCCAGCGCAACTCTTCGAGCGCGACCCTGACCTTCCCGATCTTGTCGGCCTTGGATGTTCCGGCAAGCGAAGCGACGGTGCGCGGTCCGATGACGCCGTCGCCCTTCATGCCGGCCCGCTGCTGCACCGCCTTGATCACCGGCACCAGCTCGGGATCATAGACCTCGCTCTTGCCGAGCCTGGCGAGAACCTCGCCATAGTCGCCGCCCATCTCGTCATCGAGATTGCGGGCAATGAGCGTCAAAAGCTTGGGCAGCTCGGGGCTGCTTTCGCCGGGCTTCAAGAGCAGCTTCGGATCGACGACGATCTCATTCTCCTCGCTCGCCTCGAGCGATTCCAGTTCGACGCGCAGCGCCTGGTATTCCGGGTTTTGCGGGTGTCGCGATTCTAGGTAGGTGCGCACCTCCTGCGTATGCGCCAGTGTCCTCAACACGCCCTCGAGATCGAGCGGCTTGGCCGGGAAGTCGTAATAGCCGGTCATGCGGTTCGGGTCGACGCGGCCGCTCTGGGCGTCATGGGCATAGCGCAGCACGCGCGCCGACAGCGCCATCTCGAAGCGGACCAGTTCCTTGGTCCGCTCTTCCGGCGTGGCGGCAGTCGTGGCCGCCGGAACATCGACGGAGTAGTCGGCAGGGGTCAGGCCGTAACTCGCCGCCTCGCCAAGAACCCGCACGGCATCCTGCGCCCTGCTGTTGGGCGCGTCTCCTGTTACCCAGATGAAATCTGGATTGGCCGAGTAGTAGGCGACCAGCGCCTTGGCGATGTCGGGTTCGGCAAAGAGTTCGAAGTCGCTCAGGCCTGCCAGCGCGTCGCGAAACGCGCTTCCGGTCACGGACGGCACAAAGGCTGCGTCCTGTGCGGTCGCGAGTTGCGGAGCCGGCAGCAGCGACTTGAAGTCGATGCGCACGAGCCTGTCGGCCCTGTAGGTATTGTAGGTCGGGCTGCTGATCCTGACGCTACCTCCGCCGCCGGTGCCGGGCTGCATCTTGCGCGGCCTCGGCGGCGGCGGAAATTCGCCTTGCGGATTGTGCCGGATGCCGCCGCCGAACAGCATGTCGAACAAGCCCTGCGCGCGCGCCGGCTGCTGCCCGAAGGCAAGTACCGCCGCAATTGCGATCGGCATGACGGCCTTTTTGTTCCCGAGGATTTTCATGCTTCACCCGCACCGGTTGCAACCGGTTCCCGTTCCGTGCCGCTTGACGGTCCCGCCCTCCGCATGGCGGATGTAAGGCGCGACTATACCGATTCATACTGATTTCGTTAAGCTTCCATAAATTTCCGCGACCGTGTTGCAGAACAGTTTCACATCCTTGTGAGACACAATGCGGCACGGCCGCTCCTGGTTTCAGAAACCTGATGACAATCAGGCGTTGGCACCGCCGTCGATGGTCAGCGCCGCGCCGGTGACGAAACGGCCCTCAGCGCTGGCGAGCCACGCGACCAGGCCCGCTATCTCCTCGGCCTCGCCGAATCGCGGGGTCGCCATTTTCTGGCGCTGGTGCTCGGCATGCGGCCCGTCGGCAGGGTTCATGTCGGTGTCGGTCGATCCCGGATGAACGATGTTGGCGGTGATGCCGCGTGGGCCAAGGTCCCGCGCCAGAGCCTTGGTCAACCCGACCAGCGCTGCCTTGCTGGTCGAATAGGCGCTGAGGCCGGCGTCCGTTACGCGCTCAGCGAGGTTGCTGCCGATCGAGATGATGCGACCGCCTTCCGCCATGTGCCGAGCGGCCGCCTTCGAGGCAACGAAAGGCGCCCTCAGATTGACCTCCATGCTCTCGTCGAAATCGGCAAGCGACAGGCTATCGATCGGCGCGGCGCGCCAGATGCCGGCGCTGTTGACCAGGATATCGAGCCGGCCAAACGCCTCCGTCGCCTGTTCGACGGCACTCTCGATCGTTTCGGCATCGCGGCCGTCCGCCTTGATGGCAAGAGCGCGGCCGCCGGCCGCCTCGATCTCGTCGACGACGTCACGCGCCTGCGCCGCGCCATGGATATAGGTCAAGGCAACGCTGGCACCGTCGCGCGCCAATCTCCTGGCAATGGCCGCCCCTATGCCGCGGCTGCCGCCGGTCACGAAGGCGGCCTTGCCGCTCAGTGGCTTTGAAGGCATCGATTTCTCCTTTTTGTAATGATCGATACATAAATATTTGTCAGCCTTGCCCTGCCCCGTCAACTGAATTATGTATCGATCAACACAGAAAAGCATGCCCCAGGAACACCATGCCGGAAAGAGGCCGCCCCCGTTCCTTCGATCGAAGCGCCGCGCTGCGGCGAGCGATGGAGGTTTTTTGGGCCAAGGGCTATGAAGGTGCCTCGCTGAGCGATCTGACGACAGCCATGGGCATCAATTCGCCCAGCCTCTATGCCGCCTTTGGCAGCAAAGAGGCGCTCTTCCTCGAAGCAACCGACCTCTATACGCGTGTCGAAGGCTCCGATATCTGGACGACGCTGGAAGAGGCGCCGACCGCGCGGCTGGCAATCGAAGGGTTCCTGACCCAGACGGCAAAGGCCTATTCCCAGACCGATCGGCCGCAAGGCTGCCTGATCGCGCTCGGTGCCTTGCACCAGGATTCTAGCCAGGGTCTGATCTGCCATGATCTGCGCCGCCGCCGGGCCGAAAATCATAAGGCGCTCAAAAGGCGCTTGGAACGCGCGGTGGCCGAAGGAGAACTGCCGGCGAATTTCGACAGCCAAACCGCCGCCACCTTCTTCGCGACGGTGCAGCACGGCATGTCGATCCAGGCGCGTGACGGCGCCACGCATGCTGCCCTCATGGCAACCGTTGCCGGCGCCATGGCGGCCTGGGCAACGCTGGCCGGCGCTCGGGCCTGAACCAAACATCAATCCGTGACAAACAGCGGTCTTTGTGATCGAAATTCCAGTGGCCTCGAGCACGGCCTGGAGGATGCGCAGTGAAGAAGGGATATCGCGAGCTTCTCGATGAGGCGAATGCCGAGATAGAGGTGGTATCGCCTGAGGAAGCGGCCGGGCTGCTGGAGGATGACGACACGATCTTCGTCGATCTGCGCGACCCTCGCGAAGTCGAGCGCGACGGCAAGATCCCCGGCGCCAAGCATGTGACACGCGGCATGCTGGAATTCTGGATCGACCCGGAAAGCCCCTACCACAAGCCGTTCTTCGCCTCGGGAAAGACCTTCGTCTTCTTCTGTGCCGGCGGCTGGCACTCGGCGCTCGCCACCAAGACGGCGCAGGACATGGGTCTTGCCCCGGTCAAGCACATCCTTGGCGGCTACACCGCCTGGAAGGCGGCGGGCCTGCCGGTCGAGCCCGGTCAGAAGAAGAAAGCTGACTGACTGCGTTTTTGCACGCTGTTCCGGGCCGAAGACCGCAGCGCACTTTTCCCGCAACCATTCACTGCAGCGTCGATTCGTGCTCCTCGGTGACGAAGCGGACGGCGCGCGCAACGACATCCTTGTCGGCAAGGATGCGGCGGTGGCCAAGCCCTTCGGCCCAATGCAGGCGGACATGATCGCCGGCTCCCGCATAGCGCTTGGCATGGTCGGCATGGACTTCGCGATCGTCGGGCGCGTGGATGATCAGCGTCGGCACCGGCGCCTCGGCAAGCTGGCGGTCGCCGGTGAATTCGCTAAGCGGCCGTCCAGACAGATGCTTCACCCGATCCGCCATGGCGAGCCGGGAGCGCGGTCCGACATTCATCATGCGACTGAAGTCGTCGAAGATCGCCGGCAAGGAACTTGGCGCCGCGATCAGCACCAGCTTTTCGGCCGAGAGCGGCGGCATGCCCTTGACCGACGCCGCAACGGCGTTGGCGGCGATCGCGCCGCCGAAGGAATGGCCGACGGCGGCGACAAACGGGCCGAACCATTCGCCGGCGACTCGCGCCGCATCGACCGCGGTCACCATATTGAGATGCCTGCCGAGCGAATGGCCGTGCCCCGGCAGATCGAGCGAGACGACCTTGTAACCGGCCCCGCGAAACCCCTCGATCAGCGTGCGCATGTATTCGGTGCGCGAGCGCCAGCCATGGATGACGAGCACTGTGCCATGAGAGCCCCTGCCCGGCTCGGGCCTGAACTCATGCACCGCAACGCAGTCCGTCGTCGTCTTCAGCCTGTGATGGCGCGCCTCGGCCATGAAACCGGCAGCGCGCTCCACGGCGCGCCGCTCGCCATCGCTCGAGGATTTGACGCTGGGTGTGCGGCAGAATAATTCGAACGCGGCGCGGCCGCTGAGACGCGGAGCGACATGCTCGGCCGCGCCGAAGACGCCCCGGATGACCTTCAATCTAAATGATGCCATAGTGGCGGTCCATCCATTCGTTCAAGCATGAACATAATAGTTCAAACATGAACATTAAGCAAGAGCTGCCCTGGGACAATCCGCGCTTCCGCAACTGGGTTGCGGTGGCGCGCGCCTGCCATGTGCTGGAGCGTACGCTAGCGACGAAGCTCGCGCCGCTCGACTTGAAGCCGGCGCAGCTCGACGTGCTGATGAACCTCTACCGCCACCCCGGCATGTCGCAGCACGACCTTGCCCGCAAGCTCCTAGTCGGCCGCTCCAACATCACCATGCTTTTGCCGCAGCTCGAAGCGCGCGGCCTGCTGCGCCGCGAAGGCGACGAGAAGGACAAGCGGGTGCTGCGGCTGAACCTCACCGAAGCCGGCGAGGCCTTGCTGATGCGGGCGCTAAAAGTGCACATGGCGCTGATCGAAAAGGCGATGAGCCAGTCGACGCCGGAACAGTGCGACATGATCGGCGAGCAGATGCGCAAGATCGCCGACGTGCTGAAGGAAGCCTGAGCAGCCCCTTTCCTCACCACATTGTCTTTTTCGCCCGCTCTGGCCATTCCCTGTCGTAGATCTCGCCGTCGATGTTCTTGCGGCTGGTGATCTCTAGTATCTGGCCGGGCGTTGGCAGCGACTTCGGGTCGACATGCTTTGCCGGATTCCACAGCTCCGAGCGCACGATGGCGCGGGCGCATTGGAAATAGACGGTGTCGACCGAAATCACGGTGACCGACCGTGCGGGCTTGCCGTCGACCGTGAAGGAGGCGCAAAGCTCGGCATCGGTGGTGATATGGGCGCGGCCGTTGACGCGCAGCGTCGTGCCGGAGCCCGGCACCAGGAAAAGCAGCCCGACGCGCGGATCGCGAATGATGTTCTTCAGCGAATCGGCGCGGTTGTTGCCACGCCTGTCGGGCATCATCAGCGTCTTTTCATCGACGAGGCGCACGAACCCGGCAAGATCGCCCCGCGGCGAGCAGTCGAGCCCCTCCGGCCCGCTGGTCGCCAGCGCCACGAAGGGCGAGGCTTCGATGAAGGCGGCATATTCGGAGATCACATGGTCGAGTTCCTTGACGATCGAGGCCTCGCCAGGCAGCCCGTAGAGGGTTTCGAGCTGTTCGACCGATGTGATGAGCGACATCTCTTTTTGCCTCCTGACCTTTTGCCGGCGCTACTCTATGTCCATGACGCTTTGACGACAGTCCGACACCGAAGTTGAACTTGCGGGCGTCAGGCCAGAGCGGTTCACCGTTTCACGGAAACGCCGAACTGCTCTAACTATTTGTTTCTACGCAATTCCGGACGGAAAACCGCTCACACTTTTCCTGGAATTGCTCTAGCGATCCCTGCTGAGCCCCTTCTCGGCCAACTCGGCGAGATAGGCGTTCCAGCGTTCCTCCTTCTCATGGCCGAGCGTGTGAAGGTAATTCCAGGTGAAGATGCCGGTGTCGTGGAAATCGTCGAAGGTGATGCGCACAGCATAGTTGCCGACCGGCTCGATCTTGAGGATCGCGACATTGCGCTTGCCGGGTACGGTCACGCGTTGTTCGGGCGAATGGCCTTGCACCTCCGCCGAGGGCGAGGCCACGCGTAAAAACTCCGCCGGCAGCTCGAACGGCTGATGTCCGGGAAAGGTCACGGTGAGCAGCTTGCGGTCTTTCGAGACCCTCAGTTCCTTCGGCGTCGTCATATTTGGTCCTGCGTGAATGGGACCCTTCCCTACGCCGCTTCGCGCGATGCGGAAAGGTCATGGAAGCCAGCCGACATGCGATGTCGGTCGCGGACTGTTACCAAAGATCAAGACCTTCTATCTTGAATGCCGGATCGGATCGTATCACATAGCCATATATAACGAGCCCGTTTACGGCCACGGAAGCGCTTGAACATGAACATGATCGACCCATTCGGTCGCACGATCACCTACCTTCGCGTGTCGGTCACCGACCGCTGCGACTTCCGCTGCACCTATTGCATGGCCGAGGACATGACCTTCCTGCCGAAGAAGGATCTGTTGTCGCTCGAGGAGCTCGATCGGCTGTGCAGCGTCTTTATCGAAAAGGGCGTGAGGAAGCTCAGGCTGACCGGCGGCGAGCCGCTGGTGCGCAAGAACATCATGCATCTGGTGCGCCAGTTGTCGCGGCATCTCAAGAGCGGCGCCCTGGAAGAGCTGACGCTCACCACCAACGGCTCGCAGCTCTCGCGCTTTGCCGCGGAGCTCGCAGACTGCGGGGTGAAGCGCATCAACGTCTCGCTCGACACGTTGGATGCCGACAAATTCCGCCAGATCACCCGCTGGGGCAATCTCGGCAAGGTCATGGAAGGCATCGACGCCGCGCGGGCCGCGGGCCTGAAGGTCAAGCTCAACGCCGTGGCGCTGCGCGACTTCAACGACGCCGAAATCCCCGAGATGCTGCGCTGGGCGCATGGACGCGGCATGGACCTCACCGTGATCGAAACCATGCCGATGGGCGAGATAGACGCCGACCGCACCGACCAATACCTGCCGCTGTCGCTGCTGCGCGCCTCGCTCGAGCGCCAGTTCACACTGACCGACATCCCCTACAAGACCGGCGGCCCTGCCCGCTACGTCCAGGTCGCGGAGACCGGCGGCCGGCTCGGCTTCATCACGCCGATGACGCATAATTTCTGCGAAAGCTGCAACCGCGTCCGGCTGACCTGCACCGGCACGCTCTATATGTGCCTCGGCCAGGAGGACGCCGCCGACCTCAGGGCGCCGTTGCGTGCGTCCGAAGGCAACGAACTGGTCGGCGAGGCCATAGACGAGGCGATCGGGCGCAAGCCGAAGGGGCATGATTTCATCATCGACCGCCGCACCAGCCGCCCTTCGGTATCGCGCCATATGAGCGTCACCGGCGGCTGATTTTTCCCAAGGATTGGTGCAAGATCGCCTTTGGTCACTGACCTTTGGGGGCACCATGAAGCGTTTTCATCTCGTCCAGGGCGCGCCTTTGGCGATCGCCTTTTCGTCCTTGTTGGCAATCGCAACGACAGCAGCAATCGCGAAGCCATTCACCTACGTCAATGCGCGCTTCGGCACCGCATGCACCTTTCCAGACCAGATTTTCAGCATCACCGAAGCCGAGCCGGAGAATGGCGACGGGCAGCAATGGACCGCGCCCGACGGCGCAAGCCTGACCTGCTCCGGCATCTACAACATCGACAACGACACGCCGAAGGGCTTCGTCGCCGGCGAAAAGGCGAACACCGGACAGGGCTACAAGATCACCTACAGCAGGGCCGGCAAGAACTGGGCCGTGCTCTCCGGTCTCAAGGGCGACAGGGACTTCTACGAGCGGCGCCTGTTCGGAAAGGACGATGTCATCCGCACCGTCTGGATCGAATATCCCTCCTCGCTCAAGGCGAAATATGACCCCCTGATCGTCGCCATCGCTGCCAGCCTGCGCGGTCCTTGAGGCGTACGCGACACCCCTGCAAATAAGCCCTTCGCGCGGGCTTCCACAGCGATTTACCGCGGCAGTGTTCGGGCCTAGCCTCCAGAAGCGACTTTTCGCATCCAGGGGGAATTCTCATGCGCACATTCATGCTTTCGCTTGCAATGCTCGGACTTGCTTCCGCGCCGGCCACCGCCAGTCGATCGGCGGCACCTACACTGTCGCCGGCACCAATTTCGACGGCTCGAAATATGGCGGCGAGGCGACCATCACGCTGACCAGCGACACCACCTGCACCATCCATTGGGAAACCGGCGGCTCGTCCTCCGACGGCATCTGCATGCGCAACGACAACGCCTTTTCGCCGGCTATGTGATGGGCAAGGAAATCGGCCTCGTCGTCTACAAGGTCGATAAGGACGGCTCGCTCCACGGGCTGTGGACCATCGCCGGCCAGAACGGCAACGGCACCGAAGTGCTGACGCCCAAGTAAGCGTTCGACGCATTTGCAAATCGATCGTCCGGGCCGCGGAGAAATTCGTGGCCCATTTCTTTGCCGTTGCTGTTTTCCAGTTGCCTGCTACAGGCTTGACCCAAAAATAGAATCTGGAAACGCCCTTGCCTCTCTCGCCCAATCTTCGCGGCGCACTTTTCATGGTGGTGGCTATGATCGGCTTCACCCTCAACGACGCCATCACCAAATTCTCGTCGGAATCGATGAACATGGCGCAGGTCATGCTGGTGCGCGGAGCTTTCGCATCGTTCTTCGTCGGCCTGCTTGCCTGGCGGCGCGGCGCGCTGGCCAATCCGGCAGCGATGCTGCAGCCGATGGTGGCGATGCGCGTCGCCGGCGAGGCCGGCGCCACGGTGTCGTTCCTGATCGCCCTTGCCCATCTGCCGATCGCCAATGTCTCGGCCGTGCTGCAGGCGCTGCCGCTTGCGGTGACGATGGGCGCGGCACTTTTCTTCGGCGAAGGCGTCGGCTGGCGGCGTTGGTTGGCCATTGCCGTCGGCTTTGCCGGCGTTCTGATCATCGTGCGGCCGGGTTTCGAAGGTTTTAGCGTCTATTCGCTGCTGGCGCTGACAAGCGTTGCCTGTTGTGCCGTGCGCGACCTCGCCACCAAGCGCATCCCGCAGGCGATCCCGACCATGCTGGTGTCGACGGCGACGGCGCTGGCCATGACCGTGCTGGGCGCGCTACTGCTGTCGCCGATGGGCGGCTGGACGCCGATGAGCGGCCAGGCGACCGTGCTGCTGGCGCTGGCGGCGGTGCTGGTGCTCATCGGCTATCAGTTCATCATCATGGCGATGCGTTCGGGCGACATCTCCTTCATCGCGCCGTTCCGCTATACGGCGCTGCTGTGGTCGATCCTGCTCGGCCTCGTCATCTTCGGCGACGTCCCCGATCTGCCGATGATCGTGGGCGCCACGATCATCATCGGCTCCGGCCTCTATGCGATCTACCGCGAGCGCGTCGTCGGCAGGCTGCAGCCCGCCGCCGAAAGCGCTGGACCCGACATGGCGCCGGACGGCATATAGGGCCGATGGACCGAAGCGTAGCGGGCATCATCCTGGCAGGCGGCCAGTCGCGCCGGATGGGCGGCGGCGACAAGCCCCTGCTTTCGCTGGGCAAAGCCAGGCTGATCGACCATGTCGCCGCGCGCCTCGAACCGCAGGTCGGCATGCTGGCGCTCAATGCCAATGGCGATCCCGCGCGGTTTGCCGGCACGAACCTTCCGGTGCTTGCCGACACGATGCCCGGCTATGCCGGCCCGCTGGCCGGCATTCTGACCGGCCTCGAATGGGCGGCAACGAACACGGCTTGCCGGTCACTGGTGAGCGCGGCCGGCGACACGCCGTTCTTCCCCGGCGATCTTGTCGAACGATTGAACGCTGCTGCCCAAGAACGGCCGGGCGCGATCGCCGCCGCCAGTTCCGATGGCCGATTGCACCCCACTTTCGCGCTGTGGCCCCTTGGCCTGCGCGATGCGCTGCGCCATTTCCTGGTCGACGAAGACAACCGCCGGGTTTCGGCCTTCATGGAGCGGCACGGTCTTGTTCAGGTGGAGTTTCCGATGATCGAAGCCGAAGGCCGGCGGATCGACCCGTTCTTCAACATCAACACGCCGGACGATCTTGCGGAGGCGAAACGTCTGTTGCAAAGCCTCCAGCCATGAGACGCGTATTAGGCATCACCGGCTGGAAGAATTCCGGCAAGACGACACTGACCGAGAAGCTGGTCGCCGAACTGGTCCGGCGCGGCTGGACGGTCTCGACCGTGAAGCATGCCCATCACGACTTCGACATCGACAAGCCGGGAGCGGACTCCTTTCGCCATCGCCAGGCCGGCGCCACGGAGGTCGCGGTCGTCTCCGGTCGGCGCTGGGCGCTGATGCACGAGCTGCGCAACGAGGACGAACCCTCGCTGGACGACATTCTGTCGCGTCTGGCGCCCTCGGACATCGTGCTCGTCGAAGGCTACAAGCGCGAGGCGCACCGCAAGATCGAGGCGAGACGGCTGGAAGCCAAGGACCGGACGCCGCTTTCGGCCAACGATCCGAACATCGTCGCTGTCGCCGCCGACTTTCCGGTCGAAGGCGAGAGCCTGCCGGTTTTCGACCTCGATGATACGAAATCGATAGCCGACTTCATCGAGCGCGCGACCGGCCTCGTTGCTCCCGGCAAGTAACGCAGCGGCAGTCGGCGATTGTCGTTTGCGGTTGTTTTGCGGTTGCTTTTTTCTTCGAAAGAGTGGGAGTATCCCGCGCAGCGGGCGGACAAGTAGCTCCGTCCTCAAGAGCCGCATGGGACAGCGGCCATGACAATATGAGAGGATTATCATGCGTATTGCACTGCGTATCGCGCTCGCCGCTTCGGCCGCGCTGCTGACACTTGGCGTCGCCCAGGCTCAGGAAAAGACCCTGAGGATCGGCACCGAAGGCGCGTACCCGCCCTTCAACAACCTGACCTCGGACGGCCAACTGGTCGGCTTCGACATCGACATCGCCAAGGCCCTCTGCGACGAAATGAAGGTGAAATGCACCTTCGTCGCGCAGGACTGGGACGGCATCATCCCGGCGCTTCAGGCCGGCAAGTTCGACGCCATCGTCGCCTCGATGTCGATCACGCCCGAGCGCCAGGAAAAGGTCGACTTCACCCACAAATACTACAACACGCCGTCTGCGATCGCGGTGCCGAAGGATTCGCCGCTCAAGGGCGTGACCAAGGAAGACCTCGCCGGCAAGAATATCGGCGTCGCCACCACGACGACGCATTTCAACTATGCCTCGAAGACCTATACCGACAGCACCATCAAAGGCTATCCGAGCAGCCCCGAGGAGCAGGCCGATCTCGCCAACGGTCGCCTCGACGCCATCGAGGACGACATCGTCGTGCTGCAGCAGTGGCTGGATTCGCCTGACGGCGCCTGCTGCAAGATCCTCGGCCAGCCTTCGCCGCAGCCGGTCGAGATTTTCGGACCGGGCGCCGGCATTGCCGTGCGTAAGGGCGAGACCGACCTGGTCAACAAGCTGAACTCCGCGATCGACGCCATCCGCAAAAACGGAAAGTACAAGGAAATCAACGACAAGTACTTCAAGTTCGACGTCTACGGCGCCGAGTCCTGATCATTGCGTTAAGGGCGGTGAGGAAGACCTCGCCGCCCTTCTTTCATTCCGGGATCGCTACGGAGACACGCCCCGCCAATGCCGGCCCAAAGCATTTGGACACTTCTCAGTTGGGGGCCCGATGGCTGGAGTGACGATATCGCCTCTGGCGTGCTGGTCACGATTGCGCTGGCGCTCGCCACCCTCCCCATCGGCCTGGTGATCGGCTTTTTCGTCGCCTTCGCCAAACAGTCGCAAGAACCGTCGCTGCGGCTCGCGGCCAACATCTACACGACCGTCTTTCGCGGCCTGCCTGAATTGGTGACGCTGTTCCTGTTCTTCTTCGGCATGCCGTTGTTGCTGCAGCACCTTGTGCGGCTGTTCAACCCCGAAGCAACCATCGACGTGAACAGCTTCATCGCCGGCATGATCGTGCTGTCGCTGATCTTCTCGTCCTATGCCAGCGAGGTTTTTCTTTCCGCGTTTCGCGCCATTCCAAAGGGCCAGTATGAGGGCGGCTACGCCGTTGGCCTTTCGAAATGGCAGACGATGCGCCTCGTGGTCCTGCCGCAGTTGCTGCGCATCGCCTTTCCGGGCCTCGAGAATTGCTGGCTCAGCCTGCTCAAGGACACGTCGCTAGTGTCCGTGGTCAATCTTGCGGAAACGCTGCGCAACGCCGGCGTCGCGGCGCGCGTCACCAAGCATTCGTTCCTCTTCTACAGCGTCGCCGCGCTGGTCTTCCTTGTGCTGGCCATCCTGTCATCGGTCGCCACCGGCTATATTCTGCGCTCCCTCGGGCGGAGAGAGGCACGATGAGCGTCAGCCAGGCTATTGCCGTCGACAGGCCGCCGCCCCAGGCTCGCGGCTGGCCGCGTGCCCGCATCGTAGGCTACGCGCTGGTCGGCATGTGGATCCTCTTCGGCCTCGGCATCGTGGCCTATCTGGTCCACGCCTGGCAAGGCGGCACATTCTTTGACAGATACGCGCCGGCCTATCTGCGGGGACTTGGCACCACTTTGGCACTGGTGGGCATTTCGATGGTCACCGGTGCGATCCTGTCGCTCCCGGTTGCCTATGGCCGCATGTCGAAGAACCGGATCCTGTCCGGACTTGCCTATTGCTACGTCTATTTCTTCCGCGGCACGCCGCTGCTCGTGCAGACCTATCTGGTCTATTATGGCGTCGGCTCATTCAGGCCGGAACTGCAATCCGTCGGTCTCTGGTGGTTCTTCCGCGAAGCTTTCTATTGCGGGGTGTTTGCCTTCTCGCTCAACACCGCCGCCTACCAGGCCGAAATCCTGCGCGGCGCCATCGAGAGCGTTCCCCGGGGCCAATGGGAGGGTGCCGCCTCGCTCGGGCTGCATAAGCTTCAGACGCTGCGCAAGGTAATCCTGCCCCAGGCGATCATCGTCGCGCTACGGCCCTACGGCAACGAGCTCGTTTTGATGATCAAGGCCTCGGCCATCGTTGCCATCATCACCGTCTACGACCTGATGGGCAATGCCAAGCTCGCCTACGCCAACTCCTTCGACATTCAAGCCTATATCTGGGTAGCGATCGTCTACCTGGTGATGGTCGAGATCCTGCGCCACGGCGTCGAATGGATCGAGCGCCGGATCACCATTCACCTCAAGCGATAGAGCGCCGCGTTCCAGGCTGCACCAGTCGATGTGGCCCTCCGTGCCTTGACGAATTTTTCGCATGGCCTAGACCTTCCGCCACTGAAATCTCTCTTTTGCTGGAAGGCAGGCTAATGGCATCGGTTGCATTTCTCGGTCTTGGCGTCATGGGCTATCCGATGGCCGGCCACCTCAGGAACAAGGGCGGCCACGACGTTACCGTCTACAACCGTACCACGGCCAAGGCCGAGCAGTGGGTCGCCCAACATGGCGGCAGGCTGGCATTGACGCCGGCCGAGGCGGCCGAAGGCAAAGATTTTGTGTTCTCCTGCGTCGGCAATGACGACGACCTGCGCTCGGTGACGACCGGCGCCAAGGGCGCCTTCGCAGCGATGAAGAAAGGCTCCGTCTTCATCGACAATACCACCGCCTCGGCCGAGGTCGCGCGCGAATTGGCCGACGCCGCTGAAAAGGCCGGCTTTTCCTTCCTCGACGCGCCGGTGTCGGGCGGCCAGGCGGGCGCCGAGAACGGCGTGCTGACCGTGATGGCCGGCGGCGAGCAGGCAGCCTTCGACAAGGCCAGGCCGGTCATCGACGCCTTTGCCCGCATGGTCGGGCTGATGGGGCCGGCCGGCGCCGGCCAGCTCACCAAGATGATCAACCAGATCACCATCGCCGGCCTCGTCCAGGGGCTGGCCGAAGGCATCCATTTCGGCAAGAAGTCCGGGCTCGACATCGAGAAGGTCATCGAGGTGATCTCCAAGGGTGCCGCCGGCTCCTGGCAGATGGAAAACCGCCACAAGACGATGAACGCCGGAAAATATGATTTCGGCTTCGCCGTCGACTGGATGCGCAAGGATCTCGGCATCTGCCTCGCCGAGGCAAACCGCAACGGCGCCAAGCTGCCGGTGACGGCGCTGATCGACCAGTTCTACAAGGATGTGCAGGAGATGGGCGGCAGGCGCTGGGACACGTCCTCGCTGCTGGCGCGCCTGGAAAAATAGACAGCGATGGCCCTGCCCGATCCGAGCTGGAGCGCCGACGACATCGTCGCTCATTTGCGCTCGATCGGCACCGAGGAGAACCGCGCCGGCATGGCGCGGTTCGGCATCAATACCGTGGCCGCGCTCGGCGTCGGCAATTCCGATCTGAGGCCGCTGGCGCGCAAGCTGAAGAAAAACCACGAGAGGTCGCTGCTTCTCTGGGATACCGGCATCCGCGAGGCGCGATTGATGGCCGCCTTCACCGGCGAGGCGAAGAAGGTCGATATCGGCCAGTGCCGGCGCTGGGCCGCCGGTTTCGACAGCTGGGAAATCGTCGACACCGTTGCCGACCTGTTCGCCGAAACGCCGTTCTGGCGCGAGCTGATCGAGGAATTCGCCGAGGACGAACGCGAGTTCGTGCGCCGCACCGCCTTTGCCATGCTGGCCTGGGGCGCGGTGCATCTGAAGAAGGAGCCGGATGGGACCTTCCTTGCCTATCTGCCGCTGATCGAGAAGCATGCGGGCGACCCGCGCAACTTCGTCCGTAAGGCGGTCAACTGGGCGCTGCGGCAGATCGGCAAGCGGTCGATGGCACTGTACGCCCCTGCCCTTGCGCTGGCCGAGAAACTGGCGGCATCGTCCGACAAGACGGCGCGCTGGATCGGCAAGGACGCTGTCAAGGAACTGACGGATGCCAAACGGCTCGAACGGCTCGCTGCCGGAAAGGCTTGATCTCGGCCATATCCGCTTCATCGAGGTGACCCGGCAAACGCGCGGTCGTTTCGAAGAGCTGTTCGAGCAGCCCGGCGCGCCGAAATATTGCTGGTGCATGGCCTGGCGCCATTCCAGCCGCGAGCACATTGAGAACGACGAGAAGAAGCGCATGATGATGGCGCTGATCGATGCCGGCACACCGGTCGGCATCGTCGCCGAGCTCGACGGCAGGATGGTCGGCTGGTGCTCGGTCGCGCCGCGCGAAACCTATCGAAAACTCTCAAAGCAGCAGGACGACAGCGAAACAGGCGTCTGGTCGATCGTTTGCTTCTACGTCCCAAGGGCCTTGCGCGGCGGCGGCCTCGCTTCCGCTTTGCTGGATGCCGCGATCGAGCACGCTTTCGCCAAAGGCGCTTCTACCATCGAGGCCTATCCGGTAGACGAGGCCGCACCGAGCTATCGCTTCATGGGTTTTCGCGACATGTTCGTCGCACGCGGCTTTCACGAGATCGGCACCGCCGGCGCACGGCGGCATGTGATGCGGCTGAGCCGTTGAGCCTTAGTCGGTCAGGACGCTTTTACTCGATTTCGGGAATGGACTGGCGAAGGATGGCACGACCATGAGCAAGACTCTCAAATCAGTCGCGACGTTGGCGGCCATGCTCGCTGCCGCGCAAGCTGACGCCGCAGCCGACGTCGCGCATATCTTCTGGAAGGATCTGCGCCCAGCCACGCAGGCAGTCGCCGAGAATGCCAACCTGCCGATGATCGCGGCAAAACTGCCCGATCACGGCGAGACGCTGTCGTTCGATCTGCAGGACAAGACCATTCAGTTATCCGGCTATGCATTGCCGGTCGATCGCGACGGCGATCTCGTCTACCAGTTCCTGCTGGTGCCGTGGACGGGCGCCTGCAGCCACATGCCGACGCCGCCGCCCAACCAGATCGTGCTGGTGACGCCGGCGCATCCGTACAAAATGTCGGAGGCCTATCAGCCGGTCTCCGTCACCGGCGTGCTGAAGCCCGGCATGGAGAAGAGCCAGCTCTTCATCCTCGACGGCGTCCTGATCGTCCAGTCGGGTTATACCGTGCGCAAGGCGGAGGTGGCGAGCGTTGATACGGTGCCGGACGCGGTCACGCTGCCGGTCAACTCGCCGTGGAATTTCCTCAACAAAAAGAAGAACTAAATCTCGCCGCTTCGCGTATGGTGGAAAGCGGCGAGCGCTAGATGATCAGGCCGCGTTGGCGCCCGATTCCTTGTCGAGCACCATGTAGTCGAGTGGGATCTCGGTCGTGTATTTGATCTGCTCCATGGCGAAGGACGACGACACGTCGCGGATCTCGATCTTGGCGATCAGCCGCTTGTAGAAGGCGTCGTAAGCGGCAATGTCGGGCACCACGACGCGCAGCAGATAATCGACATCGCCGCTCATGCGGTAGAACTCGACCACTTCCGGAAATTCCTGGATGACCTCGGAGAAACGCCGCAGCCACTCATGGCTGTGCGAATTGGTGCGGATCGACACGAAGACGGTGACGCGCACATTGACCTTCTCGTGGTCGAGAATGGCCACACGTCGTTGGATGACGCCCTCTTCCTCGAGCTTCTGGATGCGTCGCCAGCACGGTGTGGTCGACAGGCCGACTTTCTTGGCGACATCGGCGACCGCAAGCGTCGCATCCTCCTGCAGGAGGCGGAGAATTTTTCGGTCAAGGCGGTCCATCGGGAGAACTCCAGGGGAATAGTTTCGCTATATTCCCTTTTATCCGGGCCTTCCACAAGAAAGAAATTCTGCCAATGGCGGTAAAAGCGAGTGATATCTTGCCGAATGCCTATCCGATGCGATAGCGGATTTGCGACCGCAGGAAAGGCAGCAAATCCATTTCAAACCAGGGATTCTGCTTCAACCAGCCGGTGTTTCGCCATGACGGATGCGGCAGCGGCAGCACTTTCCGGGCGGGCGACTGGTCCCAAATGGTGCGCCAGTTTTTGACCGTTTCCGTCAGTGATGGCCCACGGGCCGAGCCCATGTGCCAGGACTGCGCGTAACCGCCGATCGTCAGCACCAGATCGATCTGCGGCATCAGCGCCATCAACGCAGCGCGCCAGGCCGGCGCGCATTCGCGGCGCGGCGGTAGGTCGGCGCCCTTGGCATCCTGACCCGGAAAGCAAAAACCCATCGGCACGATGGCGAATTTTTTCGTGTCGTAGAACTCTTCGCTGCTGACGCCGAGCCAGCTTCTGAGGCGATCCCCGGAAGCATCGGTGAAAGGCATGCCCGATATGTGGACCTTGGTGCCCGGCGCCTGGCTGGCGAGCAGGATGCGCGCGCTCGACGACGGCCTCAGCACCGGACGCGGCTCATGCGGCAACGGTCGGCCGCGCGGGTGCTCGACGCAGATGCGACAGGCTCGCACCCTGGTGGTGAGGCTTTCCAGCGCTCGGGTCATGCTCGGCAAGTCGTCCAAATGCGGCCTCAGGCAGCGGCGCTTGGCCGGCTGGAGAGCGCCGCATGCCAGCGCAGCACATTCGCGCATGCCTCGGGCACCTTGATGCGGGCCGGCTTCATGAAGTCGATGGCGATCAGCCCGGTGATGTCGGCGACCGAATAGGTATCGCCGGCGGCGAACTCCCTATCCGCCAGTTCGCGGTCGAGGAGATGCAGGAATTCAATGACCTTGGGTTTGTTGGCCTCGCCCCATTCCGGGATCTGCGGCACCTCCCAGTCCTTCATCGCCGGATGGATGTGCCGGAAGGCAGCGGCGACGCAGCTTAGGAGGTTTAACTCCAGGCGCCTTTGCCACATCTCCACCTTGGCTTTGCCGAGCGCGCCCTTCCCGAACAAGGCAGGCTCCGGATGCAACTCCTCGAAATAGCGGCAGATGGCGATGGATTCGGTGATGATGGTGCCGTCGTCCAATTCCAGAACCGGCAGCCGCCGCAACGCATTGCGCGACGCCACTGGCTCCTCGCGATGCTCCAGCGCGCCCATGTCCACAGGCACCAGCGGAACGGTCAGCCCCTTTTCCGCCAGGAAAACCCGAACCCGCCTGGGGTTCGGCGCGCGGCCGCCATCGAACAGCTTCATTCCATTCTCCGATCTTTCACCCCGATCATAGGGCGGGCTTCAATGCATGTCGCCCAAAAGTGCGCAGCGGTTTTGGGGAGACGACATGCACCGAACAGAGCATCGCCAGAAGCGGCATCACCAGAAGCGAACAAGCTCGCGCAGCGCGTCGCCAAGCGAAGCCAGCGTGCCATGCTTCCTTTCGGTCGGCTGGTCGTGATGGCTGTCGCGCCAGTCTTGCGGCTCTTCGAAGGAGCCGGCCCAGATGCCGACCTTGGCGACCCGCGCGGTCGCCTCCTCGGTTTCGAAGTCGCCGAATGCGACGGCCCATCCGGCCTGCACTTGAGCACGGTTGAGGTCTGTGTCGCCTGCCTTGCAGGCACCGAGCAGCCGGCCGTATCGGTCGCGCTGCCAGCCTCTGCAGGAAACCGGCCTGTTGGCGATCAGCCGCACCAGCGACTGCCGCGCGAGCCTGCCGCAAGGGTAGTCGGCGCCCTCCTCGCGGCACGTCTGCGTATATTCCGGAGCGTCGATGCCGCGCATGCGGATACGCTCGGTACCCAGCGTGAGCGAATCGCCGTCATTGACGATGGCCGTGCCTTGCTCCTTGCGCGTCTCGAAACGGTCGAGCCGCGCCGCCACCAGGATGAACAGGCCAAGCACAATCGCGGTCAGCCCATAATCCAGCAGCCTGCGCCGGAGGCTGCGCGGAGGCCGCGGAGCATATCGCCGGCGCGGTCCTCGCGACCAGGAACGGCTCATATGGCAAACAGTCTCTTAATCATTCGAACGTAGCTTAACGAACTGAAAATCGCTGCGCGCAGAAATTGAACTTCGCATGCCTTTGCTACGCTCGGACACAGCGGACAAATTCATTGTGGACCGCAGGAAACCGCATCGCAACAGCGATGTGGCGCGCGCGGTGCGCAGGACGCGTGACCGTCTTTCGCAGCAGGCCGGCAGCCTCGACTTCGATCGCGAGCTGCTGAAGCTGCATGCGCGCGCCATGGTGGTCAGCGCGATCGCCATACCGCTGCTCGTGCTTGCCGTGGCGGCGGTCGGCCACTTTGCCGGCCTGGGCAATCAGGTCGCCATTTGGGCCCTCTTTACCCTGCTCTGCTACACCATCGTCACTTTCATGGCGCGGCGCGTCGAGCGCACGGAAGCGGCCGAGCTCGACCCCGTGCGAACACGCCGCGAGTTCCTGATCGGCCATTCGCTGTGCGGCCTCGGCTGGGCCTGGTTCGCCTGGCTCGGCTGCGACACATGCCAGGTCGACCAGTTCCATGTCGCCAAGGCCATGGTGCTTCTGGCCGCCATGGCGACGACTGCGGTGATGGCATCTTCGCTGGGGGGCGCGTTGCTTGCCACCTTCGCCATTCCGGTCGCGATCTATGCCTATGCCGTCGCGCGCCTATGGATGCCGATCGAAGGGATCATGGCGGCGCTCCTGGTCGCTGCGCTGCCTTTCTTCGGCTATGTCGCGCGCCATCTCAACCAGGCCTCGTGGATGGTGCTCTCTTTCCGCTCGGAAAAGGACGCGCTGATCGCCGAGGTGGAGACGGCGAAATCGATGTCCGACGAGGCTCGGCGGCGCGCCGAGGACGCCAATCTGGCGAAGTCGCGCTTTCTCGCCTCGATGAGCCATGAGCTCCGAACGCCGCTCAACGCCATCCTTGGTTTCTCCGAAGTGATGGCCAACGAGGTGCTCGGGCCAATGAACAACCCAACCTATCGCGACTACGCGCACGATGTGCACGAATCCGGCCAGCACCTGCTCGACCTGATCAACGAGATCCTCGACCTGTCGCGCATCGAGGCCGGCCGCTACCAGCTCAACGAGGAGCCGGTGGTGCTGGTGACGATCGTCGAGGACTGCTGTCACATGATGGAGCTCAGGGCGCGCAATAAGGACATCCGCGTTATCCAGGAGTTCGAGACGACCTTGCCGCGTCTGTTCGGCGACGAGCGGGCCATCCGGCAGATCACGCTCAACCTATTGTCCAATGCGATCAAGTTCACCGCGTCGGGAGGCGAAGTCCGCGTGCGCGTCGGCTGGACAGCGGGCGGCGGTCAGTACATCTCGGTCAAGGACAACGGCCCGGGCATCCCGGATGAGGAAATCCCGGTGGTGCTTTCCGCCTTCGGCCAGGGCTCGATCGCCATCAAGAGCGCCGAACAGGGAACCGGCCTCGGTCTGCCGATCGTGCAGGGGCTGCTCGACATGCATGGCGGCGAGTTCGAGCTTCACTCCAAGCTGCGCGAAGGCACGGAGGCCATCGCCATTTTCCCGCTGAGCCGGGTGATGGAGGAACTGCCGGCTCTGCCGACCAAGGCGGTTGCGGCGCGCCGGCGCTAGGCTGGTTCCGTCACGAAATCCGCTCTGCGCCTCGCTCTCCCCTACATCGGCCCTGGCATCATCATGGTCGGTTTCTCCAGCATCGGGAACTCGGCCTTGCTGCATTTCACCTTCGGGTTCGTCGGGCTGAACATGCCGTTCGGATTGTCGCTGAACAGCCAGGCGTGAAGATCGTAATGCACGAACTCCTTCGGGATCAGCGGGTAGTGCCCCTCCATCGGTCCCATGAACTTCTGGCCGAACAGGCTGGGGGCTTCCTTGACGTCCGGCGTCAGCGGCACCAGCCATTCCACGCCGACCAGTTTCAACCCCTTCTTCGTCGGCTCGTAGATCAGGACGTTGGGTTTCATCGGGTCGAGCTTCTGGCCGACGCTTGGGACGTTGACGAAATGGATGCCCATGGCGCCCTTCGGATAGTCCATCGCGCCGGCTATCTTTTCGCCGCTGTAGTAGACGCAGCCGACGGTCGACAGATAGAGGTCGCGCAGAGCGGCCGTGTAGTCCTCATATTTGGCCAGCGATTTTTTCAGGGCCTCGAGGTCGGCCTTGTTGGCGTCTTCGGCCCGAGCCGTGGCGGCACCGGTCATGGCCAAAACCATGGCGATGGCGGCAAGAGAGTATTTGTGAGTCATGGATGCCTCCTTCGTTCGGATAAGCCCTCGGGCTGAGCCGCTGGTGACAGCGAGCACCAAGCCTGCCGGAGCGGCGGCGACTTCGGCCGTCGTGCTTCGATATTGGAAAGCTGGATTACGCGACGATTTCAGTTGGGCGAAAGCTGGTTACGACTGAAATCGAAATACGCGTGGACGCGAGGCAGGATACGCCCACCCGATATTTGGCTCCATCGAACCAGACTAAGCATGTCTCCCGAAAGTAGGGACCGGTTTCGGGGCAAAGACATGCGTAAAATCAAGAGCCTAAAGTGCACGGAGCGAATCTGAAGGATCGCCACGCGCCTTAGTTGCGAACGACTACCGCCATACCGGAACTGGTAAGCGCCGCGGCCTTCACAAGACCTGCGGCAAGTCCAGCCCCCACCCCTTCGCCGTGACTGACGCCGAGATCGAGCAACGGCTCGAGCCCAAGCCGTTCGGCGACCTTGGCATGGCCGGGCTCCGGCGACAGGCTGGCGAGCAGGCAATGGTCGATCGCTGAGGAATTGACCCTGTGCAGGACCGCGGCGGCAGCCGTCGCGACGAAGCCGTCTAGCAGCACCGGGATCTTCTGCATGCGGGCGGCGAGAATGGCGCCGCAGATCGCCGCGAACTCGCGGCCGCCGACCCGTCGCAATGCTTCGAGCGGATCGCCGAGGCCGGTGCCATGAAAGGCCAGCGCCCGGTCGACCACTTCGGCCTTGCGCGCCATCATTGCTGCATCCGCGCCCGATCCCGGCCCGATCCAGCCGGCGCCCTTGCCGCCGAACAGCGCCGCGCACAGCGACGCCGCAATGGTCGAATTGCCGACACCGAGATCGCCCAGGCATAGAAGGTCCGCGCCGCCGGCGACCGCTTCCATGCCGAAGGCCATGGTGGCGGCGCAGCCGCGTTCGTCGAGCGCCGCTTCCTCGGTGATGTCCCCGGTCGGAATGTCGAGGGCCAGATCGAAGACCTTCAGGCCGAGATCGTTGGCGATGCAGATCTGGTTGATTGCCGCACCGCCGGCGGCGCAGAGTTCAACGGCATTGGCGGTCGCCGAAACGGGCCGCGGCGAGATGGCATGTCGCACCGCGCCGTGATTGCCGGCGAAGATCGCCACAAGCGGCCGGTTTATCGCCGGCGGCGCACGCCCGCTCCAGGCGGCCAGCCAGATCGCGATATCCTCGATGCGCCCAAGCGAGGCCTTTGGCTTGTCGGTCTTGGCGAACAGCGTGCGGATACGGGTTTCGGCGGCGACGTCCGGCGTCGGCAGCGTCGTCAGGAGGGTGCGGAAATCATCGAAAGGCTTGGCGGTCATATCGGTCTCATTGCGGGAACAGGCAGCGGCATAGCCGCCTTCGCTGCCCGGCACAACCGCCCGGCAATGCCGCGGAAGCACCGGTGGGCGGCGCATTGCGGAGGGCTTGCATTGGCTTTGTGGTTGCACCATGTGGAGTGAAGGCAAGAGAACAGCATGACCGCCATTGAGTCCCCCTGCATACTCGTCTGCTCGATCGACATGAAAACCGGCTTCTGCTTCGGCTGCGGGCGCACGCGCGATGAAATCGCGACCTGGCTCATGATGACGCCGGAAGTCCGGCGGACGGTGATGGCCGAGTTGCCGGCGCGGCTGGAGACGGTCGAACGCCAGCCGCGCCGCGAAACGCGGCGCGCCCGCATGGCGCGCGAGCGCGGCATGTTGTGAGCAAGGACTGAGAAAGGGCTGGCCATGAACCGCCTGTTCTGGATCGTCATGCTGGTGATCGGCGCCGGGCTGATCCTGCTGATGATGAATGATTCCGCCGGCCGTACCTTCGGCATCGAGAACCACGATTTCAGCCGGCTGATCTGGGTTGGCGTCCTAGTAACGGTGATTGGCGCCAGCCTCGTTCGCTCGGGCCGGCCGCTCGGTGACATGGCGCGCAATATCGGCGTCTGGGCGGCCATCGTGCTGGCGCTGATTGCCGGCTACCAATACCGCTACGAGCTGCAGGACGTTGCCAGCCGCGTCACGGCCGGCCTTGTTCCGGGAAGCCCGCTGGCGCTGGGCGTTGACAATGGCCGCGCCACCGTCACGCTCGACAAGGCCGACAACGGCCATTTCGAAGCGCGAATCCTGGTCAACGGTACTCCGGTGCGGACGGTTGTCGACACCGGCGCGACCAGCACGGTGCTGACGGCGCAGGACGCCCAGGCGGCCGGGTTCAATCCGGCGGCGCTCAGCTACACCGTGGACGTTTCGACCGCCAACGGCATGGCGCGCGCCGCCACCGTGAGGGCCAATGAAATGGCTATCGGCGGCATCGTGCGCAAGGATATGCCGGTGATGGTCGCGGCGCCCGGCATGCTCGAGCAGAGCCTGCTCGGCATGAACTTCATCAGTTCGCTGTCGGGCTTCGACGTGCGCGGAGACCGCATGGTGCTGCGCGATTAGACCCTCAAGCCGGTTCGGCTGACGCCTTGCTGAGGCCGGCTTTATGGCTGTGCTTCAAGTGCATCGTTTTTTGCCAACCATTCCTGACCCCAACTACACGAATTCGTGAACCGCGGCGATCTGAACCGCCGTAACCTCAGAAGGCGCCGCCGCGAACCTCCAGAAGAACCTGCCGCTTCCAGCATCGCCGGGGGAGAAGGTTCGTCCAACAATGCCAATGGAGGATAGCATGTCAAACCGCCTGATTTCCGCCGTCGTCGCCAGTGCCTTTGCCGGAGCAATTGGCGCCGCCGCCATCGGCTCCGCATCCGCCGCTATGAGCGAGGCAGAGATGATGAAGATGCGGGAGATGACCAAGAAAGAGGTCGCTTCCGGCAAGATGGAGAAGTGCTTCGGCGTAGCGCTGAAAGGCCATAACGACTGCTATGCGGGCGCTGGAACCACCTGCGCGGGCACCTCCACCAAGAACTACCAAGGCAATGCCTTCAAGCTGGTGAAGAAGGGAACCTGCACCGCCATGACCACGCCCAATGGCCATGGCTCGCTGAAGCCGATCGGCTGATCTCCAGGAAACTCCGGCGGATGGCGAGGCCATCCGCCTCCTGTCCGTGACTTTCCGGGAGATCGACATGAACATACCTCGGCGCGCCGGAGTGGGACTTAAGCCGCAGCACTACCGCGAGATCCTGGAAACTGTGCCGGATATCGGCTTTTTCGAGGTCCACGCCGAAAACTACATGGGGGCTGGTGGACCGCCGCACCGCTACCTTGCGGCAGTGCGCGATCTCTATCCGCTGTCGCTGCACGGCGTCGGCCTGTCGATCGGCGCGGCCGGGCCCCTCGATCAAGACCATCTGAGGCGCCTGAAGGACCTGATCGCCCGTTACCAGCCTGGGCTTTTCTCCGAGCACCTTGCATGGTCGAGCCATGGCGAGGCGTTTCTGAACGATCTGCTGCCGATGCCCTACACCAAGGAAACGCTCCAGCGCATCGTCTCTCATATCGACGAGGTGCAGGAGACGCTCGGCCGCCAGATGCTGCTGGAAAATCCCTCCACCTACATCGCCTTCGCCGAAAGCACCTATGCCGAGCCTGATTTCATCGCCGAGGTGCAGCGGCGCACCGGCTGCGGTCTGCTGCTCGATGTGAGCAACGTCCACGTCGCTTCGACCAATCAGCAATGGGATCCCTTCGCCTATATCGATGCCTATCCGCTCGTCGCCGTGCAGGAAATACACCTTGCCGGCTTCACGCCGGAGACCGACGAGAAACAGAGGCCGCTGCTTATCGATACCCACAACCGGCCGGTCGATCCGTTGGTTTGGCAGCTCTACGCCTACGCTATCGGCAAGCTCGGTCCCACGCCGACGCTGATCGAATGGGATGCCGATTTGCCATCATGGGGCGAGCTGCACGCCGAGGCCATGCGGGCCGAAGCGCATATGAAGCCTCACGCGACACCGCAGGAGGTGCGCCTTGCAAGGACTGGCTGAACGGCAGCAGGACTTCGCGATGGCCCTGCTCGATGCTGCTCGCGCCACGCCGCCGGGCATCGTGGGTCCCGACGGCTTGCCAAGTCCACGCCGCTTTGCGGTCTATCGCAACAACGTCGTGGCCGGCCTCATCGAGACACTGAAGGAAAATTACCCAGCGGTTCATCGCATCGTCGGGGATGAATTCTTCCGTGCCATGGCCGGGCAATTCGCAACAACACATCCGCCGCAGTCTCCGATCATGCTGGGCTACGGCACGGGCTTCCCGGAATTCATTGACGGATTCGAGCCTGTGGCGACATTGCCCTATCTCGCCGACGTGGCGAGGATCGAGCGCGCCTGGATCGAGGCCTATCACGCGGCCGATGCGGAACCGCTTACAGCCGCCGATCTCCTCGCCATCGATCAGGACCGCCTCGCCCAGGTCAGGCTGGCGCTCCACCCTTCGCTGCGTGTTACGCAATCGCAGTTTCCCGCCCTCACCATCTGGCGCATGAACATTGCGGGTGGCGAGCCCGCAGTCGTCGATCTCGACGCGGGCGGCGAGGATGCTCTCATCATCCGGCCAGGCGCAGAAGTTCGTGTTCACCAGATCCCGGTGGGCGCAGCGGCCCTTGTCAGGAGCCTGGGCGCCGGCAGGCCAGTGGTGGCCGCCGCCATCGCCGCACTTGAGGTCACAGTCCACTTCGATCTCAGCGCTGCGTTGGCCGGACTGATCGAAGCCGGCGCTTTCGTCGGTTGGAGCCTCGAACGGGATGCCGGAGGTGAGCCATGACGATCTCAACTCCGGAACTCGTCCGTACACTGACAAGGCGGCTTTCCTCGGTTGCCATGGCTGTGGCGCCCGTGTTTCTGCGAGCAGCACTCGCGGTGCCGTTTTTCCGCTCCGGCCTTACCCGCTGGGACGGCTTCCTGCAGCTCTCGGACAGCACCGTCTATCTGTTCGAAGAGGAGTTCAAGTTGCACATCTTCGGTGCCGAGTATGGTTTCCCCATGCCAGATGCCGTGGCCTATCTGGTCGCGACCGCCGAACTCGTTTTGCCGGTGCTGCTGGTCCTGGGCCTCGCCACCCGCTTTGCCGCGCTGGCGATGCTCGTCATGACCGGTGTCATCCAGCTTGTGGTGCCCGATGGCTGGGCCAACTTCCACCTGCCCTGGGCCGCCATGGCGATCTCCATCATCGCCCTGGGCGCAGGGCCGATTTCCCTCGATCGGCTGATAGCCTTACGATTTGCTTCGGAGGCACACCGGCAATGACCACCAAACCGGTGCTGAAACTTGTGCGGGGGCCGGCTGCTCCCTCGCCGCAGGTGCGAGAACTGGATTGGTCGATCCTCATGGCCAGGGCTCAGGACGGTGACGCCGATGCCTACCGGCGGCTCCTCGAGGGCATCACGCCTTACCTCCGCGCTCACGCGGCGCGCTGCCACCGCAATCCCAGCGATGTCGAGGATGCGGTGCAAGATATACTGCTCAGCCTGCATACCGTGCGCCGGACCTATGATCCCGCGCGGCCGTTCGGTCCCTGGGTTACGGCCATTGCCCGGCGCAGGCTGATCGACCGCCTGCGCCGTCAGGGCCGCCGCCGGGCCTACGAAACGGAATTTGAATCTGCTCACGAAACCTTTGCCGATCCGCCCGCGAACCTTGAGGGCATGACGAATATCCATGAGATTGCGGCGGCCCTCGACCGCCTTCCTGCCGGACAGCGCGAAGCCGTCCGGCTCACCAAGATCGAAGGGCTGTCGCTGAAAGAAGCCTCGGCGGTGAGTGGTACGAGCGTGGCGGCGCTTAAAATCGCCACGCACCGCGCCATCCAGCGTCTGCGGCGATTCTTCCATGGCGGGAGTGAAACATGATCCCCACGGATGATCTCATTTCCGCGCTTGCGGCCAATCTGAGACCGGTCAGGCGGCTCCGCCCACCGCTGCTGCGCGCCACCGGTTTCCTGCTTCTGGCCGCATTGATCCTCACCATGATCGCCGCTGCCCATGGCTGGCGGCCAGGCCTCCTTGTTCGCCTGGCCGATATCCGCTTCGCCTTGAGCCTCACAGGGGCTGTCCTAACCGGCATCCTTGCCGCGCTGGCGGCATTCTTCATCAGCCTTCCCGGCCGTTCACGTCACTGGCTTTGGCTGCCGCTTCCGGCGCTTGCCTTGTGGCTTTTCTCGATCGGCTATCAGTGCCTGCGTTTCTGGACCCCGATGGTTCCCGGTGGCGCGGCTCCTGGTGAGACGGCCTCCTGCATTGCCACATTGGTGCTGACCAGCCTGCCGTTGTCGCTCGCCTTGGCTCTGATGCTGCGCCATGCCGCCAGTTTCAACCCAGCGCCGGTGATCTTCGCCGCAAGTCTCTCCGTCGCTGGAATTACTGCGGCGGCGCTGACCCTGTTCCATCCAATCGACGCCAGCATCGAGATTCTGATGTTCAATCTTGGCACCGGATTGTTGATCATGCTGTCGGGCGCCGCCATCAACCTGTTCCTGTCGAGCCGCGTGGAGATGCCGGAATGATCGCACCATCGCCCGTCAGCAACCCAACGACATCACAGACTGGCCTGTCGTTCGCTCTTGGCGGCCTTTCGGCAGGTCTCCTCGCCTCCGCCTGCTGTATCCTTCCGCTCGCTTTCGCACTCGCCGGAATTAGCGGCGCCTGGATCGCGCGCCTCACTGCGCTGGCGCCCTACCAGCCGTACTTCCTCACGCTCGCAGCCGTCTCCATCGCTCTCGGATACTGGCGCTACCGCCGCAGTGAAGCGGCCGCCTGCCTTCCGGGCTCCCTCTGCGCCAGTCCCGTCTATCGCAACTCCACCCGATGGATCCTATTGGCCGCGAGCCTGATTGCAGCGTCTGCGGCCGCTGTCGATGTCTTCGGACGGCTCAATCTGTAGGAGATCTCCATGCGCATTGCGATTGCAATCGCTGTCCTGCTCCTCGTCGCCGCGCCCGCTGCTGCGGGGCAGCGTACCGCCACGTTCTCGGTGCCCGACATGACGTGTCCGCTCTGCCCGGCCACCGTTACGACCGCAATCAAGCACCTCGACGGCATTGTCTCCGTTTCAACCGACGTCGATGCCAAGACTGCGACGGTTGTCTTCGACGACAGCAAGACGAGCCCGGCAGCGATTGCCGATGCTTCCACAAACGCCGGCTATGCTGCAGCCTTGGTGAATGAGCAATGACCGGACTCACCAGCACCATCACCTGTCCGGCCTGCGGTCACCGCAAAACCGAGACGATGCCGGCCGATGCCTGCCAGTATTTCTACGAATGCGAAAGCTGCGGGGTTCTCCTCAAGCCCCTGGCGGGAGATTGCTGCGTATTCTGCTCTTACGGTGATCACCCCTGTCCGCCGAGACAGAAGGAACTGCAGTTCAGTCCCGCAGGCCAGCATTGTTGCTGCTGAGATCTGTGACATCAATACGGACAGGATGGCCTGCGAGATTTGAGTTGCAGCCTCTTAGGCGGCTTCGGCTGCAGCCTCGCTGAGATCGACCGCCGCAAAGGCTGCCTTCAGCACCTCCGGCCCCGCTCCGGGTTTGTTGGCATCGGTGGACAGAATCTGCCGGTAGCGGCGCGCGCCCGCAAGGCCATGGAACAGGCCGACCATATGGCGCGTAATATGGCCGAGCCGCCCGCCCTTCTCGATGTGGCGCGCGGCGTAAGCAGCCATTGCATCCATCAGCGCTGCGTAGTCGAAAGCGATCCGCGCCTCGCCATAGAAAGCCGCATCGACGCCGGCAAGGATGCCCGGCGTATGATAGGCCGCACGGCCAAGCATGGCGCCGTCGACATGGCCGAGATGTTCGGAAACCTCGTCGAGCGATTGAATACCGCCATTGATGCCGATGAATTCGTTCGGCTTTCTGGCCTTCAGCCGATAGACGCGCGAATAATCGAGCGGTGGGATATCGCGGTTTTCCTTAGGGCTCAGCCCCTCCAGCCACGCCTTGCGGGCATGCACCCAGAGGGCATCGGCACCGGCCGCGAGCACACCGTCGGCCAGCGTATCGAGAGCCGGTTCGGGGTCCTGCTCGTCGACGCCGATGCGGCATTTGACGGTGACGGGGATTTTCACCGCCGCCTTCATCGCAGAGACGCATTCCGCCACCAGCAGCGGCGTCTTCATCAGGCAGGCGCCGAACGTGCCCGACTGGACCCGATCCGACGGACAGCCGACATTGAGATTGATCTCGTCATAACCGAACGCCTCGCCGATGACGGCCGCCTCGGCGAGCTTGCGCGGATCCGAACCGCCAAGCTGCAGCGCAACCGGATGCTCGGCGTCATCAAAGCCAAGCAGCCGCTCGCGCACACCATGGATGACCGCGTCCGCCACCACCATCTCGGTGTAGAGCAGCGCACGGCGCGTCAACTGACGGTGGAAAAACCGGCAATGACGGTCTGTCCAGTCCATCATAGGTGCTATAGCGAGCGTCGTTTGCATTAGGTGCTATTCATTCTTTCAGGCGGTCCCAAATCCAAGGACACGATCTAGTGTGTTCCTTTTGATTTTAAATGGTTCGAATCATGGGGACAAAAGTCCGTGCCCTGGAGGGACTATTTCCGATTCACACTTTTTATTAAAAGGCAATAGTCCGATTTCAAATCTCCACAAATAAGAGTAAAGTTTTCGCGCTCATGTTCTGAGCGGGAGGCGTACAGGCAGTCAATAGCCTGTTGAAGAGGGGCGGGGTTGAGTATGCCCTCATTGTCGATCCTTGGTGCCCGCCGTTGGTGGGTCACCGATGCGCATAGGACGCATCCGCCCAGAATTGCCTGACGGGGCAAGGGGCGGAGGATTAGCGGCGGCTCCTCCTACCCCCTCTACCCCCTGAGTCAATCGAAACTTCAGGTCCCTTTTAACAATGGCGCGCAGCGCCGGCCCTGCCGGCGAATGCACGCCCATGCGACCGGTTGCCAGCGTTGGGGCTGATTTCGCGCCTGTCGCATTGAACCAGGGAGAATTCGCAATGGCACTCGACATCACAGCTCAAGACATCATCATCGACGAAACAAGCGGCTTAACAGACGACGATATCAATCCGGCCGTTCCGCCGCACGACACCAACACCACACTGACATATCTTCTCACTCTCGGCACATCAATAGAGGTCGCCTTCCAGTCCGACTTCGTGGTGGCCTCGGCGAGCGCAGGGGAAACCATCACATCGGTCGTTCTCACCCAGAACGCCTCCGGAACCCCGTTTTCCACCACCGTCGGCGTGAACAGCGGCATTCAGACGGTCGACGGCAATTATGTCTGGCTGTTCCAGGACGCAACTCACCCAAATGTCGTGATCGGCGTCATTGGTACAGCCGATCCGAACGTTGCACCCGCCGCGAACGGCCCGCTCGCCTTCTCGTTCGGGTTGGATGGCGGCGGCACCAGTCCAGACCTGTACCTGGTCCAGTATGTGCCGTTGTTCAATCCGATCGCGACCGATCCGGACGACCGCATCGATCTGACCGACAAGGTGTTCGCATCGATCGAGGGGACCTCCCAGATCAGCTTCTCCGGCCAGAATGCTGCTCCCGGCAATCATGATTTCTACCTGATCAATTCGCCCGATGACGCCTCCAAGCAGCTTCTGGTGATCGGTTTGAACGGCGGCACCGCCAACGTGAGCACGCAGGGCTTCGGCATCAACAACCAGAGCATAAATCCGAACGAAACGCTGCAGGTCGACTTTGTGACCGGCGGCGACCTCGCCGCAGGTAGCGCTTCGCAAATCCAGTACGACAACCATATCGAGACCATCACCGAGGCCGGGTTCACGATCAACCAGATCACGCCCTCCCAACCGGATAAGCGGGTGGACATCACGATCAAGGCCTTCGACAACACGGCCGACCAGCAAGGCACGGACTTCTTTGACGGCACCACGACCAACCCGGTTGACATCACCAGCATCAAGTTGACGGGCACATCGGGGTTTGCTTCCACCATCACCGTTGATGGCACCTATGCAACGGGAAGCGGCAACGTCACCATCACAGGGCTTAGCGGCACCGGCAACGCGGTCACCATTACCGGGCTCGACAACGTCACCACGGTCGATATCACGACCGCCACCAAGATGGATCGGATGACGGTTACGGGGGTCGACGCGAATGAAGGCTGCGACATCACCGAGTTCCACTTCTCGGCGACGACAACCAACGCCCACACCGAAGAGGTCGGCTCCTTCATCAACTTCGATGACGACGGCCCGAGCATCACGGCAACTGGTGAGCCGCCGACGCTCACGGTTGACGAGTCCGACTTTTCAATCGACGACAGCGCGGATTTCTCGACTGTCTTCACCTCGAATGCCGGTGCGGATGGTGACGCCATCAGCTATGCCCTCGGCATCAGCCAGATCACCAACGATAGCGGCCTGACCGACACCTTGAGCGGCCAGTCCGTTCTGCTTTTCGTCGAAGGCGACGACGTGGTCGGTCGTGCCGGTTCAGCCGTCGGCGATATCGTGTTCACGGTCAGCGTCGATGATCAGGGTAACGTGACACTCGATCAGGCGCGTGCCGTCGTGCACTCGCCCGACACCGGGCCGGATCAGGAAACAACTCTAGCATCCGCCGATCTCGTCACCTTGACGGCAACCATCACCGATGGCGACGGCGATGAGGACTCGGATTCTGTCAATATCGGCACAAGCCTCGTCTTCAAGGACGATGCTCCGACGATCACGGCAACCGGCGAGCCGCCAACGCTCACGGTTGACGAGACTAATTTGGGCAACAATAGCGGCGACTTCTCCACTGCCTTCACTTCGAATGCCGGTGCGGATGGTGACGCCGTCAGCTATGCCCTCGGCATCAGCCAGATCACAAACGATAGCGGCCTGACCGACACCTTGACCGGCCAGTCGGTTCTGCTTTTCGTCGAAAGCGGCGAGGTGGTCGGCCGCGCTGGCTCAGCCGTTGGCGATATTGTGTTCACGGTGAGCGTCGATGCTGACGGCAACGTGACACTCGATCAGGCGCGTGCCGTCATACACTCGCCCGACACTGGGCCGGATCAGGAGACGACTTTGGCGTCCGCCGATCTCGTCACGTTGACGGCGACCATCACCGACGGTGACGGCGATGAGGACTCGGATTCTGTCGATATCGGCACAAGCCTCGTCTTCAAGGACGATGCTCCGACGATCACGGTGCCATTCGACGGTGACCCTAGTACGGTGGCTATCGAGCACGAGACCCTGGCCAACGCGGCCAACGCATTTGCCAGCGGAGCCTTCGGCTACGATATCGGCGCGGATGCTCACCCGGCCGCGTTCTACGACGCCACGCATTCGGACTTTGTCGACCAGGACCTCGTGACTGCCGGCATCCAGATCGGGCTCACCGGCTCGATCACCGGCGGCGGCGGCGGCAGTATCCTGACCCCGGACGTGACGCTGGCATCGGAGACTGATGCCTCCGCGACGTTCAACTTCAGCTTCACCTACGACAAGGATCCGGCCGCCGGCGTCCAGACAGGCACAGCGGGCGGTACCCTGGTCTTCGACAAGGTCGCCGGTACTTACACCATCACCCTGACCGACCCGCTGGAGGGCTTCAGCTTCGACGTCATCCACACCGCCGAACTCCTGTCCAAGCAGCCCACGAGCAACGTGGGCCACCCACCGATCGTGTTGGAAAAACTGCAGGCGGATGACCCGAACACGCCGGCAGACGAAGACTTCTACGTGCAATTCACCGGTAACGCGATCAACAAGGCCAATCCGTTCAGCCTGACGAACAATGGCCAGGGATCGTCCTCCGACACCTCGTTCAACACGCCGACCGGCAGCCACGACATGGTCAGCAACAACAATCAAACGTGGGTGTCCGCGACGCAGAGCACCAACGGTGTCGCCGGCGACACGATCCAGAAGGGCGAGTTGCTGACCTTGCGGTTCTTCAGCAGCGACGTCGGTATCGTGAACGAGGCTACCGTCCCGACTGCGACCGCCGGCGCCATGGCCATCAAGTTCGACGGCATCGGCAACAGCGAGGATCTGATGCTGATCCTCAACCTGGTCGACGATGGCGCCGACAACATCCTCGGCACCGCGGACGACACCTCGATCACGCGGGCCGTCTACGCGGCCAACGCCGACATCTTCAAGACGGGTCAGGTCCCGGCCCCGTACAACACCGAGTTCACGCTCGACAACAACGACGGTCTCCTGATCATCGAGCGGAACGACTACAACGCGGCCGGCGAAGACTATGTCCTGCAAGGTGTCCAGATCATGCAGTCGAGCAACGGCATAAGCGGCCAGGCGATCAACCTGAACGGGGCGACCGGTGCAGGCGGCGGCAGCAATGCCACCGGCGGTCTGGTGGGCTTCGACGCCGTCGACAACGACGTGCTGAAGATCACGGATATCGGCTTCACCTCGACCGTGAGCGAGACGCCGAATGCCAACCTCGACTTCTCCTTCCAGGTGGCGGACGCGGACGGCGACACGACTGACTTCCAGCACATCCTCGTCGACATCGCCTGACACTCGACTAACGGGGGCAGCATTAGCTGCCCCCGTACCGTCATCGGCCACACGCGGCTGAGCGCCCGGCCGAGCACTCGCACAAGCATCGAAACGGGGGGATCCGTCATGCAGCCAAGACCGCAATTCCAGGAGGTGATGCGCCTGGCGCGCCATCAAGCGCCGGCCCTTCTCCTCTTCAGCCTGCTCACCAATGTCCTCCTGCTCGCCAGCACCGTCTACATGCTGCAGATATACGACCGGGTGCTGTCGAGCGGCTCGATCGACACGCTGCTGTGGCTCACTCTGGCCGTCATCGGCGCCATCGCCGTGTATGGCCTGCTGGAACATGCCCGCCGGATGATGCTGGGCCATATCAGCCAATGGCTGGACGACCAGCTCAGCGTGCCGGTGATCGAACGCGCCATGGAGGCGCGCCTGGCCGGCAGCAACCTCGAGGCCGGCCTGAAGGACGTGGGCGATCTGCGCGGCTTCATTGCCGGCGACGGCATACTGACCTTTCTCGACGCGCCTTGGACACCGGTGTTCCTGGCGTTCATGTGGTTTCTGCATCCGGCATTGGGCGTGCTCGGTCTCGCCGGCGCCGTGCTGCTGTTCTGCTGCGCTTTAGCCAACGATTTCCTCACCCGCCGCAAGGGTCAGGAGGCGGCGGCTGGGTTGCGTCGCAGCCAGGCCGCCGTCGGTCAATACATCGATGGCGCCGAGACGTTGTGCTCGCTCGGCATGTCCGAGCCGGCGCTGCTGCGGTGGGAACAGAACCAGCAATCGCTGACGGATCTGCAGTCCCGGATTTTCCAACGCACCACCGTGATCGGCAGCCTGTCGCGCTCGCTGCGCCTCGCCCTGCAGGTGGCCGTGCTGGGGCTCGGCGCCTATTTCGTCCTGCGCCGCGAACTGACGGGCGGGTCGATGATAGCAGCTTCCATTCTGCTCAGCCGCGCGCTGGCGCCGATCGAACGTTCGATCGGCGCCTGGCGCAGCCTGGTCAACGCGCGGACGGCGCGCCAGAACCTGATCAAGCTCTTCGCCGCCACCGCGTCGATGCAGAACGCCGGCGTCACCCTGCCGCGTCCGCAAGGGCGGCTGAAACTCGAAAATCTGCACTACTATGCGCCGGGAACTTCGCAAGCCCTGTTGAACGCGATCGGCTTCGGTGTCGAGCCTGGCCAAACCTGTGGCGTGATCGGCTCGTCCGGCTCCGGCAAGACGACGCTCTGCCGTCTCATCGTCGGCACGATGCGGCCTTCGCTCGGCCATGTCAGGCTGGATGGGGCGGAGGTCTGGAACTGGCCTTCCGACCAGTTGGGCCAGCATATCGGCTACCTGCCGCAACAGATCGAATTGTTCCCGGGAACGATCGCCGAGAACATTTCGCGTCTGCGCGACGAAGTCGACAGCGAAGCCGTCATCGCCGCGGCGCAGCTCGCGGGCATCCACGAGATGATCCTGCGGCTGCCGAACGGTTATCGGACCGAGGTCGGGCCGCACGGCGTCAAGATCTCGCGCGGCCAGCGCCAGCGCATCGCGCTGGCCCGGGCCCTGTTCGGCGACCCGCCGCTGATCGTTCTCGACGAGCCGAATACCGGCCTCGACGGCGAAGGCGAGGTGGCGCTGTTCAACGTGCTCCAGCAACTGAAGGAGCGGGGCCGCACGGTCGTTATCGTCAGCCATCAGACCAATCTTCTGCGCACGGCCGATAATGTCGTCTTCCTCCGCGACGGTTCCGTCGCGATGTTCGGCCCGCGCGACGAAGTGCTCGGCGCGTTGGCAGGCCAGCCCAGGCGCATTCCGGTGCCGGCGGCAATACGGGACAAGATCGCCGCCAATGCGGCCACAAATCTGAAGGCGGTGGAGTGAGCCATGGACGAGCGATTTGGCGACTTCTCGACGATGGCGAACGGGCTGGCGGATAGCCTGCGCGAATTGACCGGCAGGCTAGCCATCTCCGCCGGCCAACTCATTGCCGCGGTGTCGGTCTGGTTCGACGGGCTCGACCAGCCGAAACGCATCGCTCTGGCAGCGGCCGCAAGCGCGCTCTTCCTGTTCCTGATTGCGCGACTCGTCCGGCGACGGTCGCCTGCGGCCCGGGCCAGCAAGCGCGACCTCAATCAACGGACGCGGCCCGCACGCATGCTGGGCTACGTTTCGTCGATCTTCTTCGTCGGCGGTGTCGCCGCATGGTCCAGCGTCGCGCTTCTGGCAAGCGCCGTCGTCGCCAACGGCGTCGTCAGCCCGGAAGGCTATCGCAAGACGGTCCAGCATCTCGAAGGCGGCATCATCGGGGCGATCCATGTCAAGGAAGGCGACAAGGTCAGCGCCGGCCAGGTTCTGATCAGCCTGAAGACAACGGAGGCGCAAGGGCGTTACGACGAGTTGCAGGGGCACTACATCCGCCTGCTGGCAACCGAGGCGCGCCTGGTGGCGGAGCTTGCCGGACAGAATCGGATCGCCTTCCCCAAGGAGTTGACGTCGATCGATAGCGAGTTGGCGCGAAAGGTCGTCGTCGAGGAGCAGGCGCTGCTCGACAGCCGCCTCGCAACCCGCGACGGGCGCACGCAGATCCTCAACAAGCGCATCGCACAGATTAAGGAGCAAAGCGCGGGATCACGAGACGTGATCGCCGCAGAGACCGAACAGCTCGGCCTGATCGAACAGGAGATCGCCTCCGCGCAGGAGATGTATAAGAAGGGCCTCGAACGCCTGCCGCGGATATTGGCGCTGCAGCGTTCCCAGGCCGACATCCGCGCCAACCAGGCATCGAACCGGGCGCAGGTGGCGAAGAACGATCAGCAGATCGGCGAGACCGAGTTCCAGCTCCTCAACCTGCGCCAGCAGGACAGCGAGACCGCCAACGAGGATCTTGCCAAAGCGCGTACAGACCTCGCCGAATTGCGCAGCCAATTGCCTTCGCGCCAGGATGTGCTGGCCAGAACGGACATCGTCGCGCCGATCGCCGGAACTGTGATGAACCTGCGGGTAACGACCGAATCGGGCGTGATCTCCAGCGGTCAGCCGCTTCTCGACATCGTCCCCAACGAGCCCAATCTGATCATCGATTCACGAATCCGGCCCACGGATATCGACGTGGTGCATCCGGACATGCCCGCCCGCGTGGTGCTGACGGCCTATCCGAGCCGGCATTTGCCGCAAATCCATGGCCTGCTTACGTCGGTGTCGGCCGACCGGCTGACGGACGAGAAGACCGGCGAGCCTTATTTCCTCGCTAAGGTCAAGGTCGACACGGCCGATCTTAAAGACCTGCATGACATCCGTCTGTCGCCCGGCATGCCGGCGGAAGTCATGATCCTGACCGGAGAACATACCCTGCTCGACTATATGCTGGCGCCGCTGCAGGCCTCGCTCACGCGCTCTTTCAGGGAGAATTGAAACAAGAGGGCGGCACGCGGACGAAAACAAAAGGCGGCCTGGCGTCGGCCATAAGCCAACGCCTCATCATCCGGATCTGTCAGCAGCAGCCGCGGGGGCGCGACGGTGCTACCGCCTCAGAGCGTAGACATTGTCCGTGGACGGACCACCCAGCGGCAGCGCCATGTCGTCATCGAGAAGGCGGGTGATACGGGCAAAGCCGACGAAAGCCTTTCTCGCCTCCTCGGCCGACATTTTGCCCGACATTGCCGCCGAACAGCAATTCACGGCGCATTGATAAACGGGGCCGCGTCTGCCCGTAGGCCACTTCCGCAGGAACACCATCGCTTCGGAGACGCTATCGACTTCCTCCAAGGGATATCCCTGCCCACGCGCAATCCGCACTGGGGTAAAGAAATGCAAGCGATCCATAGTTTCCTCCCGGTTCGACCGCAGAGCAGCCGAACCCGAATAAACGCATATCCTGTGGATTAGTTCCAAACAAATTTGGTTGCCGCTTGAAAATTTTGGAACCGCCGATCTGCGGCGAAAACGCCTACGTCGACTCAGGCTCCGGTGAGATCAGTGTCAGCGATAAGGGCCATTCTCATTGAATGTCTTTAAGGCGAAAGCCGGCAAATGGATTGCTTGCCGGTTCCCCAGCGTCAGGCTTAACCTCGGCGGTTAACGCGTGAGGGCGCGTTTTGCAAAAGGGGAACACTTGCAATGACCATACAAGGCGCATCGCCCGGCCTCTACAACGAGGATCTGGCTCCGGCAACGGTCAGGAACTGGGGACCGTTTTCGATCTTCAACGTCTGGACATCCGACGTCCACAGCCTCTGGGGCTACTATCTCGCCGCAAGTCTGTTCCTGTTCTGCGGCGGCTTCGTCAACTTCATCATCGCCATCGGCATCGGGTCGCTGATCATCTATTTCCTGATGAACCTTGTCGGCTATGCCGGCGTGAAGACCGGCGTGCCCTACCCCGTGCTCGCCCGCGCTTCCTTCGGCATCTGGGGCGCCAACATCCCGGCGCTGGTGCGGGCCGTCGTCGCCTGCTTCTGGTACGGCGCGCAGACGGCTGCGGCATCGGGTGCGATCGTCGCGCTGCTGACGCGGCTGCCATGGTTCAACGAATTCAACCAGACCTCGCACCTGCTCGGCCATTCCACCCTGGAAGTGATCTGCTTCGTCGTCATCTGGGCGCTGCAGCTCCTGATCATCCAGAAGGGCATGGAAACCGTGCGCCGCTTCCAGGATTGGGCCGGCCCCGCCGTGTGGGTGATGATGCTGATCCTGGCGATCTATCTCTGCGTGAAGTCGGGTACCTTCGCCTTCACCAGCGACATCCCGATGGACGTGCTGCTCGACAAGACCAAGGACGCCGGCGTGCCCGGCGAGCCGGGTTCGTGGACGGCGCTGTTCGCGGTGGCGGCGATCTGGGTGACCTATTTCTCGGCGCTCTACCTCAACTTCTGCGACTTTGCCCGCTATGCGCCCGACAAGGCATCGCTGCGCAAGGGCAACATCTGGGGCCTGCCGGTCAACCTCATCCTGTTCTCGCTGGTCGCCGGCGTCACCACGATCGCCGCCTACGACGTCTATCACGAGGTGCTGCTGCATCCCGACCAGATCTCGGCCAAATTCGACAGCTGGTTCCTGGCGGCTCTGGCGGCGCTGACCTTCGCGGTGGCGACGCTCGGCATCAACGTCGTGGCGAACTTCGTCTCGCCGGCATTCGACTTCTCCAACGTCTTCCCGCGCCAGATCGACTTCAAGAAGGGCGGCTACATCGCAGCACTTATCGCATTGGTGCTCTACCCCTTCGCGCCGTGGGAAGGCAGTGCCGCGTCCTTCGTCAACATCATCGGCGCGACGATGGGGCCGATCTTCGGCGTGATGATGGTCGACTACTACCTGATCCGCAAAAGCGAGGTCGACGTCGAGGCGCTCTACCGCGAAGACGGCGAGTTCCGCTTCCAGGGGGGCTGGCACGTCAACGCCTTCATCGCCGCCGGTATCGGCGCGATCTTCTCCTCGATCCTGCCGAACTTCACCAGCTGGCTGCCGTCATGGTGGGGCGTCTACGGCTGGTTCTTCGGCGTGGCGATCGCCGGTGCGGTCTACTACGTGCTGCGCACCATGGCGCTGGGTGCTGGAGCGCGGACGGCGAAGGCCTGAAGCAAATGGGGCGGCGAAAGCCGCCCCCTCTCCATCTGGCTAATTCCGGACTATCTCGGCCAGCCGGCGCACCGTGTTCCAGTTGCGCGAAGTACCGATGCCAAAGCGCTTATGATTGGCGGCTGCAAGCAGGCGAGAGCTTGGCCTCTCGCGCGAAAACACCAGCCAGATATCGCCGTCGACCAAAAGAACCTTCTCGTCTTCAGCAGCACGGGCCTGAAGCGCGGATAGGGCATCCGTCGGTACAGGCTCGCGCATGACGCGCACAGCGACCTGATCGCCGGTGGCCGCGGATTCGGCCGGAAACGGATTTCCAGTCGCGAGCTTCAGCCAATCTTCGGCGCCGCGCACGATGATGTCGACATGGCGGCCGAAAGTCTCTTCGAAGGCCCTCTCCAGCTGCTGTTCGAGGGCGGAAATTTTGGTCGACCGCGTCTCGAAGACCAGATTGCCCGTCGCCACCAGCGTGCGGACATTTTTCAGCCCTAGGCCTTCGGCCATCGCCTTGAGGTCCGACATGACGAGGCGCCGCCCCTCGCTGAGGAGAATGCTGTAGAGCAGCGCGACATAGGTCTGCATGGCTGATCTGCCAGCCAACGGCCTAAACGAGCCGCGACTGTTCCACCGCGGCCGAGATGAAGCTCGCGAACAGCGGGTGCGGTTCGAGCGGCCGGCTCTTCAATTCCGGATGGTACTGCACGCCGATGAACCAGGGATGGTCGGGATACTCGACCGTCTCCGGCAGCACGCCGTCGGGCGACATGCCGGCAAACACCAGCCCGCAATCCTCGAGCCGCTCCTTATAGTCGACATTGACCTCGTAGCGGTGGCGGTGGCGCTCGGAAATCTGGGTGTCGCCATAGATCTCGGCGATCTTCGACCCCTTGGCCAGTTCGGCCTGGTAAGCGCCGAGCCGCATCGTGCCGCCAAGATCGCCGGTGGCCCGGCGTTTCTCCAGCATATTGCCCTTCAGCCACTCGGTCATCAGGCCGACGACCGGCTCCCCGGTCGGGCCGAACTCGGTCGACGAGGCCTTCTCGACGCCGGCCAGCGACCGCGCCGCCTCGATGCAGGCCATCTGCATGCCGAAGCAGATGCCGAAGTAAGGCACCTTGCGCTCGCGCGCGAATTTCGCGGCGAGAATCTTGCCTTCCGAGCCGCGTTCGCCGAAACCGCCGGGAACGAGGATGCCATGAACCTTTTCCAGCCACGGCGTCGGGTCTTCCTTCTCAAAAATCTCGCTCTCGATCCAGTCGAGCTTGACCTTGACGCGGTTGGCGAGGCCGCCATGCGAGAGCGCCTCGATCAGCGATTTATAGGCGTCCTTCAGCCCTGTGTACTTGCCGACGACGGCAATCGTCACCTCGCCTTCGGGATTGTGGATGCGGTTGGAGAGCGCCTGCCACGGCTCCATGCGCGGCTTCGGCGCCGGGTCGATACCGAAGGCGGCGAGCACTTCGGAATCCAGCCCCTCCTGGTGGTAGGCCATCGGCACGTCATAGATATGCGGCACGTCGAGCGCCTGGATGACGGCGCTTTCGCGCACGTTGCAGAACAGCGAAAGCTTTCTGCGCTCTTCCTTGGGGATCGGCCGGTCGGCGCGCACCAAGAGGATGTCGGGCGCGATGCCGATGCCGCGCAATTCCTTGACCGAATGCTGCGTCGGCTTGGTCTTCAACTCGCCCGCCGTCGGGATGTAGGGCATCAACGTCAGATGCACATAGACCGCGTTGTTGCGCGGCAGGTCGTTGCCGAGCTGGCGGATCGCCTCCAGGAACGGCATCGCCTCGATATCGCCGACCGTGCCGCCGATCTCGCACAGGACGAAATCGTAGTCGTCATTGCCGTCGAGGACGAAATGCTTGATCTCGTCGGTGACGTGCGGGATCACCTGCACGGTGGCGCCGAGATAGTCGCCGCGCCGCTCGCGCTCGATGATGTTCTTGTAGATGCGGCCGGTGGTGATGTTGTCCTGCTGGTTGGCCGAGCGGCCGGTGAAGCGCTCATAGTGGCCGAGATCGAGATCGGTCTCGGCGCCGTCGTCGGTCACGAACACTTCGCCATGCTGATATGGCGACATCGTTCCAGGGTCGACGTTGAGGTAGGGATCGAGCTTTTTGATCCGCGCGCGATAGCCTCGCGCCTGCAGAAGAGCCCCAAGAGCTGCTGCGGCGATGCCTTTTCCGAGTGAGGAAACCACGCCGCCTGTGATGAATACATATCGCGCCATGGGAGTCATCGCTTAACGCGGCCTGATTGATTCCGCCAGAGAAAAAACCGCCGCGAAGGCTTTTTCCCAAGATGGCGCCGGTGCCCGTGACAGGCGATTTGCTTATGTCAAAACGAAAGGGCCGGCGGTGCCGGCCCTTTCGGCAGTTGTTCGAACGCGTCAGATGATGACGACTGGGTCGTTATATAGGTAACGACCTTGTCGTCAGATAATAACAACCTTGGTGCCGATCTTGACGCGGCTGTAAAGATCCATGACGTGCTCGTTGATCATGCGGAAGCAGCCGTTGGAGGCGCTGGTTCCGATCGACTGCGGCGCAATGGTGCCGTGGATGCGCAGATGCGTGTCCTTCTTGCCGTCATAGAGATAGATGGCGCGCGCGCCGAGCGGATTCTCGCCGCCGCCGGGCATGCCGTCCTTGTATTGGCCATAGTGCTTCGGCTCGCGCTTCTGCATATCGAGCGTCGGGATCCAGCGCGGCCACTCCTGCTTGTCGCCGACCGCCACGGTGCCCTTGAACTGCAGGCCTTCGCGGCCGACCGCTATGGCATAGCGGCGTGCGGTGGAAAACGATTCGACGAGGTAGAGGCGGCGCGCGCTGGTGTCGATGACGATCGTGCCCGGCTCATAGCCGGTGAACGTAACGTCCTGCGGCACAAACTCCGGCTTCACCTTGAACGGCCTCTTGGCATCCTTCCTGGCGAGCGCCGAATCGAGCGCGCGGGTCTCGGGGAGGTAGCTGATCGAGGATACCGACTGGCCGCCGAACAGGCCGGCGAACAGCCCGCCGCTGCTCGTCTGCTTCTGGCCGGGCTGCTCGCTGCGCAGTTCACCGTTGTTGCCCGCGGCTGCGATGTTCATCGCCTCGGCCGAGATCGGCTCGTCGGTCTGGATCGGCGCGATCGGGGCGAGAGGCTCGAGCGGCGCGATGATCTTGACGGTCTTCTTCGCCGGCTTGGCGTCAGCCACTTCGGCTTCCGTACCCTTCTTGGCAAGCCATTCCTGGCGGGCCGCGTCAGCCTTGGCCTTGGCCGCCTCGCGCATCGCCATCTTGCGGGCTTCGAGCGCCTTGGCCTTGGCGGCTTCCTTGTCGGCCGCGATCTTGGCCTCGAGCTTGCTGATCTGTGCGAGGTCGTCCGAGGTTGGGTTTTTCTTCTTCTTGAGAAGCCTCAGCTGCGATGCGTCGCTCTTGGCTGCGACGGGAATTGCGTCGGTCTTCTCTACCGACGGCGTGGCGGCCAGGTTTGCCGGCGAGGCGATGGCCGCGGAACCCATGCCGAGGACGGCACAGAATCCCAAAAGGATGAAGCTGCGAAGCTGCATGGCGAAGATCCGATCGTTCAATGCTTGTTGCCCACGGCGTCGCCCGGCGCCCCCCAAGGACGCCGAAAAGTGCCGCGCGCAATCTATAATCGATTAGCCGCGGGCGGCTCAAGCTGAGCTACGCGCTACGCCCGGTTGAATCTTCGTGATCAAGCGGCATTTGCCGCGACTGTGTTCAAACAACAACAGATCGCGGCGGCGAATGCTTGTCCGGCTACTGGTTCGGAACCTGCGGGGTGACCGGCAAGGTGACGCCGTTCGCAGCCGGCGGCGCGGTCGGATTCGCCGGCGCCGGCGTGGTGGGAGCAGTGGCCGGAGCTGTCGTGGTGCCGCCGTTCGACAGCGGGGTGGTGGTCGTCGTGCCGCCCGACGGAGCCGCGGGCGCGGTACCGCCGGCCGGCGCTGCAGGCTGCGAGGTGCCCACCGGGCCATTGGCGCCCGGAAGCTGGTTTAGCACGCCCTTACCCGCGTTGTCCGTTGCCGCCGGCCGGTCGAGGATGTCGATCGGCTTCTCGCCGTAGCGGGCGAGGATGGAGAGCGCAAGCGAGGTTACGAAGAACGCCGCGGCGAGGATCGCCGTCGCGCGGGTCAGCGCATTGGCGGCGCCCCGCGCGGTCATGAAACCGGAACCGCCGCCAATGCCGAGACCACCGCCTTCGGAGCGCTGCAGCAGCACCACGCCGACAAGGGCAAGCACGACCATAAGGTGGATGACGATCAGTACGGTTTCCATAATTTATCCTGGCGAGGCCTTGCGCGGCCGCGCATACGACCGGTGATTTGGAGGCGGCTCCTTACAATGCTTTGGCGGCATTTCCAAGCCCGTGGCCGGGAATATGGGAAGCAATGCGGCCATTGCAACGATTTGGCCGCGTCCCTGCCGCTCCGGCTGCGCCAGCGGCTATGAGATATTCATATAGGCTTCCGCGATGGCGAGGAAGTCGGCCGCCTTCAGGCTTGCGCCGCCGACCAGCGCGCCATCGACATTCTCGACGCCAAGCAGCTCCACCGCATTGGAAGGCTTGACCGAACCGCCATAGAGAATGCGCATCCTGGCCGCGGCTTCACCGAGCAGCGCCGTGAGCTTGCCGCGGATATGCGCATGCGCCTCGGCGACGTCGGCTGCGGTCGGCGTCAGGCCGGTGCCGATGGCCCAGACCGGCTCATAGGCAATGATGGTGTTGGCGGCGGTGGCGCTCGGCGGCACGGAACCGTCGAGCTGGCGCGACAGGATGTCGAGCGTCGCGCCCGCCTCGCGTTCGGCGCGCGTTTCGCCGATGCAGATGATGGCCACCAGCCCTGCCCGCCAGGCGGCCGACGCCTTGGCATGGACAATAGCGTCGTCCTCCCCTCCCTGTTCGCGGCGTTCGGAATGGCCGACGATGACGTGGCTGGCTCCGGCATCCTTCAGCATCTCGGCCGAAATGCAGCCGGTATAGGCGCCGCTTTCCTTGGGGTGGCAATCCTCGCCGCCGGCGCGGACGGGCGTGCGCGACAGGATCTCGGCAGCCTGGTGAAGCAAGGTCGCCGGCACGCAGACCAGCGCTTCCGTCTCCGCATCGAGGCCGCTCATGAAGCCGTTGCCGATCATCCTCAACTCGTTGAGCGAGGCGCTGGTGCCGTTCATTTTCCAGTTGCCGGCGACGAGCGGACGGATTCCAGGGGTCATGGGGTCGGGTTCTCCAGGCGACATAAGGCAGCGCCCTCACTACCAAAATCAGGCCACAAAGCAATCGACAGTGGGCAGGAAGGGCGCTATTGCGCTTGTTTCAGACTCGGCGCATGCGAAAATTCGCAAAAATCGGAAGTAAGTATGCTTGGTTTATTGAGAAGCGCGGCAGGCACCTGGGTCGCGAAGGCGTTGCTGTCCTTGCTGGTGGTGAGCTTTGCTGTCTGGGGTATTTCGGGGCGCCTGTCGGGGACGTTGGGCGGTCATCATTCGGTGATCACGGCCGGCGGCACGACGGTTTCGATCAACGAATACCGGCTCGCCTACGACCGCCAGATCAACATGCTCTCGCAGCAATACGGCCAGCGCATCACCCAAGAGCAGGCCAAGCTGCTCGGCCTCGACAACCAGGTTCTGGCGCAGCTCGTTTCGGGTGCTGTGCTCGACGAGCAAGCCCGCAAGCTCGGGCTTGGCCTTTCCAAGGACCGGCTGGCCGAGCTGACGCGCGAGGATCCGGCTTTCAAAGGCCCGAGCGGCCAGTTCGACCGCAGGACCTTCGAATATCTGCTTCGCCAGGTTGGCATGCGGCCGGAGGACTATCTCAGGAACCGCTCGCAAGTGGCGGTGCGCCAGCAGATCGTCGAGGCGATTTCCGACGGTCTCAAAGCGCCGCAGACCTTCCTGAAGGCGGTCGCGCTCTATCGCGGCGAGGATCGCACGATCGACTATCTCGTCCTGCCGAAGACATTGGTGCAGCCGATAGAGGCGCCGTCCGACAGCGCGCTGAAAACCTATTTCGAAGCCAACAAGAAGAACTACGCTGCGCCGGAATACCGCAAATTCTCCTATATCCGGTTGGAGCCGCAGGACATCATGGACCCGACGGCGGTGACCGACAGCCAAGTCGCCGACGACTACAACAAGAACAAAGCGCGCTACACCACGCCCGAAATGCGCACCATCGAACAGCTGGTGTTCAAGACGCCGGATGCGGCCAAGGCGGCATATGATTCCCTGAAAACCGGCGCCACCTTCGACAAGATCGTCACCGCCGAAGGCAAGACCCAGGCAGATACGCTGCTCGGCACGCTGGCCAAGGACAAGATCGCCGACAAGGCGGTGGCCGACGCGGCCTTCTCGCTCAATGCCAACGAGGTCAGCCCGGTGGTCCAGGGCGCCTTCGGCCCGGTGCTGCTGCGCGTCACCGAGATCAAGCCGCAAGTGGTGAAGCCGCTTTCGGAAGTATCGGATCAGATCCGCAAGGACCTGGCGCTCGGCGAGGCTAGCCGCATCCTGCTCGACGTACACGACAGCTACGAGGACACCCGCGCTTCGGGCGCCTCGCTTGCTCAGGCCGCCGAAAAGCTGAAGCTCAAGGTCGTCGCCATCGACGCCATCGAGCGCACCGGCCAGCGGCCGGACGGCACGATCGTCAACGACCTGCCGCAATCGGCCGATCTCATCAAGGCGGTCTTCGAGGCCGAGCCGAACCAGGAAAACGAAGGCCTGACCACCGCCGACAACGGCTTCGTCTTCTATGAAGTCCAGTCGATCACGCCGGCGCGCGACCGCACGCTGGACGAGGTTCGCCAGAAGGTGGCGGCCGACTGGACGGCCGCCGAGACCGACAAGCGGCTCGACGCGAAGGCTGAGGAGCTGGAAAAGCGCCTGAAGGCCGGCACGACGCTCGACGTGATCGCGGGCGAGCTGAAGCTCGAGAAACAGACCAAGCGCGGCTTGAAGCGGGAAGCCGACGATGCCGACTTCGGCAAGGAAGGTGCCGCGGCCATGTTCGGCGTCGGCGAAGGCGGCACGGGCGTGATCCCCTCGCCCACCGGCGATGGCCAGATCCTGTTCAAGGTCGCCGAAGTCTTCGAGCCGGCAGGCGCCGATGGCAGCTCGGTTCCCGACGATGCGCAGAAATCCTTCAGCGCCGGCATGTCCGACGACCTGCTCGACCAGCTGGTGGCGCAACTGCAGTCGCAATACGACGTTCGCATCGATCCGTCCGCCGTTTCCCAGGCACAGACCCGATGAGCGCTCTCAAGACACACATAGCCAAGGTCGCCACCGGCAGCGCGCTCTCCTTCGAGGAAGCGCGTGAGGCTTTCGACATCATCATGTCGGGCGACGCGACGCCGGGCCAGATCGGCGGCTTCCTGATGGCGCTGCGCGTGCGCGGCGAGGCGGTGAGCGAGATTTCGGGCGCGGTCGCCACCATGCGCGCCAAGATGCTGCGCGTCGAAGCCCCGCTCGGCGCTATCGACATCGTCGGCACCGGCGGCGACAACTCGCACTCGGTCAACATCTCGACCGCCTCGGCCTTCGTCATTGCGGCGGTCGGCGTTCCGGTCGCCAAGCACGGCAATCGCGGCCTCTCCTCGCTGACCGGTTCGGCCGATGTGCTGACGGCGCTCGGTGTCAAGATCGACATCTCGCCGGAGACGATCGGCCGCTGCATCCACGAGGCGGGCGTCGGTTTCATGTTCGCGCCGGCGCATCACCCTGCGATGAAGCATGTCGGCCCGATCCGGGGCGAGCTCGGCACGCGCACCATCTTCAACCTGCTCGGACCGCTGTCCAACCCGGCCGGCGTCAGCCGCCAGATGGTCGGCGTCTTCCTGCCGGAATGGATCATGCCGGTGGCCGAGACGCTGAAGGCGCTTGGCGCCGATCACGCCTGGGTCGTGCATGGCGACGGCTACGACGAGATCACCACCACCGGCGAGACTCAAGTTGCCGAGCTCGCCGGCGGAGAAATCCGCAACTTCACGCTCACTCCGGAAGCGGTGGGACTGAAGCGGCACAGCAAGGAAGAGCTGCGCGGCGGCGATGCGGCCTATAACGCCACGGCATTACGCGATATGCTGGGCGGCGCTGCTGGCGCCTATCGCGACACCGTGCTGATGAATGCCGGCGCCGGGCTGGTGGTGGCTGGCAAGGCGACGACGCTCGCCGACGGCATTGAAGCGGCCGCACAGGCCATCGACAGCGGTCGCGCGCTCGCAGTGCTCGACAAGCTCATCGAGATTTCGAACGGTTAGAACTTTGTCCGATATCCTGCGCAAGATCGAAGCCTATAAGCGCGAAGAAATCGCCGCGGCGAAGCTCAGCGTGCCGCTTGCCGATATCAAGGCGAAGGCGAAGGATGCAGAACCGCCGCGCGGCTTCCTCGCGGCACTCGAGGCCAAGCGGAAGGCCGGCGGCTTCGCGCTGATCGCCGAGATCAAGAAGGCAAGCCCTTCCAAGGGGTTGATCCGCGCCGACTTCGATCCGCCGGCGCTTGCCAGGGCCTACCAGCAAGGCGGTGCTGCCTGCCTTTCGGTGTTGACCGACGCTCCGTCCTTCCAGGGCGCGCCCGCATTCCTCACCGCCGCGCGCGCCGCTGTTCGCCTGCCCGCTTTGCGCAAGGATTTCCTCTTCGACCCATACCAGGTCCACGAGGCACGGGCCTGGGGCGCGGACGCGATCCTCATCATCATGGCAAGCGTCGACGACACTCTGGCCGCCGAGCTCGAGGCCACAGCCTTCGAGCTCAACATGGACGCGCTGGTGGAGGTGCATGACGAGAAGGAGATGGAGCGCGCGCTTCGCCTCTCGTCGCGGCTGATCGGCATCAACAACCGCGATCTGCGGACATTCGAGACCAGCCTCGACGTTTCCGAGCGCCTTGCCGCCATGGTGCCGGCTGACCGGCTGCTGGTCAGCGAGAGCGGCATCTTCACCCATCAGGACTGCCGCCGGCTGGAGAAGAGCAGCATCGGCACCTTCCTGGTCGGCGAAAGCCTGATGCGGCAGGCCGACGTCGCCGCGGCAACGCAGCTTCTGCTGACCGGCAAGGCGCCGGCCGAGGCCGTTTGAGGATGCCTGTCCTCACCCATCTTGGCACCAAGGGCGAAGCCAACATGGTCGATGTCGGCGACAAGGCCGAGACGACGCGTACGGCAATCGCCGAAGGTTTTGTCACCATGCAGCCGCAAACGCTGGAGATGATCCTGGCCGGCGACGCCAAGAAGGGCGACGTGCTGGGCACCGCGCGCATCGCCGGCATCATGGCGGCCAAGAAGACGCATGAACTCGTTCCGCTCTGCCACCCGTTGCTTCTGACCAAGGTTGCGGTCGATATCGAGCCCGACCGCGCGCTGCCCGGCCTGAAGGTGACCGCGCTTGCCCGTGTCACCGGCAAGACGGGCGTGGAGATGGAGGCGCTGACCGCGGCGTCGGTCGCGTGCCTCACCATCTACGACATGGCCAAGGCGGCCGACCGCGCTATGGTGATTTCCGGCATCAGGCTGGTCGAGAAGACCGGCGGCAAGTCGGGCGACTACAAGGCGGGTTCCTAAGATGGCGCTGGTTCCGGTCGCCGAGGCGCTCGAGCGCCTGCTGGACGGCGCGACTGCGCTGCCGGGCGAAAGCGTACCGTTGGCTGACGCGGCGGATAGGGTTCTGACCGAACCGGTGGTGGCGCTGCGCACCCAGCCGCCCTTCAATGCTTCGGCCATGGACGGCTATGCCGCACGCTTTGCGGATGTGGGCTCGGTGCCGGCGCGGCTCTCCGTGATCGGCATGGCGCCCGCCGGGCGTGGCTTTGCCGGCACTGTCGGCAAGGGCGAGTCGGTGCGCATTTTCACCGGCGCGCCTGTGCCCGAAGGCGCCGACACGATCGTCATCCAGGAGAATGTCCGCGACCTCGGCGGCGGCCAGATCGAGGTGACCGAGCCGACGTCCGCAGGACGCAACATCCGGCGAGCCGGTCTCGACTTCTTGCAAGGCGACGTTCTCTTGGAAAAAGGCCGCCTGCTCGATCCGGCAGCGCTTTCATTGGCGGCGTCGGCCAACCATCCAAGCCTCACCGTAGTGCGCCGACCGCTGGTTGCCATCATCGCCACCGGCGACGAACTGCTGCCGCCGGGCAGTGAACTCGGCCCCGACCAGATCATCTCGTCCAATGCCTATGGCGTCGTTGCGGCCGCGCAGGCGGTTGGCGCGCGCGCTCTCGATCTCGGCATCGCCGCCGACCGCCATGACGCGATCGCGGCTCTGGTCGGAAAGGCCGTCGAGGCCGGCGCCGATGTCATCGTCACCCTCGGTGGCGCGTCGGTCGGCGATCATGACCTGATCCACGACGTGCTGACTGGCCAAGGCATGCAGCTCGATTTCTGGAAGATCGCCATGCGCCCCGGCAAACCGTTGATGTTTGGCCGGCTTGGCAACATCCGCTGCATCGGCCTGCCCGGCAATCCGGTGGCAAGCCTTGTCTGCTCGCAATTGTTCCTGAAGCCGCTTCTGGCGCGTCTCGGCGGCCGCAGCTATCGGCAGGACATCCGCACTGCGCGGCTGGCTGCCGCAATGCACGCCAACGATCTCAGGCAGGACTATGTGCGGGCCGTCGTGCGCGAGGAGGCGGGGCAGCTGGTCGCGACGCCGTTCAGCGTCCAGGATTCCTCGATGCTCAAGATGCTGGCCGACGCCAACGGCCTCATCGTGCGCCAGCCCTTCGCCCCGACGGCCGAGGCCGGCGCCGAATGCAGCGTTCTGATGTTACGCTGAACAAAACGTCAACACATTCACTAAACTTTAAACGGTTGCGGAACACAACTGGAACAGATAGTGTTTGTTCTGGGTTTGTTTTTCTGATTCTGGTTTCAGGACCCGTTGGGGGCAGCCATGCTGACGCGCAAACAACATGAACTTCTGATGTTCATCCACGAACGGCTCAAGGAGAGCGGCATTCCGCCGTCTTTCGATGAGATGAAGGAAGCGCTCGACCTTGCCTCGAAGTCGGGCATCCATCGGCTGATCACGGCGTTGGAAGAGCGCGGCTTCATTCGCCGGCTGCCGAACAGGGCGCGCGCACTGGAAGTGCTGCGCCTGCCCGATTCGATCGCGCCCGGCCTCAATGCGGCCAGGAAGTTTTCGCCAAGCGTCATCCAGGGCGGCCAAGGCAATCTCGGCCGGCAGATCAAGCCAGCGGCGCCCTCGCGCGCGCCAACGCCCAGCAATGACGACGATGCCGTTTCGGCCGTGTCCATTCCGGTGATGGGCCGCATCGCCGCCGGCGTGCCGATCGACGCCATCCAGCATCAGACGCATTCGATCACGGTGCCGCCGGACATGATCGCGGGCGGCGAGCATTACGCGCTGGAGGTCAAGGGCGACTCGATGATCGAGGCCGGCATCTTCGACGGCGACACGGTCATCATCCGCAACGCCAACACCGCGAGCCCGGGCGAGATCGTGGTCGCGCTGGTCGACGACGAGGAAGCGACGCTGAAGCGCTTCCGCCGCAAGGGCGCCTCGATCGCGCTCGAAGCCGCCAACCCGGCCTATGAGACCCGCATCTTCGGCCCCGATCGCGTCAAGGTTCAGGGCAAGCTCGTCGGGCTCATTCGCCGCTACTGACTGGCTGGGGCGGCTTGGACTCTGACTTTTCGGGCTTCTTGTGGGGCGCCAGCCCTCTAGCCTCGCGCGAATACCGTCGTTGCTCGCGCCAGGGGCGGTAAGGCTTTTGCACGGCATACTGAATAGCCGGCCGCGCCGTTGCCGATTGCGGATCAAAGAAGACGGCGGCACTGCCATCGCGTGCCAGCTGCCGCTTGGTGACGACGAGAACCCGTGGATCGCGGCAAGGATTGTAGGCCGTGGCGTCGTTGATGACGACGAGATCAGCGAAGCCGCAGGCCGGTCGTGCACTCTCGCGGTTTTCCGCCAACGCGACGATCGCACCGGAAGGATGCCGGCCGATGCAGAGGTCACCGGTGCAATAGAACGGCGAACCTGGCGGCAGGTCGACGGGATCGGCTATGTCGAGCGCGTCTTTGGCGAACGTCTCCGGCGGCACGATCGCCTCGGCCTTCAGCGCGCGTTTCCAGTTGTCGGTGGTGAATTCGTTGGAGCGGGCACGGTTGATGGCGAGTTCGCCGCCGCCGATCGGCATGGCCACCAGATTCGCGTCCTCGGAGATCAGCAGGTCCGGCGTGCGCACCTGCGGAATGGTCAGCAAGGCCGCAACTGCGAAAGGAATTGCGGCCAGCCTGAGCCAGGTTGTGGCCATGGTGGCAATGACGAGCGCGATTGTTGCCAGCAGCACCGACTGGATCGAGATCAGCCCCACGGCATCGACCGGCGACCATTGCGAAATCCAGGCCGAGATCGCGATCATCGCCGTCAGGCCTTTGCCCATCAAATAGAGGAAAGGCCCATCGAAGCCGAACGGCATCATCACCGCGCTGGCGACGGCAAGGAACATCACGACCGTGACGATCGGCATGATCGCCAGATTTGCCAATAGGCTGAGCGGCGAGACGCGCTGGAAATGCCAGATGGCAAACAGCGCCGTAGCACTTCCGGCGATGATCGAGGTCATGGCGGCGCCACCCGCTCCGACCGCCAGCTTTCGCGACAGGAACCGCAGGAACGAACGCTTTGCCGGCGGCGCCCTCACTTTGTCGGCGCGGTAGTCGGCCCAGCCGGCATAGGCGCCGACAAGGGCGGCGGTTGCGGCGAACGACATCTGGAAGCTTGGGCCGACCACTTCATGTGGCGACACAAGGATGACGGCGATGGCCGAGATCGCCTGGTTGCGCATCGTCAGCGCCGCGCGGTCGAACAGCACGGCAACCAGCATGACGGCCAGCATGATGAAGCTTCGCTCGGCGGCGACCACCACGCCGGAGATGACGAGATAGGCGGCGATCGAGACAAGCGCGATGGCAGCGGCATATTTCTTCACCGGGCGCCGCGAAGAGAAATCCGGAAACAGCGCGAAGGCGCCGCGCAGCAGAAGCATGATCGTGCCGGCGACCAGCGCCATATGCAGGCCTGAAATCGAGATGTGGTAGATGCCGGTCCGCCGCATCGCCTCGTTGATGTCTTCGGGGATGCCGGCGCGAACGCCGACGATCAGCGCCGCGGCAATCTCGCCTTCAGGTCCGCCGACGGTGCTTCTGATGTGATCGGCAATGTTTTCGCGCGCGTTCTCGATCGCCGAGGCGATGCTCGCCCCGGGGGCAGGATCGGTTGTCGAAATGGCTTTCGGGTCGCCGAGGAAAAAGCCGCTGCCGCCGATGCCGGAAAAATAGCTATCGAAGGAAAAGTCATAACTTTCGGGGCGGACCGGTCCGGTCGGCGGCAAGAGCCGTGCATAGCCTGTCACCAGCGACCCTGCCTTCGTATCGGGCGGAATCCTGCGTGCCGAGAGCCTGACGCGATCCGGCGCGTAGCGCAGCGTCGGATGCGCGGTCGAGATGAGGTCAATGGTCAGCCGCACACGGCCATTGGCCATTTCCTCGGCGATGACGACGCGACCGGTCAGCCGCGTCTGGATCTCGGAGCCGAGCATCGGCGTTGCGGTCCGCCATGTCTCGACCTTCGCGGCGACAAAGCCCAATGCGCAAAGCAGCGCCGCCATGAAGAGAAGATGCGTCTTTGGCCAAGAGCGGGAAATGGCCGCGCAGACCGCCATCAGCGCTACCGCCGCCTGCGGCCTGTAGAGATCGGGCTCCGTGTTCAGGGAAAAATAGAAGATCACGCCGGCAGCCAGGAACACCGGCACCAGCAGGAAGCCGATGCCGCGGTCGAGCTCGGTCGTAGCGGCTACAACGACGCTTTGGCGAAACGCGGAAAACGAGGCGCGGTGGAACTGCCGTCGGATCCGGTCGATGGTTGCCGACTTTGGCGGCTGCAGGGCGGCACCGCCGTCCGGCGGTAAAATCTCACCAGCCGGCCGCGGCATCGGAAGCGAAACCGGCGCCGCTTCAGCAGGCGCGGTGCCGGCAAACAGCAGGCGCTCGCTGACGCCAGCCGTCGTCCCCTCGCCCTCCACCGCGCCCCGGCCACGTCCAGCCATCGGGTCTGCCCCTTGCGCCCCAGACCTCCTATGCTACATGAACCGCGACAGCGCGAAAGTCCGCGCAACCACGCCTGTTTTCAGTGCCATTCTGAGAGTTCCATGTCCGATAAGGTCGTCACCCGTTTTGCCCCCTCGCCCACCGGCTACCTGCACATCGGCGGGGCGCGCACGGCGCTGTTCAACTGGCTCTATGCCAAGCACACGGGCGGCACGATGCTGCTGCGCATCGAGGACACCGATCGCGAGCGCTCCACCGAGGCTGCGACGGCTGCCATTCTGGATGGACTGACCTGGCTCAGCCTCTCTTGGGACGGCGAAGCAGTGTCGCAGTTCGCGCGTGCGCCGCGCCACCGCGAGGTGGCCGAGGAGCTCGTGCGTCTCGGCAAGGCTTACTACAGCTACGAGACGCCGGCAGAGCTCGAGGCGATGCGCGAGGCGGCGCGGGCCAAGGGCCTGCCGCCGCGCTACAACGGCCAGTGGCGCGACCGCAACCCCTCCGAGGCGCCTCCCGGCGTCAAGGGCGCGATCCGTATCAAGGCGCCTATCGAGGGCGAGACCATCGTGCACGACCGCGTGCAGGGCGAGGTGCGTTTCCCGAACAAAGATCTCGACGACTTCATCATCCTGCGCTCGGACGGCAACCCGACTTACATGCATGCCGTCGTTGTCGACGACCATGACATGGGTGTCACCCACATCATCCGCGGCGACGATCATCTGACCAACGCGGCGCGCCAGACCGTGATCTACAACGCCATGGGCTGGGCTGTGCCGTCGATGTCGCACATCCCGCTGATCCATGGCGCGGACGGCGCCAAGCTGTCTAAGCGCCACGGCGCGCTCGGTGTCGAGGCCTACCGCGCCATGGGCTATCTGCCCGAGGCGCTGCTCAACTATCTGGCCAGGCTCGGCTGGAGCCATGGCGACGACGAGGTGATGTCGATCGAGGACATGATCTCATGGTTCGACATCGGCGACGTCAACAAGGGTGCCGCGCGCTTCGACTTCGCCAAGCTCGAGGCGCTGAACGGCGTGCACATGCGCCAGATGGACGACAAGGCCCTCTTCGACATCTTCGTCGCCACCTTGCCCTATCTCGAGGGCGGACCGGCGCTCGCGGCAAAGCTCGACGACAGGCGCAAGGCACAGCTGCTGGCCGCCATGCCCGGCCTCAAGGAGCGGGCAAAGACGCTGGTCGAGCTCGTTGACGGAGCCGCCTTCCTGTTCGTGGAGCGACCCCTGCAGCTCGATGAGAAGGCCGCAGGATTGCTTGGCGCTGACGCGCGCGCCATCCTTCGTGGTGCCCATGCAGCGCTCGCGGCGGTCCCCGGCAACTGGAGTGCGGCAACCGCAGAAGCCGCTATTCGTGACTTTGCGCAGGCCGGCGGCCACAAACTTGGCGCCGTGGCTCAACCGTTGAGAGCCGCGCTCACCGGCCGGAGCACCTCGCCCGGCGTGTTCGACGTGCTTGCCGTCTTGGGGCGCGCGGAGAGCCTGGCGCGGATCGGAGATCAAATCGATTAGGAGCGAACTGGCCCAAGAAGATTGGCATTGAAAGGTGTGTTTCGCAGTGCAACATTAGGCCTTGGCCCAATCTGGCACGCACCTCCTAAAATGCGGTGGTAAGTTCGCGCATTCCGGTGATTTCGACGTGTCGTTTGCAGGAATTGCCTTGCCGGCATGAGGAAACATAAAGGAGTTTGAGAATGAGCGACGCTGCGACAAAACTGGAATCGGGCGGCAGGGCGCATGAGTCGACCGCCAGGCTCGAACTCGCCGGCAAGACCCATGAATTCAAGGTGCGAAGCGGCTCGACCGGACCTGACGTCATCGACATCGGCGCGCTCTACAGCACCACTGGCGCCTTCACCTACGATCCGGGCTTCACGTCGACGGCGAGCTGCGAGTCGGCGATCACCTTCATCGACGGCGATGCCGGCATCCTCTTGCATCGCGGCTATCCGATCGACCAGCTTGCCGAGCATGGCGACTTCCTCGAGGTCTGCTACCTCCTACTCTACGGCGAATTGCCGACCAAGGCGCAGAAGGACGACTTCGACTATCGCGTGACGCGTCACACCATGGTTCATGAGCAGATGTCGCGTTTCTTCACCGGCTTCCGCCGGGACGCGCATCCGATGGCCGTCATGTGCGGCGTGGTCGGCGCGCTGTCGGCCTTCTACCATGACTCGACCGACATCTCGGACCCGTACCAGCGCATGGTCGCCTCGATGCGCCTGATCGCCAAGATGCCGACGATCGCCGCGATGGCCTACAAATACCATATCGGCCAGCCCTTCATTTATCCGAAGAACGAGCTGAACTTCGCCGCCAACTTCCTGCATATGTGCTTTGCGGTGCCCTGCGAGGAGTACAAGATCAATCCGGTGCTGGCGCGCGCCATGGAGCGCATCTTCATCCTGCATGCCGACCACGAGCAGAACGCCTCGACCTCTACCGTGCGGCTTGCCGGCTCGTCGGGCGCCAACCCGTTCGCTTGCATCGCCGCCGGCATCGCCTGCCTGTGGGGCCCCGCGCATGGCGGCGCCAATGAGGCGGCCCTCAACATGCTGGGCGAGATCGGCCATGTCGACCAGATCCCGGAATTCATCGCCCGCGCCAAGGACAAGAACGATCCGTTCCGGCTGATGGGCTTCGGCCACCGCGTCTACAAGAACTATGATCCGCGAGCAAAGATCATGCAGAAGACCGCGCATGAGGTGCTGGGCGAGCTCGGCATCAAGGACGATCCGCTGCTCGACATCGCGATGGAGCTGGAAAAGATCGCACTCACCGATTCCTACTTCATCGAGAAGAAGCTCTATCCGAACGTCGACTTCTATTCGGGCATCACGCTGAAGGCGCTGGGCTTCCCCACCACCATGTTCACCGTGCTATTCGCGGTCGCCCGCACCGTCGGCTGGATCGCGCAGTGGAAGGAAATGATCGAGGATCCCCACCAGAAGATCGGCCGCCCGCGCCAGCTCTACACCGGCGCCACGGAACGCGACTACGTGCCGATTGCGAAAAGGTGAGCGAATAGCGAATAGTGCAGGTTTCGCCAGCAGTTCCCGGCTTTTTGCTACTCGCTACTCGCTACTCGCTACTCGCTATTCGCTCTCTTGATGCATCCCATCACCACCTCGACGGCGATCTCGCCCGCGGGCTTCTCGGTTGCCATGCGCCTGGCGATCTCGGCGAAGCCTGCCTTCTGCCAGGCGCGCATGCCGGTATCGGCAAACAGGGCTTCCAACTGGCGGGCCAGGTTCTCCGGCCGGACATACTGGTTGTAGAATTCAGGAACCAGCGTACGGTCCGAAATCAGGTTGGGCAGCAGTGCCGACCATGTGGTCACCAGATAGCGCGAAATGAGACGCGCGATCGGATCGAGCTTGTAGCTGGAGACCATCGGAACGCCCGACAGCGCGAGTTCGAGCGAAACCGTTCCGGACGCGATCAAAGCCGCATCGGCCTTGCCGAACGCCTGCCATTTGCGCTCCGCATCGGTGATGATCTCCGGCTTCTCGTCCCAGCTCGCGACAGAGGTCCTGACCAGATCGGCGACATGCGGCACCGTCGGCAACAGCAGGCGCAGCCGGTGCCCGCGCTGGCGCAGAACCGACACCGCCTTACCGAAAGGGTCGGTCAGACGGCGCACCTCGCCACGGCGCGAGCCCGGCAGCACAAGCAGCGTCTTGACGCGATCCTCCGACAGGTCGCGCGGCAAGCTCTGCGCTGTGGCGGCGCCAAGCACGCCGGGATCCTGTGTCAGCCGGTGGCCGACATAAGTGCCGGGCGGTCCGCCAAGGCGGGCAAGCGCTTTCACCTCGAAAGGCAGGATGCAGAGGATGTGATCGATATAAGGCTTCATCGCTACCGCCCTGCCCGGCCGCCACGCCCATACACTCGGACACACATAGTGGACGATCGGAATGGCGGGCGCGGCAGCGCGGACCTTTTTGGCGACGCGCAACGAAAAATCGGGGCTGTCGATGGTGATCAGGCAATCCGGTCGCTCCGCCGCGATTGCGGCGGCTGTCTGGCTGATTCGCCGTATCAGCCGCGGCAGGTCGCGCAAGACGGCGCTGAAGCCCATCAGCGCGATCTCGCTGCCGTCGAACAGCGGCGTCAGCCCCATTTCCTGCAGATGCCGGCCGCCAATGCCGACAAGCTGGATCGTGCGGCCAGTGGTTTTCTCCAGCGCGCGCACGATGTCGGCGCCGAGCAGATCGCCGGATTCCTCGCCGGCGACGATGGCGATCTTGAGCGGCTTCTCACCGGCCATCAGCCGGCTCCGTTGCTGGAAGACCGACGATGAACAGGCCAAGCGCCTTGGCCCGCGCCAATGTCGTCGGGCCTTCGAGAATGAGCGAGCAGCCCGCCTCCACGGCTATGCCGGCAAGCCCTGCAGCATGCGCCGCCTCTACCGTCTGCGGGCCTATCGAAGGCAGATCCGCGCGCAACTCCTGACCCGGCTTGGCGCATTTGACGAGGACGCCGCGCGTCTTTCCGGCGAGTCTGCCGTGCCCGCGCAATTCGCGCGTTCTTTCAAGCAGGCCTTTTGTGCCTTCGATGCCTTCAAGCGCAATGGCCCGGCCGCCGATCGCAATCGCCGCCTGCCCGATATCCAGCGCGCCGATGGCCTTGGCCGCCGCGAGGCCCGCTTCGATATCGCGCCAGTCGGACTTGATTGGCTCGGTTGCCGTGAGCGTGCCTCTACCGGCGGTCAGTTCGGGGACGACCTCATGCGCGCCGACCACCTTGATGCCGCGCTTTTCCAGGCCCCGTGTCAGAATCTTTAGGAGTCCGTCATCGCCGCGCGCCAGTGCGACGATCACCGACGGTACGATCGCAAGCAATCCGAGGCTGGGGCGCATGTTGCTCAGCCTTGGCCTGCGCTTGATCTCCCCGGCAAGGACCAGATGGGTGACGCCGTGGCGTTTCAGCGTCGACACCAAGGAACCGATCTGCTCGAGCGCCAAGGTGACGTGCTCGTATCGGCTAAGCTGCTGCTTGCGGTCAGCCTCGCCTTCCATCAACAGAATGAAAGGCGGATGGCCGTGTGCGGCGAGACCGTCGGCGACCTCGACCGGCAGGCTGCCGCCACCGGCAATGATGCCGACCCTGGAGCCCGGCGCGAGTGCAAGCGCTGATCCGGCGGGCTCAGCCCTCGTCATCGCCGTTATCATCGTCGCCGCCACCCTTGAGAGACGGGACGGCATAGTGCCGCTTACCGCGGCTGGTGATGAAGTCGATGATCTTCATGGCCGTCGGCGAGGAGGCGAATTCCGCCTTGGCGATTTCGACATTCTCGGCGACGGTGCGGGAACGGTCGAAAATCGTCCTGTAGGCCTTGCGCAGCAGGTAGATTTCTGAGCGCGGCAGCCCGGCCCGCTTCAGACCGATGATGTTCAGGCCGCGCAAGCTAGCGCGATTGCCGACGGCAATGGCATAGGGGATTACGTCGCCGACAAAGGCCGAGCACCCACCGAGAAAGGCGTTGTCACCGACACGCACGAATTGATGAACAGCGCTTAGGCCGCCGATATAGACGTTGTCGCCGATCTCGCAATGTCCGCCCAGCGTCGCCCCATTGGCGAAAGTGGCGTTCTTGCCGACAACGCAATCGTGGGCGATATGGGCATAGGCCAGGAAATTGCCGTTGTCGCCCACTGTCGTCTCGCCGCGGCTGGAATCCGTGCCGACATGCATGGTGACGTTTTCGCGGATCGTGCAATTCTCGCCGATGACCAGCGTGGTGCGCCCGCCCTTATGCTTAGTATTCTGCGGCGGCGCTCCCAGCGTCGTCATCGGATAGACCTTGGTCGCGGCGCCGATAGTGGTTGCGCCTATTACCGAGACGTGACTGACCAGTTCGACGCGATCGCCGATAATGGCGTCGGCGCCGATGTAGCAGAAGGGCCCGATGCGGACGCCTTCGCCGAGCTGGGCTCCTTCTTCGACGACCGCAGAAGGGTGGATTGATGTCTGAACTTTCATGAGCATTTCGAACCGTCAGCCGGTGACCATCATCGCCGAAATTTCGGCTTCAGCCGCCTTCGCACCGTCCACCATGGCCTCGCAGGCGAATTTGAGCAGGTTGCCGCGCATCTTGATTTTCTTGACGTGAATCCGGAGCTGGTCGCCGGGACCGACCGGTTTGCGGAATTTCGCGTTGTCGATGGTCAGGAAATAGACCAGCGATGGCTTTTCCGTATTGAGGCTGCGAATGCAGATCGCACCGGCCGTCTGCGCCATCGCCTCGATGATCAGCACGCCCGGCATCACCGGCTGCTCCGGGAAATGGCCTTGGAAATGCGGCTCGTTGATGGTGACGTTCTTGATACCGACGGCCGAGTCGTTGCCATCGATATCGACGATCCGGTCGATCAGCAGGAACGGATAGCGGTGCGGCAGGAGCTTCATGAGCCCCATTATGTCGACCGCCTCGAGTGTCGTCGCAACCATGTCAGCCATTTCCGTCGCCCTGCTTGCGCGTCCTGGCCAGCCTGCGCAGCATCGCGATCTCGCGCATGGCTTCCGCCATCGGCTGCGCCGGATAGCCTCCCCAGACCTCGCCCGCAGGCACGTTGCTCATGAATCCGCTTCTCGCAGCAAGCTTGGCTCCCGGACCGATGGTCAAATGATCGGCGAGGCCGACACCGCCACCCATGGTGACGTTGTCGCCGACGACGACGGAACCGGAAATACCCGAAAGCCCGGCTATAATGCAATTGCGGCCGATGCGAACATTGTGGGCGATCTGCACCAGATTGTCGATCTTGGTGCCTTGTCCGATGACTGTGTCGGACATCGCGCCGCGATCGACGGTCGAGTTGGAGCCGATCTCGACATCGTCCTGGACGACGACGCGGCCGATCTGCGGCACGCGCTCGGGTCCCTTGGCGCCGCCCACGAAGCCGAATCCGTCCTGGCCGATCCTGGCGCCGCCATGGATGATGACGCGGTTGCCGATCAGCGCGTATTGGATGCTGGCGCCCGGGCCGACGTAGCCGTCGCGGCCTATCTTGCAGGAGCGGCCAATGACGGCATGCGGCGCAATGACCGTGCCTGCGCCAATAGACGCATCGGGACCGATCACCGCGCCCGCCTCCACGATCGCGCCGGTTTCGACATGCGCGGACGGATCGATATGCGCCTGCGGCGAAACACCGGTTTCCCCGGTCATCGGCCCTGGAGTGGCAGCTTGCGGAAAGAGCAGCCGCCCGACCATGGCGAAGGCCTGCTGCGGGCGCGGATGCACCAGCACCGCGATCCCTTGCGGGGCTCTGTTGGCAAAGTCGGCGGGACACAGGACCGCGGCCGCCTTGAGCGACTGCATCAAAGCAAAATTGCGCTTGCCGTCGACGAAGACGAGCGCACCATCGCCGCCCTCACTGGCCGGCGCCAGCGCTTCGATGGCGATGTCGGCTTGCGAAGAATCGACGAGGTTGGCGCCGGTCAGATTCGCGACCTCACCAGCCGTATACCGGCGTGAAGGCGCGAAGAACACCGGATCGGTCATTCCACAAACATTATCCAGCTCGGTCGGATCAGTCTATTCCGGGCCGTCAGGCAGCCCGGAAACATCGTAACCCGCGGATTAGAAACGGGTCGCAATGCCGAAGTTGAATTCCTCTACGTCGTCGCCCGGCTGCTTCTCGACCGGAATCGCATAATCAATGCGGATCGGGCCGAACGGCGACGCCCACATCAAGCCGACACCGACCGAAGCACGCAAATGCATGTCAGCCGATCCCGCCTTTACCAGGCTTGGATCAAGCTTGTTGCCATAGAGCGTTGCCGCGTCGGCAAACACCGCGCCGCGCAGACCGAAGCTTTCCGGAATGACCGGCATCGGGAACTGGGCTTCCGCCGAGGCATTGAAATAAGTCGTGCCGCCGAGATGGTCGCCGCTGTTGTCGCTGGCGATCGGACCGATACCACCATAGGCGAAACCGCGGATCATGCGGTTACTGCTCTGGAAGTGGTCGAAGATGCGCAGATCGCCATTGCCGTAGCCCGCGATATAGCCCGCGCCGCCCGACACCAGGCCGACCAGGTCGAGCTGCTCCGACAAGGTCTGATACACGCTTGCACGCCCGGTCACCTTCACCCACTTGGCGTCACCGCCGAGACCGGCGAACTCGGTCGTGCCGGTGATGTAGAGACCCTCATGCGGGTTCTTCATGTCGTCGATGGTGTTATAGACCAGACCGAGGCTGACCGAGGACTTGAGCCACGGGCTTTCCTCGACGCCGTCCCGTATCGCCTGCGAGATGGTGCACTTGCTCGGATCGTAGATCCCGCTGGTCAAACAGCCGTCGGCGATCGAGTATTTCTCTTGCGAAATGTTATACGCCAACTGCGTCGAGATACTGTCGGTGATCGGCAGGCCGAAGCGGATGGTCGCGCCAGTCACGTCCGTGTCGTAGTGATTGTACTCGCGGGTCGACTTGTAGATATCGAAGCCCGCCGCGATACGCCGGCCGAGGAAATACGGCTCCGTGAACGAAATCGCGTAGTCGCGCGAATGCCTGCCGCCGCCGGCCGATAGCTTGATATACTGGCCGCGACCGAGGAAATTGCGCTCGGTGATCGAGCCTTCAACGGACGGACCGGGCGTGTCGCCGCCGGTCGAATAGCCCGCGCCGACCGAGAACTCACCGGTCGACTTCTCGACCACGTCGACGACCAGAACGACCTGGTCGGGAGCCGACCCGGGAACAGTCGAGATGTCGACTTTTTCAAAGTAATCCAGCGCTTCCAGCCGCTTCTTCGCGCGCTGGATGAGAACCTGGTTGAAGGCGTCGCCTTCGCTGACGTCGAATTCGCGACGGATGACATAGTCGCGCGTGCGGTCGTTGCCGCGGATTTCGATGCGCTCGACATAGGCTTTGGTGCCCTGGTCGATGGTGTAGACGACCGAAATCGTGTGATTCTCGAAATTGCGGTCGCCACGCGGCGTCACCTGGGCAAAAGCATAGCCCGAACCGGCGACCTTCTCCGTCAAAGCGACAATCGAATCCTCGACGTCCTTGGCGTTGTAGACATCGCCCTTGTGGGTCTCGACCACCGATTCCAGCGACTTGGAGTCGACTTCGGGAATGCTGCTCTCGACGCTGATGTCGCCGAAGGTGTAGCGCTCGCCTTCCTGAACGGTGATCGTGACCGTGTATTTGTTCGTGGTGTCGTCGAGCTCGCCGACAGCGGAAACGACCTGGAAGTCGGCATAGCCGTGATTGTAGTAGAAGCGGCGCAGCAACTCCTGGTCGGCGCGCAGCTTGTCTTCGTCATAGACATCGTCGCGCAGCACGAACGAAAGCCAGGACGAACGCTTGGTGTTGATCACGTCCGACAGACGGCGGCTGGAATAGGCGCTGTTGCCGACGAAGTTGATGGCCGCGATCTGGGTACGGCCGCCTTCCGTGATGTTGAAGACCACGTTCACGCGATTGTCGCCGAGATCCATGATCTGGGTGGTCACGGCGGCGTCGTCACGACCGATGCGCCGATAGGCAGCCTTGACCGCCTCGACGTCGGCATCGAGCGCCTGCTGCGAGAAGGTCGCGCGCGGCTTCAGCTGGATGGCCGCCTGGAGCGCGTTGTCCTTGAGCTTCTTGTTGCCCTGGAACAGGATCTGATTGACGACCTTGTATTCGGAAACCTTGACGACCAGCGTCGAGCCGACCTGGTTGATCTGGACGTCCGAGAACAGCCCGGTGCCGAACAGAGCCTTCACGGCGCTGTCGATGTCGGCGCTTGAGAACGCCTTGCCAGGCTTGATCGAAATGTAATTGCGGATGGTTTCGGCATCGACACGCTGGTTGCCGCTGACCTCGACCCTGCTGACGACTGCTGCTTCGGCTACCGATGTGGCAACGAACTGCACTGCGAGCGCGCCTGGCAAAACCAGCGCGGCGGACAAAGCCGCCGCGGACGCGGCGCTCAGAAACTTGGATGCTGCCTTCATCGGGCTTTTGTACCTTTTTCTCGTAGTCCCCACGGCGAGAAAACCGGACGTGCGGTATTTTCCCTTACCGTATTAACCGGATTTCCCCTACACGCAAGGCTCCCGGTTAATTTGTATTTACTTAACCCTGTTGCGTGGCTTTCGTGTCACGCATATCCCCACGCATGGTAAACGGCGTCTCAATATGGTCGGAGCCGAAGCCAAATTCCTTCATGATTTCAGCACCCAAACAGATCATTCCAAAAAACGAAGCCCATGAACCCGAGCACCAGAAGAAGACCGGCCCGGTAGGCTATCTCCATCATCCGCTCCGACACAGGCCGCCTTATGACGGCCTCCACGCCGTAGAACAAGAGGTGGCCGCCGTCGAGAGGGGGAATCGGCAGAAGATTGAGAATCCCTATCCCGACTGACAGGAATGCAACAAGCTGCACCAGCCACTCGAAGCCGAGTTTGGCAGCCTGTCCCGACATTTTTGCGATCTTGATCGGTCCGCCCAGCTGGCATTTGTCCTCGCGCCCGACGACAAACCGCTTCAGGAACTGGCCGGTGCGCTCGATGACGTGCCCGGTTTCCTCGACGGCCGCCGCCAGCGCGCCCGCGGGCGTATAAGAGATCAGCCTCGGCTGCCCGAGTTCGGCATTGTTGGCGACGCCGATGACCGCGACTTTGACCTTGTTGCCCAGCGCATCCTGCTGTTCCATCGGCTCCGGCGTGGCCGTGACGGTGATTTCCTTGCCGTCGCGCAGCATCGTGAAAGTGATGGCGTCGCCGGCGCGGCCCGAGACCAGGCGCTGAACGTCGGCGAAGGTCTCCACCTTGTTGCCGTCAACCCTGACGAATCGGTCGCCGGGCTGGATGCCTGCCCGCGCCGCTGGACTGCCGGCGGTGACTTCGGCCACCGTCGGCTCCATGACTGGACGACCGTAGAGCGAAAACAGCACTGCGAAGACGGCGATCGTCAGCAGGAAATTGAACAGCGGCCCGGCAACGACAGTCGCCGCGCGTTTCCAGATCGGCTGAGTGTGGAACGCGACCTCGCGCTCGGCCTCGGTCAACGATTCGATCTCTTCGGCGCTCGGCTGGCTCGACGTCGCGTTCATGTCGCCGACGAATTTGACATAGCCGCCAAGCGGGATGGCGCAAAGCTTCCAGCGCGTGCCGTGGCGGTCGTTGAAGCCGAAGAGCTCCGGCCCAAAGCCGATCGAAAACGCCTTCACGCCGATGCCGCACCAGCGGCCGATGAGATAGTGGCCCATCTCGTGGACGAACACCACGACGGTAAGGACGAACAGGAACGGCACCAGGGTGCCAAGGACAAAGCCTTGAGTGCTGAAGAGCGCGTGAAGAATGTCGTTCAAGTCATGCCCTCAAATTCGCCCAGCGCGACAGTCCGCCGCGACTGTGGCATCAATCCGGGCGAATCCGTGGCACGCGTCGTTTTTCGCCCAGTGGCGACGCCATTCAGTTCGGAAACAGCCCCATTGCCGGATGGTCGGCGCCCGCCGCGATCCAACCGATGACGTACAGGGCGAAAGCCGCCGCGACAAGCCCATCGACTCTATCCATGACGCCGCCATGACCGGGAATCAGATTGCTCGAATCCTTGCAGCCATGCCGGCGCTTGACCCAGGACTCGAATAGATCGCCGATCTGCGAGACGATTGAGAGCGCCAAGGCAACGAATCCGAGCTGTACGAGGTTGCCGGCCCCGCTCACGATTGCCAGCAGCAATCCGGCAACCACGCCGCCGACGGCGCCGCCCAGCGCGCCGCTCTGCGTCTTGCCGGGCGAGATCGACGGCGCGAGCTTCGGGCCGCCGACCGCGCGGCCGACGAAATAAGCCGCTATGTCGGTCGCCCAGACCACCGCGAACAGGAAGAGAATGGCGATCAGCCCTGAGTGATTGTCATCGCGCAGGTAGGCGAGCGAAAGGCCGGACAGAGCCGCATAGGCCAGCCCACAGGCTTCCCACTGCGCCCCGCCCTGAATGCGCGCGGCGATGACCGCGACTGCCACCAGGATCGCGACAAGGACCAGCAGCCACAAGGCCGGCAGGCCGGCAATCAGCGCGCCGATGAAGACCAGAATCAGCGCTTCCGCCAGGAAACCGAGCGCCGCACCGTTCCCAGGGCGCGACATCCGCGTCCATTCGTAAAAGATCAGCGCCGCGATCGCCGCGCAGAACAGGCGGAACGGCAGCCCGCCCAGCCAGGTGAGCGCGAGCGTGACGCCCGCCATCACGATGGCCGAGATGACGCGCTGCTGGAGATTGCTCATTTTGGGCGGCGCCTAGGAGGCGACGTCGCGGGCGGCGAGCCCGCCGAAACGTCGTTCGCGGCCGGCAAAGTCCCGCAGGGCGTCGGCAAGATGCTCCCGGCTGAAGTCCGGCCAGTAGCAAGGCAGGAAGACGAGTTCGCTGTAGGCGGCCTGCCACAAGAGGAAGTTCGACAGCCGGAGCTCGCCGCTGGTGCGGATCACCAGGTCGGGATCTGGAATGTCTTCGGTGTCGAGCGAACCGGCAAAGCTCTCCATCGTGATGGCATCGCTTGTCATTTCGCCGCGCGCCACGGCATCGGCGAGCTTGCGCGCAGTGCGCACGATCTCGTCGCGGCCGCCATAATTGAAGGCGATGACCAACGTCAGCGCTTCGTTGCCGGCGGTCAGCGATTCGGCTTCCTGCAGCAGGCCCCTAATGTCGGGTTGCAGCCCCTCCTTGTCGCCGATCACCCTCACCCGCACGCCATTCTGGTGCAGTTCGGCGAGATCTCGGCGGATGAAGAGCTTCAAGAGACCCATCAGGTCGCTGACTTCGGATTTCGGCCGCGACCAGTTTTCCGAGGAGAAGGCATAGACCGTCAGATAGGAGATGCCGAGTTCGGGCGCGGCGCGCACCGTCTTGCGCAAGGCCTCGACGCCGGCGCGATGGCCGGCAAGCCTCGGCATGCCGCGCGCCTTGGCCCAGCGTCCATTTCCATCCATGATGATCGCGACATGCGCGGGCGTTGCCATGGTCTCGCTTTCGAGCCGCTGAGAAGCCGACCCTAAACCTGCATGATTTCAGCTTCCTTATCGGAAAGCAGGTGATCGATGGTGCTGATCATCTCGTCGGTCAGCTTCTGAACCTGGTCGGAGCGCTTGCGATGATCGTCTTCGCTGAGCGTGCCGTCCTTTTCGGCTTTCTTGAGGAAATCCATGCCGTCGCGGCGAACGTGGCGCACCGCGACGCGGGCGTTCTCGGCATAGCCGTGCGAGATCTTGACCAGTTCCTTGCGGCGCTGCTCGTTGAGCTCGGGCAGCGGAATCCTCAGATTGGTGCCGTCGACGATCGGATTGAAGCCGAGATTGGCTTCGCGGATAGCGCGGTCGACGGCGCTGACCATCGACTTGTCCCAGACCGAGACCGAAATCATGCGCGGCTCCGGCACCGTCACATTGGCCACCTGGTTGATCGGCATCGTCGTGCCGTAGGCCTGGACCTGGATAGCGTCGAGCAGGTTGCTGGAAGCGCGGCCGGTGCGCAGCGAAGCGAGATCGTGCTTGAAGGCCGAGATCGCCCCGTCCATGCGCCGCTTGAGGTCGTCATACTCGCCACTCATGATCATCTCCTCGACCCGTTCCCCGGGTTTCACTGTTTGTGTTCAGGTTCCCGTCCGGAACCAACGCTCGTTTAGCCGGTTCTGATCCGATCAATTGTCGGCGACGATCGTGCAACGGCCGCCGCCCCTCAGAATTTCGCCGAAACCACCCTTTTCGTGGATCGAATAGACGATTATCGGAATGTTGTTTTCGCGCGCAAGAGCAATCGCGGCCGTATCCATGATCGTAAGCCCGCGTTTGATGACTTCGGCATGGCTTATGCGATCGAAGCGCACCGCGTCCGGATCCTTCTTGGGGTCGGCCGAATAGACGCCGTCGACCTGCGTGCCCTTGAACAGGGCGTCGGCGCCGATCTCGGCGGCGCGCAGCGCCGCGGCCGAATCGGTGGTGAAGAACGGATTGCCAGTGCCGCCGGCGAAGATCACCACCTTGCCCTGGTTCATGTAGGCGGTCGCCTGGCGCTGCGAGAAGCTCTCGCAGAGCTCGGGCATGGCGATGGCCGAAAGCACCACGGCGTCGACGCCGATCTTGTTCAGCGAGGTGCGCAGCGCCAGCGAGTTGATGACGGTGGCGAGCATTCCCATGTGGTCGCCGGTGACGCGGTCGCCGCCCTTGGAGGCGACGGCCACGCCGCGGAAGATGTTGCCGCCGCCGATGACGACACCGACTTCGATGCCAAGCGCGCGCGCCTCGGCAATGTCGGCGGCGATGCGGTCGACGACAGAAACGTCGATGCCGAAATGCTGTTCTCCCATCAACGCTTCGCCTGAAGCTTTCAGCAAGACACGTCGATAGAGGGGCTTCACCGTCATCTGGTTCCTCGAAAATCTCGGCGCGGCAAATCTGGGGACGAAAGCTGCCCCGCTTCGCCTGGCGGCGCTGGCATGATGGATCGACCCGATACACGAAGGGCGCGGCGATGTCACGCCGCGCCCTTGCGCAAAATCCCAGGCTTTTTCGATCAGTTGCTGCTGATGCTGACCGCCTCGCCTTCGACCATGACCGGCAGCGAATAGCCCGAAGGCTTGTCGCCGGTCGCGGTACCGCCTGTGACCCTGACCTGAATCTGCGAGCCGAAATACGGATGAGGAAATGGCGCCGGAACGCTGCTGACCGCTTCCAGCCGCTGGCGAAATGCGGCGGGAATTTCGAAATCCAGCGCCGTGAGATTGTCCTGCAGTTGCGCGAGCTTCGTCGCCCCGAGGATGACGGTTGCGACGCCGGGCTGCGTCGCAACCCAGTTAAGCGCCACCTCAGCCATGCTGGGGCCGAGTTCGGCTGCAACCTTCTCGAGCTCCGCCACGATCGCCCAGTTGCGGTCGCTGAATTTCTGGAAGCCCGGATGCGTGGTGTTGCGGAACCCGTCGAGCCGGCCGGCGTTCCCGGCCTGCGTCGGGCGGTATTTGCCGCTCAGCAACCCGCTGGCCAGCGGGCTCCAGACCATGATGCCGGCGCCGTGTCGTGTGGCCAAAGGCACGAATTCGTTCTCGATCGTGCGCTCAGTGAGCGAATATTCGAGCTGCAGGGCCGAGATCGGCTCATAGCCGCGCAGTTCGGCGATCGCCTGCGCCCGGCCGGCATACCAGGCCGGCACGTCCGAGAGGCCGACATGACGCACCTTGCCCGCGCGCACCAAATCGTCGAGCGTGCGGAGCACCTCCTCGGCCGGCGTCAGCCTGTCCCACACATGCATGAGATAGAGGTCGATATAGTCGGTTCCGAGCCGCCTCAGCGAAGCGTCGATGGCGCGCATGATGTTCTTGCGGCCATTGCCGCCGGCATTCGGATTGCCCGGTTCACAATTGAAGGTGAATTTGGTGGCGATCACCGCCTTGTCGCGCAAGTCGCGCTCGGCGACGAATTCGCCGAGCCAGGTCTCGGCAGTGCCGCCGGTGTATAGGTCGGCGGTGTCGAAGAAATTGCCGCCAGCCTCGACATAGGCGTCGAACATGGCGCGGGCGGTATCCCTGTCGGCGCCCCAGCCCCATTCGGTGCCGAAGGTCATGGTGCCCAACGCCAGCCGGCTGACGCGCAGACCGCTGTTGCCGAGCGTGTAATAGGTCATGCTCATGATGTTCTCCGATCGTGTTGATGTGGGCTTATTGACCAGGGGTAGTTTTCACCCAAGGATTGCCGCGCTCATGCGTCATGCGGAAGGTGAAGCCGTCGACCTCCCATCCGGCGCCGGAGCGTGTCAGGTGGTGCTCATAGGTGCCCCACACCTCCCAGAGCGGGTCGCCATTGCCTTCCATCCGGTTCCAGGCATAGCCGTTGGAACGGACGGTCGCGGCATCGGCATCGATGACGACTTGGTGGTTGGTGCGTAGATGCAGGCTGGTCTTGCTACCCTTGAGGTTGGCCGCCCACGCGCCGATCAGATCGTCGGAGGCGATGGTGGCCGCAGGCTGTCCGGTAAGGCTGCTGAAGTCTGCGGTGACCCGGTCCGCGAAATAGCTGCGCGCAAGCTTCCAGTCCTGCGCATCGACGGCGCGGTCGATCGCATCCGCGATACGAATGACGGCGCGCTCGTCGGCGAGCGCCCGCCAGTCCGCTGGTTCGGCTCCGCCGGCGTCGATCGGCGCCAGCGCCAATCCTGCCGCGAAGGTCACATGTCTCAACGCATTCATGTCTCTTCTCCTTGAGCTATCGGCCCGCCGCCGATGTGTGACGGTAATGTGGGCCGTCGCGCCGGCATCGATAAGATTGCATTGTTCGCAAGGACCATGCGATATCATTCATGAATGGACCGGGACCTGCTCACGCATCTGCCAGTGGTTGTCGCCGTGGCGAGGCGCGGCGGCTTCGCGCTTGCCGCAGCCGAGCTCGGCATGAGCCCGTCGGCCGTCAGCCATGCCGTGCGGCTGGTGGAAGAGCGTATCGGCCAGCCGTTGTTCGCGCGCACGACGCGCAGCGTTTCGCTGACCGAAGCCGGCAAGGCACTGGTGGAGACGGCTGCCCCTGCCCTCCAGGACATCGCCGAGCGCATGGACCGCATCCGTGGCGTCAAGGGCCGGCCCTCCGGTCTGCTTCGGATCAACGCCTCCAACATCGCGATCCCCTTGGCGGTGACGCCCGTGGTCGCGGCCATGGCCGATCGCTATCCGGATGTGACGGTCGAGGTCTTCGCCGAGCAGGGCCTGGTCGATATCGCCGGCGAGGGTTTCGATGCCGGCATCAGGTTGGGCGAGATGATCGCGCAGGACATGGTCACCGTGCGGCTGACGCCGCCCTTCAAGGCCGTGATCGTCGCTTCGCCCACCTATGTCGGAAAGCGCGGCCGTCCGCGCGACGTCGCCGACCTCGCCAACCACAATTGCATCGGCTACCGGCTCGTCCGCTCCGGCGGGCTCTATCGCTGGGATTTGAACGAGGACGGTAAGGACGTCGTGGTCGAGACGCGCGGCACGGCCGTCGTCACCGATTCGCTGGCAGCGGTCGACCTTGCGCTTGCCGGCGTCGGGCTCGCCTATGTGTTCGAGCCGCTCGTGCGGGCCGATCTTGCCGCCGGGCGCCTCGTCCATATCCTGCCGAAGACGGCAATCGATGAGCCGGGCCTCTTCCTTTACTTCCCGCGCCGGGCGTCGATGGCGCCGAAGCTCAGGGCCTTTATCGACACCGCGCAAGAGATCGGCCGGGCATCCATGCGGACACCCGGCCGAGTTGCCTGAGCTGTTTAGCCTTACTTTTTCTTCGGGCTATTTCTTGACCGCGGCCGCGACTTCCGCCGCGAAGTCGGTCGTTTCCTTCTCGATGCCCTCGCCAAGCGCGAAGCGCAGGTAAGCACTGATCTTGGCCGGAGCGCCGATTTCCTTCTCGGCATCCTTCAGCGCCTTCTCGACGGTGATGTCGGGATTGAGCACGAAGGCCTGCTTCAGAAGCACCACCTCTTCGTAGAACTTGCGCAGGCGGCCCTCGACCATCTTCTCGATGATCGCCTCGGGCTTGCCGGTCTGGCGCGCCTGGTCGGCGAAGATCGCCTTCTCGCGTTCGACCGCGGCCGGATCGAGTTCTTCCGTGGTCAGCGCCATCGGGTTGGTGGCGGCGACATGCATGGCGACCTGACGGCCGAAAGCGTTCGCCGCATGCTCGTTGCCGGTGGTCTCGATCGCGACCAGCACGCCGAGCTTGCCGAGGCCGTCGGCAACCGCGTTGTGGACATAGGTCGCCACCGCACCATGCGGAACGGTGAGCTTGGCCGAGCGGCGGAAGCCCATGTTCTCGCCGATGGTGCCGACCGCGTCCTTGATGGTGTCGGTGACCGACTTGTCGGAGCCCGGATACTTGGCCGCGGCCACGGCCTCGGTCGTGCCGTAGGCGAGCGCGACCTTGGCAACGTTGGCGACGATCTCCTGGAAGGCGGCGTTGCGCGCGACGAAGTCGGTCTCCGAATTGACCTCGACGACGGCGGCTTCGCGGACGCCGGAATCGACGCCGATCAGGCCCTCGGCCGCGGTGCGGCCGGCCTTTTTGTCGGCCTTGGAGATGCCCTTCTTGCGCAGCCAGTCGACGGCCTCTTCCATGTTGCCGTTGGTTTCGTTCAACGCCGCCTTGCAGTCCATCATGCCCGCGCCGGTCAAGTCGCGGAGTTCTTTGACCTGTGCAGCCGAAATGCTCATTGTCGCCTCTTTGTTTCAAATGCGCCGACGCACCATCGAGTCTCGATGATGCGCCCGGCAAAAGCGCTTTAGCGCGCCAACTTATTGGAAAGATGAAGGCCGGAGCCGGCCTTCGCTTTTCAAGCTTCCGGAGCTTCAGTGGCCGGGGTGTCGAGCGCCGGCTCGACCGGGGCCTCGGCAGATGCGCCGATATCCATGCCGAGCGCGCCCTGCTGGCGGGCGATGCCGTCGATGGCAGCCTTGGCGATCAGATCGCAATAGAGCTGGATGGCGCGGGCCGCGTCGTCATTGCCGGGGATCGGGAAGTCGATCTTGTCCGGATCGCAGTTCGAATCGATGATGGCGACGACCGGGATGCCGAGGCGCTTGGCCTCGAGGATGGCGATCGCTTCCTTGTTGGTGTCGATGACGAACATCAGGTCCGGTGTCGAGCCCATATCCTTGATGCCGCCCAGCGCCTTGTTGAGCTTCTCGCGCTCGCGGTCGAGGTTGAGGCGCTCCTTCTTGGTGAGGCCCTGGGCCTCGCCGGCCAGCGTCTCGTCGAGCTTGCGCAGGCGCTGGATCGAGTTCGAGATCGTCTTCCAGTTGGTCAGCATGCCGCCCAGCCAGCGCGAGTTGACATAGTACTGCGCCGAGCGCTGAGCGGCGTCGGCGACGATGTCCGAAGCCTGGCGCTTGGTGCCGACGAACAGCACGCGGCCGCCCTTGGCGACGGTGTCGGAAACCTGCTTCAGGGCCTGGTGCAGCAGCGGCACCGTCTGCGACAGGTCGATGATATGGATGTTGTTGCGGGCGCCGTAGATGTAGGGCGCCATCTTCGGGTTCCAGCGGTGGGTCTGGTGGCCGAAGTGAACGCCAGCTTCCAAAAGCTGGCGCATGCTGAAATCAGGCAGAGCCATTCTTAGTTCCTTTCCGGTTGGCCTCCACGGACACAGGCATTTCGGACGGATGTCCTGATGCCACCGGAGGTTTCAGCCGGATTTCTCCCGGGCAGACACCAAAGTCCGTGTGTGGAATGAGCGCGCATATAGAGGGGAAGCGCCATAAACGCAAGCGCCCCAGCGCCTTGGTGATCAGCGTGCGACGATCAGCGCACCGGTGCCGATCATGGCGCCGCCGGCGAACCTATTCATCAGGCGCATGCGCCGCGGTGTCCTGAACCAGCCCGAAGCCCGCCCGGCAAGTGCCGCGTAGGTCCCCATGGTGACGATGTTGACGCCGATCACGACCATGACCACCAGCACCCCGTCGGCAAAGGTCATGGCGTTGAGGTCGAGGATCAGCGGCATGATCGAGGCATGGAAAAGGATTGCCTTTGGATTGCCGAGAGCGATCGAGGCCCCGAGGAAAAACGATCTGGAGAGCCCTGCCTCGGTCATGCGTGCCCCGCCTTCATGGGCAGCGGCCGACCGCCACATCCTGATGCCGAAGAAGACCAGATAGGCGGCGCCCGCATATTTCAGCGCAAGGAACACCCACTCGAAGGTTTGTGCCAGCGCCACGAGACCCAACAGCGCCAGGGTCACCAGCACCGCATCGCCGGCGGCGACGCCGACACCGGCCATCAAGGCGCGGACGAACCCACGCGAGATGCCATTGGTGATGACGGTGAACATGGCGGGACCAGGCGTGGCGGCGGCGAGCGTTATCGCACCGCAGTAAGCCAGAAATGCCGTCAGCGTCATGGTCTTATTTTCCCGTTTGGCACTCGCACTCGGCGGAAGATCGCGACGATCTCCTCGCGGCTGCATTCGACCGCGCCAAGTCGCACGGCACGGTCGCGCTCGAAACCAGTGATATCGTAATGCGGCGCCGAAGTCTTCGGTGGCCCCTGATATGACGAGCGCTTGACGCCGAGCTCGGCGGCAAAGCGGTGGAGTTCGTCAGTGTCGTCGGCAAGCAGATGGCACCAGCGGTGGCCGGCCCATTTCCAGATCGCCGCATCGACATAGACAGCCATCGAGCTTGCCGCACTCCTACCGACATGGGTGGCCCGCTCACGGTCACCCGGGCCGAAATGAAGTCAGCGATGATAGAAGGGATTCGGATAGGAAATGAAGCCGCCGGCGGCTTCGAGCTCGCCGACGATCCCTGTCACCGCTTCCTGCATGCGCGAGCGCAGTTCGGCAAGCGCCTCGTCGACCGAGCCCTCGTAGTCGTGCAATCCCAAAGGCTCCGGCACCCGGATGTTGGCGCAGCGCGGTCCCGCGGGTTGCGGGACGAAGCGGTTGATCGTGTCGCGAAGGGTGCCCTTGCAATAATCGTTGCGGATGCGCTTCAGATGCTCGGCGATTTCTTCCTGGGTGATCGTTTGATTGGCGAAGGCCCAGGGGCCGACGCGCTGAATGCGCTGGATCGTTTCCGTCAGCTTTCGCACACGTTTCTGCTCATCGGCATCGGCCTTTCCGTCGCGCAGCCAGCGGCGCGAGCGCCGCGGCAGCTCGGCCATATCCAGGCCCGGCTCGGCAGCAATGGCTGCGGCTAGCTCCCGTCCAAGCACAGCCAGAACGCCTTGCTGGCGGTCGGCATAGGAAGCGCCCTCCGCCGCCGCCAGGCCACAGGCCTGTTCGTCGCGGGACAGCAAGGTCGAATAAATACGATAGACGCGTTCCGGCAGAGAGCCGTTTGCGGCGCTTGCGGTTTTGAGACTCTTCTCGACATAGGCGCATTCGCGAGCGAGCGCCCGCTCGACATTGCCGGTGAAAGCGAGCTTCCAGACGACCGGAGCGACCCACACCCTGAAATCCTGGTTCGTCTCGCGACCGCGCTTCAAGGCTTCGAGCCCCATCTCCACCGCGCCGGGAAGCAATGGCCCGACATAGTTACTGTGCCAGCCGACAGCGCCTTCCGGATGAAGCAGCACGCCATGGCCTTTGAGGGCCCAGTCGACCGAATGCGCCTTGGCGGCTTCGGTGTTGCCGGGGATTTGCGCGATCAGATTGTTGGCCAGCCAGAATTTCTGCATCAGCCGGCCAAGCCCGTTGACCACGCCATGCGTCGCCCATGAGGCGGCAAGCGGACTGACGCGCGAGACGATCTCCTTGTCGATCATCCAGTCGGTGAAGAATTCCGGATGGTTCGGCGTGATGAACGTCGCTTGGCCCCCGCCGCAGCAGGCCTGCAGTCTTTGCCGGTCGGCGGCGGGAAAGTCGATGTGGCGGACGTTTGAGACACCGCGCAGGCCGGCCAGCCAGTTGAACGGCAACAGATCGCGAAACCCGGGAACGCCCCTCAACATGACGACGCGGTTGACGATCGTCATCACATTGATCAGCGCCGGATTGGGCCGCGGCGCCACGAACACGTCTATCCTGCCCAAGCTTCTCCCCCGAAATGCCCGCAAGGAAGCTGGAACCGGATTGCGGCGCCTTCAAGTCGAGCCGCCCCGGCAGGTCGCTTTGTGGTTAACTCGCCGCTATTTCGACGCCGGGCAGGGCTTGGCCTGATCGAACAGCGACAGGTTGACCAGCTTGCCGGTCATCGAGAAGTCGCCATAGTCCATGACGAGATCGCGCGTGATGCCGTTCTCGTGCAGCTTGAAGCTGATCCGGTACTCCGGCACTTCCTCGCCGCTTTTGTCGGTATCGTCGAAATAGGCGATGTCGACCGGCCAGTACTTGTCGGTCGCGAGCTTGGCGAGCGCCGGCGCTTCGGGGTCCAACTTGTCGGCGTCGGTCTTCTTGCCGACGACGACAGTGGTCGTCATCACCTTGTTGGCGTCCTCGGAGCCGTCGAACAGATTGGTCTGATAGAAATTTTCTCCCCGCTCGGCCTTGCCGATCAACTCGACCAGGTGCTGGGTCGGGAACTGCGTGGCGGCGAGCTCGAGGGTGTTCTTCTCGGGCTTGTCGATATCCACCTTGAGGCCCTTCGGCTCCCTGGTCGCCATGCCCTTGACTTCCTTGTCGAGGTTCTGATCGACGAAGGATTTCGTCACGAAGGAGAAGGTCTTGCCCTCGGCGTCCTCGAACGTCGTCGTCTGCTGGTCGGTCAGCCTGGTGTTGTCGCTGGTGACGATCTGGGTGACGAAGCGGAATTTTACCGTGTAGCCCTCGCAGGGCGAGCCGTTGAACTCGTACACCATGCGGCCGGAAATGCCGGTGATGCCCGATCGGTCCGACGCCTTGTTGAGGGTGAGATCGTAGACGGCGCGGTGCGCCTGCAGCGCGGGCACGGCAAAGGCCGGAGCCATCGGGAGGGCCGTCGACAGGAGAGCGGCGGAAAGGAACAGGCGCGTCACGCGCATGAAGTGCTCCGATCGTCGCGGCCGATGGCAGGCCGCAGGGAAAGATGGTCCAGCTTAAAAAAAGTCGTGGCGGAAGCGAGGCAAAAATAGCAATTTCGGCCCGGCCAACGCGGTGCCTTCCAGCAATAGGGAAAACCAATGAGCGAAACAATCGAAAAGCGGCTAAGCGATCTCGGCGTCACCATTCCGGCCGCCGCCGCGCCCGCCGCCAACTACGTGCCCTACTGCCGGACCGGCAACACGCTGTTCACCGCCGGCCAGCTGCCGCTCAAGGACGGCAAGCTGCAGGCAAGCGGGCTGCTTGGCCGCGACATCGACACCGCGGCCGGCAGGGACGGCGCGAAATTCTGCGCCATCAATATACTGGCGCAGGCCAAGGCAGCCCTTGGCGATCTCGAGAAGATCCGGCGGCTGGTCAAGATCACGGTCTTCGTCGCTTCGGCGCCGGACTTCGTCGAGCAGCATCTGGTCGCCAACGGCGCTTCCGACTTCCTTGTCGCCGCGCTCGGCGAACGCGGCAAGCATGCCCGCTCCGCGGTCGGCACCGCTTCGCTGCCGCTCAACGCCGCGGTGGAAATCGAAGCGATCTTCGAAGTCGAGTGAACGAGCCAGACATGACCGACCTTTCCTGGCTGATTGCTCAGCCTGTCGCGCATCGCGGCTTTCACGATATGAACAAGACGCGCTGGGAGAACACGCTGCCGGCCTTCGCAGCTGCCGCGGAGCGCGGCTATGCGATCGAATGCGACGTGCATATCTCGTCCGATGGCGTTCCCATCATCATCCACGACGGCGACCTGAAGCGCCTGACCGGCGAGGACGGTTTTGTTTGGCAGCGCACCGCGGCCGAGCTGACGGAGCTGAAGGTGGGCGGCACCGCCGATCATGTACCGACGCTGCAGGAGGCGCTCGACTTGATCGACGGCAGGGTGCCGCTGGTGGTCGAGCTGAAAGGTGTTCCAGGCCACGACAAAGGATTGGTGGCGAGCGTCGGCAGGCTGCTCAAGCGCTACAACGGCAAGGTGGCGATCATGTCGTTCGACCACTGGCTGATCCGCGATTTCGCCAAGGATGCTCCGGGCATCCCTGGCGGGCTGACTGCCTACGGCAGGGATAATCAGCTGATCGAGGCGCATTTTGCCATGCTGGCGCACAACCTCGCCTTCACCTCCTACGCCGCCGGCGATCTGCCCAACCAGTTCGTCAGTTTTGTGCGCGAGAAGCTCGGGATGCCGGTCATCACCTGGACGGTGCACGACCAGCCGGCGGTCGACCTCACCTTCAAATATGCCGACCAGATGACCTTCGAGGGTTTTGAGCCCGATGTGGTCAAGGTCGCCTAGAGCCGGATGATTTCAGGTCGAAACGACCTGAAATCTGATCCGCCTCTAAATTAATCTAAAAAGAGAGAGCATGATGTCGTCCGAACCGAAGGTCAGCGAAGCAAAAACCGCTTCACACTTTTCGGCATCGTGCTCTGAGGCGGTGCCTGAAACGTGACTTGTAGCTGCCCTGAAGACGCTTAAATAAGCCGCATGGATCAGGGTGAAAACGACGATGGACGGGCAACGAATGCGGACTATGCGATCCGCGTCGCGGCGGGCATCGGCGCATTCACCTGCGAGGAATGGAACGGCTTCGCCGGGACCACGCGCGGCGACAAGGAAAACGGCTACAACCCGCTCGTTTCATTCGCTTTTCTGAGCGCGCTGGAGGAATCCGGCTGCGCCGTGCGGCGTACCGGCTGGCAGGGCCATCATCTCAGGCTCGAGAATGCGCAAGGCAAGCTGCTCGGCGCCGTGCCTTGCTATCTGAAATCGCACAGCCAGGGCGAATATGTCTTCGACCATGGCTGGTCGGATGCGTTCGAGCGTGCCGGCGGGCGCTATTATCCCAAGCTGCAATGCTCGGTGCCGTTCACGCCGGTCACCGGCCCTCGCCTGCTGGTGAGCAAGGATGAGGACGAAGGCGCCGTGAGAGCCGGACTTGCCGCTGGCCTGAAATTGGTGACCGATAAGCTGGGCGTGTCTTCCGCCCATGTCACATTCGCCACGGAGCCCGACGTTGCGACGCTGGAGGCGGCCGGCTTCCTGCACCGCACCGACCAGCAGTTCCATTTCTTCAACGAAGGCTTTTCAAACTATGACGACTTCCTCGCCACGCTTGCCTCGCGCAAACGCAAGGCGATGAAAAAGGAGCGTCGCGAGGCGCTGACAGACGGCATCAGCATCGACTGGCTGACAGGCAAGGATATCACCGAACGCGCCTGGGACGATTTCTTTGCCTTCTACATGGATACTGGCGGCCGGAAATGGGGCCGGCCCTACCTCAACCGCCAGTTCTTCTCGCTGATCGGCGAACGCATGGCCGACGACATCCTTCTGGTGATGGCCAAGCGCAACGGCCGCTACATTGCCGGCGCCATCAACTTCATCGGCTCGGACGCGCTCTACGGGCGCAACTGGGGCTGCATCGAGGACCACCCCTTCCTGCATTTCGAGGTCTGCTACCACCAGGCGATCGACTTCGCGATCGACCGCAAGCTGAAGGTGGTGGAGGCCGGCGCGCAAGGCGAGCACAAGCTGGCGCGCGGCTATCAGCCGGTGACCATGCATTCGGCGCACTACATTGCGCATCCGGGCCTGCGCAACGCCGTCGCCGACTATCTGCGCCGCGAACGCAGCGAAGTCGAGCGGATGGGCGAATATCTCGAAGAGCACACGCCGTTCCGCAAGGATCTCAAGGAGTAGGCGACGCCCATCCCATGGTCATTGCGGCTTTCGGGCCTCGACAGGGACGAGAAACGAAAAGCAAGCGACCAGGAAAAAGATGCCATCCGCAAGCGCCAGCAGATCGCCCGCCCGCCATGCGGCGGAGATGAAGAACAACGCCGACACAATGAACAACAGCCAGCCGGTAACGATCCACTTCATAGCCGCCAATCCTCATCTTCGCCTATCAGACGAAAAACATCGGCCGCCATGCAACTTCGATGAGCCATGGACGCCTATGACACGAACAACATTCTGCAAAAAAGAACTCTTTAGGCTGCAACTTTACCGAGCACGCTGAATCCGCTAAGCCTCCTGCCAGGGGAAAATATGCAGGGGTTGGCATCCATGGATGCCGGGCAATGGCTCGGCGTGGCGGGTCTCTTGATCATCTTGCCGCTGGTCGCCTGGTTCGAGCGCAGGCCGGCGACATGGCATCTTGGCTTTGCGACAGTCATTCTCTTCTTCGGCCTGACGCATCTTTTGCTGCCGGGGAGGACCATGGCGTTGTGGACGACGCTCGCGCTGGTGGCGACGATCGGAGCCGTCTCCAAGCTCAAATACCGCCAGCTCGGCTTCAATCTGCTCGCTGGCGATCTCTATCACCTCGCCCCAAGCAGTTTTCGCGGCGTGCTTGCCGATCATGCCAAGATGGTCGTCCCTGCCCTTTTCGGCATGGCGGCCGTCGCAGCGTTGACTGTCACAATCGACATGATGCTGGACGAACCCGCGACGCCGCTGCCAATCCGCCTCGAGGTGTTCGCTGCTGCCGCGTGCCTGTACCTGATCACCTTCCGCTCGAGCGGCGGCACATCGCGTTTCAGGTTCCAATTGCTGACGCAGGACCGTGCCCACCTTTCGGCCTTCGTCGCTTCCCTGTTCGGCGCCGGACCGTCGCGGCGGCCGGCCTTTGTCGACATCGACGCCGAGCCATCGCCATTGCTGCCGCCGGCGCCGGCGAAGCAGCCGCCAGGCGATCCCTGGCCGCACATCATCATGGTCCTGCATGAATCGACCTTCGACCCGCGGCGCTTCGGCCTGCCCGTCGACGTCGCGCGCTTCTTCTCCCCGACCGCCGGCCTCTCCGGCACGCTCAACGTCGAGGTTTTCGGCGGCAGCTCGCTGCAAAGCGAGTTCTCGATCCTGACGGGACTCTCGACACGCTCGTTCGGCTCGGACAGCCGCTACGTCTTCCACCTGCTTGACGGGCGTATCCGCCATTCGCTTCCGCTTCACCTTTCCGCGATCGGCTACAGCCATGCCTATCTCAGCTGCGACAGCCCTTCTTTCCTCAACCGCGGCAGTTTCTACAGATCCGTCGGGCTCACCGATGTCGCCTATGCCGAAACCCTGCCGACGCCATTCGACGGCGAGCGTTGGCGGCGTGAGCATCACGACGAGCAGCTCTACGACCACGCACTCGGCTCGTTGCAGGAACAGGCGGCGAGCGGCAAACCTTGCTTCCTGTCGATCTCGACTTTGATGAATCACGGTGACCACCATCGCCGGGTCTTTGCCGACGACCTTCATACCGGGATTCGCCGCGAGGCGGACGCCGCCGCCGACAGCGCGGAATATGGCGAGTACATGGTCCGGCTGGCGGAAACAGTGCGCGCCTATGACGCATTTCGCACCAGGTTGGATGCAATGCTCGATGGCCGTCCCGCCATCATCGTGCGCTTTGGCGATCATCAGCCGTCTTTCACCGCGTCGATGACGGGCAGGCCGCCTTCCGATCCTATGCTCTACGAGACATTCTACACGATTGAGGCGGTCAATTGCGCACTGCCACAGGCCGTTGTCGCGCCGCCGGCGCTTGACGTCGCCTATTTGTCCACGCTCACGCTGTTGGCAGCTGGAGCGCCGCTCGATCCGGTCTTCGCCACGCGCGCCGCTTTGCTGGAAGCGGAGCCGGCGACTTACTTCGACCCCGACAACCGCCTGAAGCGGCGGTTCCACCGTGCTCTGGTCGAAGCCGGCATGATCGACCTTTCATGACCGAAACTTAACAGCTTCTTCCGCGCCTTCCTTTGCTCCGACGGGGTACCGAGGTGCATTGCCGAAGGACTTGCCCGAGCGCCTTGCCGCATACAGGCGGCTTCGCTACATCGGGTGGCAGGCTACAATCCGGAGGACCCGCCATGGCCGAAGCCTACGATCCCAGCAACATCTTTGCGAAAATCCTGCGCGGCGAAATCCCCTCGCATCGCATCTATGAGGACGACGCGGTCGTTGCCTTCATGGACGTGATGCCGCAAGGGGTCGGCCACACGCTGGTGGCGCCGAAGGCACCATCGCGCAACATCCTCGATGCCGATCCGGCAACGTTCGCCCCGCTCTTTGCCGTGGTGCAGAAAGTGGCGGTGGCGGTGAAAAAGGCCTTCAACGCCGACGGCGTCACCATCCTGCAGTTCAACGAGCCGGCATCCGGGCAGACCGTCTACCACCTCCATGTCCACGTCATCCCGCGCTTCGAGGGGGTGCCGCTCAAGCCGCATACCGGGCAGATGGAGAAGCCGGAGGTCCTGGCCGAGAACGCCGGCAAGATCCGGGCGGCGCTTGGAAGTTGAAACTTGCAGATCCGTCGACGTGAGAGGCGGACCGATAGCCTCGAGCTGACAAACCCGATCTGGTTTGCGAAAGCCTCCGCGCAGCTCCACCTTCCAGAAGGTAAATTTTGGAGCCGAGCAGATTGCGTGCTGCGCCGGGTGCGATCGTTCGCACTCGAATCGCTTGGTTAGGGAATATCGAACCATCTCGCGCTAAAACGCTGAGCGGTAGCGAGCTATCGGGTTTCAAAGCTATGGAAAATTCGGTTGCGACGTCGTCCCGCCTGACGAGGACAGCCGTCGGACGCGCTTTTCTGATCGTACTGGCGGACGCCTTTCAACGGCACCGGCTGCTGCACGCCATGGCCGTCGCGGCCCTGCTTCTGGCAACCGCGGTCGGCATCCGCACCGCAAACATGCCGGATTTTGGCGTATTAAAGGAATACGGCCAGTATCTTTTTATCGCTTTCTGGATCTGCGGCTGCGTCTTCGCTCTCGGAAGCTTTTTCCACCTGGCGCTGATCAAGCGAGACACCGAACCGCTCGGCGCCTTCCTGAAATCGCTGGGCAGCTTCTTCGGCGATGCCGAACGCACTGCCAACAGCCTGAACGGCCTGGCCGCCAGCATCGCCTTCATATCCGCCGTCGGCGTTCAGAAGGGAGCCATCGCAATTCTTTCCCCGTTCGCATGGGACAAGGCGCTGGCCCACGCCGATCGGGTCCTGCATTTCGGCCGGGCGCCACACGAGTGGCTGTGGTTCGTCGTGCAGTCGCCACTCGCGTTGAGACTGCTCAATTTCGCCTACAATTTCTGGTTCATCGCGCTCATCGCCACGGTTTTCACCGCTTGCATTACACGCAGCGATACGAAGCTGCGTCACCAGTTCCTGATGAGCTTCATGCTGGTGTGGACCTTTGGCGGCTTTTTCCTGGCGATGGGGTTGTCGTCGGCCGGGCCGTGCTATTTCGAGCGGCTGGGTCTCGGCACTGACTTTCGTCCGCTCATGCAAGCACTCGCCGCCGCCGATCGCGTCTATCCGATCTGGGCGCTCAGCACGCAGGACATGCTGTGGAGCGGCTATACCGGCGCAACCAGCGGCAGTATCGGAATATCCGCCTTTCCTTCCATGCACGTGGCGATGGCGGTGCTTTTCGCCCTCTACGCAATGCGCCGCTCCCGGCTGGCCGGCATGCTGATGTGGACATTCGCCTGCATAATCATGATCGGTTCGGTCGCGCTTGGCTGGCACTACGCCCTGGACGGCTACGCAGGCGCGCTCTTGTCAGTCGTGATCTGGAAGGCATGCGGATATTTCCTGAGGCGCTTCGCGCCAGAAGGAATTGCTTAACTCCCAGCGACGAGCGATTCGGACTTCACCGGTAAGACTTGCGCGGCATTAAAGCATGTCTCTGGAAAGTGGGACCGGTTTCGGAACAAAGACATGCTTAAAATCAAGAACCTAAAGCGCACGGAGCGAATCTGAAAGATCGCGACGCGCTTTAGGCAACTTGACCGGTGAGGCTCAGGCGGCTCGCATTCACGCCAGCCTCCGAAAGGCCAGCGGTTCCGGTCCGGCATCGAGCCGTTGCCGGATTGCCATGGCGCACTCGGTGGGATTTTGCCGCGATGTATCGACCTCGAAATCGTAAACGCCCGGCCTATGCACCTCTTCCTGCCAAAGACCGACCGGCAGCGGCACTGGATCGTCGACGGAGCCGGTCACATACGCTCCGTCCGCTCCACTCGCGGCACGCCTTTGCATGATCACGTCAACCGGGCAGCGGACACCGACAAACAGGACCGGCAGGCCGGCTAGGCGCCGGGCGCAATCGCGAAGGATGTCGAGCGGCCTCGAATGGGCGTCGTGGTGACCGACATCGGCGACGACATTCAATCCCAGCCGGCTGTGTGCCGCGATGGACTCGTAAAGCGCAGCGTAGAGGCGTGGCACAAAGGCCTCCAGGTCCGGGCGTTCTCCGCCGGGGCGCAAGCCGATACCCGGACGCAGTCGTGGCGGCGTGATCTGCACACAGGCGTCGACGCCGAGATTGATCCAGACGCCGTCGAACATCTCCTGAACGGCGGCGGCAATGCTCGACTTTCCGGATCGCGGCGCACCGTTGAGGATGATGATTTGTCCGGCTTCCATGCGCCAGTTTTCTCCCAACGAAAAAAGCCCCGTTGCCGGGGCTTTTTTTGATTTTCAGGCCGATCAGCCCTTGCGGGGCAGTTGCGGCACCAGGCTGCGCTTGCCGCCGTCCTTGCCCTTCGGCTCCGGCTTCTGCGCCGCCGCCTTCTTGGCGGCAGGCTTCTTCGCCGCGGCCTTTCTGGGCTTAGGCGAATCCTCCGGCTCTTCCTTCTTCGGCTTCACCGGGGCTTCGTCGGCGAGCGACTCGAGCTTCAGGCCGGTCTCGCCGGTCTCCTTCTTTTCGACGGTGACGCGCACCGTGCCGCCCTTCTTCAACTTGCCGAACAGCACCTCGTCGGCCAGCGGCTTCTTGATATGCTCCTGGATGACACGGCCGAGCGGGCGCGCGCCCATGCGCTCGTCATAGCCCTTGTCGGCAAGCCAGGCGATTGCATCCGGCGACAGGTCGAAGGTGACGCCGCGCTCGGAGAGCTGGGCCTCAAGCTGCATGACGAACTTCTGCACCACCTGATGGATCACCGGTACCGGCAGCGAGCCGAACGGGATGATCGCGTCGAGACGGTTGCGGAATTCCGGCGTGAACAGCCGGTTGATCGCCTCGACGTCGTCGCCCTCGCGCTTGGTCGAGCCGAAGCCGATCGCCGCGCGCTGAGCGTCCGACGCGCCCGCATTGGTCGTCATGATCAGGATGACGTTGCGGAAGTCGATCTGCTTGCCGTTATGGTCGGTCAGCTTGCCGTGGTCCATGACCTGCAACAGGATGTTGAACAGGTCCGGATGCGCCTTCTCGACCTCGTCGAGCAAGAGCACGCAATGCGGATGCTGGTCGACGCCGTCGGTCAACAGACCGCCCTGGTCGAAGCCGACATAGCCCGGAGGCGCGCCGATCAGCCGCGAGACCGTGTGGCGTTCCATATATTCCGACATGTCGAAGCGGATCAGCTCGACGCCGAGCGAGGCGGCGAGTTGCTTGGCCACTTCGGTCTTGCCGACGCCGGTTGGCCCTGAGAACAGGTAGGAGCCGATCGGCTTCTCCGGTTCGCGCAGGCCGGCGCGTGCCAGCTTGATCGCCGAGGTCAGCGCCGTGATCGCGGTGTCCTGGCCGTAGACGACGCGCTTCAGCTCGACATCGAGGCCTTGCAGCACCTTCTCGTCGTCGGCCGAAACCGTCTTCGGCGGAATGCGGGCCATGGTGGCGATCGTTGCCTCGATCTCCTTGATGCCGATCGTCTTCTTGCGCTTGGCCTCCGGCACCAGCATCTGCGAGGCGCCAGTCTCGTCGATGACGTCGATCGCCTTGTCGGGCAGCTTGCGGTCATTGATGTAGCGCGCCGAAAGCTCGACCGAAGCCTTGATCGCTTCAGAGGTGTAACGGACCTTGTGGAACTCCTCGAAATAGGGCTTCAGGCCCTTCATGATCTCGATGGCGTCCTCGATGGTCGGCTCGTTGACGTCGATCTTCTGGAAGCGCCGCACCAGAGCGCGGTCCTTCTCGAAGAACTGGCGGAACTCCTTGTAGGTGGTCGAGCCGATGCAGCGGATGGCGCCTGACGACAGCGCCGGCTTCAAGAGGTTCGAGGCATCCATGGCGCCGCCGGACGTGGCCCCTGCCCCGATCACGGTATGGATCTCGTCGATGAACAGCACCGCGCCAGGATAGTCCTCGAGCTCCTTGACGACCTGCTTCAGCCGCTCCTCGAAGTCGCCGCGATAACGGGTGCCGGCCAGCAGCGTGCCCATGTCGAGCGCGAAGATGGTGGCGTCCTGCAGCACCTCAGGGACATCGCCTTCGACGATGCGCTTGGCAAGGCCCTCTGCGATCGCCGTCTTGCCGACGCCGGGGTCGCCGACATAGAGCGGATTGTTCTTGGAGCGGCGGCACAGCACCTGGATGGTGCGGTTGATCTCGCTCTCGCGGCCGATCAGCGGATCGATCTTGCCGGCCCTGGCCTTGTTGTTGAGGTTGATGCAGTAGGCCGTCAGCGCGTCCTGCGGCTTCTTCTTGCCACCGTCCTCCTGCGGCTCGGCGCCGTTCTGGCCGCCCTGCTCGTCCTCGGCGCCGCGCGGCGTGCGCGACTCCGAGGCGCCGGGGCGCTTGGCGATGCCGTGCGAGATGTAGTTGACCGCATCGTAGCGGGTCATCTGCTGTTCCTGCAGGAAATAGGCGGCGTGGCTCTCGCGCTCGGCGAAGATGGCGACGAGCACGTTGGCGCCGGACACTTCCTCGCGGCCGGACGACTGCACGTGGATGACGGCGCGCTGGATGACGCGCTGGAACCCGGCGGTCGGCTTGGAATCCTCGTCGTAACCGGTGACGAGGTTGTCGAGCTCGGTGTCGATATAGGTGAGAACGGTGTGCTTCAGCTCGTCGAGATCGACGTTGCAGGCGCGCATGACGGCGGCCGCCTCGGTGTCATCGATGAGGGCGAGCAGCAGGTGTTCGAGCGTCGCATATTCATGATGCCGCTCGTTGGCGAATGTCAGCGCCTGATGTAGCGCCTTTTCCAGGCCTTGGGAGAAAGCCGGCATGTTACCTCACTTCTTCTCCATCACGCATTGCAGCGGATGCTGATTCTGTCGGGCGAAATCCATGACCTGAGACACTTTGGTCTCGGCCACCTCGAATGTGTAGACCCCGCACTCGCCCACTCCATGATTGTGAACATGCAGCATGATGCGTGTGGCGGCCTCGCGGTCCTTCTGGAAAAAACGCTCCAGGACGTGGACCACGAACTCCATGGGAGTGTAGTCGTCGTTGAGGATGAGGACCCTGTAGAGGCTGGGCTTCTTGGTCTTGGTTTTGGTGCGCGTGATGACCGCCGTGCCGCGACCGGGATCGTTTCGGTCGCCGTCACTTTGCATTCGCACCACGCCTGCCGTGGCAGTCAAACCGATCGTCACGTAGTCCTGCCTTTTCGAATCCTCATGCGAGTTCAACATGTAGGTCTTCGATGGACGATTTTAAGCCCTTCTGTTTAGCTGACAATATGGCTAGGTGGGCAAACTTCAGCGATTTTCTCAATCGTGAATGCGGCAGGGCCCAGGCGGTTGCAGCCGCGCACGAAAAAACCCGGCCGCGCTTCCGCGACCGGGTCCTTTTGGCAGGCCGGCTGGCTGCGTCCGATATGATCGGACGAGATTACTTCGCCTTGGCGACGACCGATTCGAACGGCTTATAGGCTTCCTTGGCGAGCTCGGCATACAGATTGCCGATCTTGCTGGCCTCGGCCACGAAGCTCTCGTAGCTCTGCTTGGCGTAGTCGGTCTGGATCTCGATGGCCTTCTCGATCGACTTGGCCGCGAACAGCTTCTCGACGGCGGCACTGCCGGCCTCGAAGCTCTTCTTGGTGTATTCGCCGGCTTCGGTGGCGATCGCCTGCGCGCCCTTGGTGAGCGAGGCAATGCTCTTCAGCCCGGTGTCGGCAAACTCCTTGCCGTATTTCGTGAAGTCCTCATAGGTCTGGGTCATTTCATACTTCCCTTGGTTGAAACGCCCATTAGCCCCGGGCGCCCTTGTGCAATGCACTGGAATATATTGTGCGCTGCACAAAAGTCAAGATTCCCTTGAACCGTAAGGGTCTCGAGCGGCAGCAACAGCTAAAATTCGAATAAACAGAGGCTCAAATCGCCAGAAAATGGTGAACGCCGCGGTTACCATAAACGGATTGGTAACGCTGGCCGCGATAGCTTGGCTGAAAGTGAGGCAGGCACTCCCTCTGCCGCCTCCGGGGCAACGAAAATTCAGGGTAAGTAACGGTGCGTCAGGCGTTGTCGGACTTCGTCTCCAAATCTCCATTCTCCATCAAGGCAATCATGGTCGCCGCTCTCGCGGTGACGATTGTTGCCGCCGATGTCGCCTCGGCTCTAGCCGCCAAGTCCGCGGCCATTGTCGTCGACGCCAAGACCGGCAAGGTGCTCTATTCGTCCGACGCCAACGGCCGGCGCTATCCGGCTTCGCTCACCAAGATGATGACGCTCTACCTCACCTTCGAAGCGCTGGCGAAAGGCCGGATCAGCGAGAACACGCCGGTGCCATACTCGGCCCATGCCGCGTCCGAGCCGCCGACCAAGCTCGGCGTGCGCGCCGGCGGCTCGGTGCCGGTCGAGACGGCAATCCTGTCGATGGTGACCAAGTCGGCCAACGATTCCGCGACCGCGCTGGGCGAGCTCTTGGGTGGCAGCGAAGACAATTTCGCCCGCATGATGACGGCCAAGGCGCGCCAGCTCGGCATGAACGGCACCGTCTTCCGCAACGCCAACGGCCTGCCCGATCCCGGCCAGTTCACGACGGCGCATGACATGGCCATGCTCGGCATCGCGCTCCGTGAGCACTACCCGCAATATTACGGCTATTTCTCGCAGCGCTCGTTCCTCTACGGCCGCCAGCGCATCAACGGCCACAACCGCCTGCTCGGCCGCATCAAGGGCGTCGACGGGATCAAGACCGGCTATACGCGCGCTTCCGGCTACAACCTGGTTTCCTCCGTCGCCGATGGCGACCGACGCCTTGTCGCCGTGGTGATGGGCGGCGCTTCCGGCCGCAGCCGCGACAACCAGATGGCTTCTCTGATCAACACCTATCTGCCGCGCGCCTCGACCCGCGGCGGCGGCAATTTGATCGCCAAGGCAGGCGCCGACAATCCGATCAAGGCCCTGGCCAAGGTCTTCCTGCCGAAGCATGACGCGCCGACGCCGGATGAAAAGCCGGCTGTCGACGAGACCGCCGTCGCGTCGGCCGACGACAACGCTCCTGTCGCGGAGGAGACCAAGCCGGTGATCCAGGTCCGGAAGGTGAAGACGGTTGCCGTGGCCGCCATGGCTCCGACACCTGCGCCCCAGGAAACCGCATCTCAGACCGAAGCCACGTCCCAGACAGTCGCCGCTTACGCCGAGCCGGCTCCAGCGGCCGCGCCGGCCGTAGATCCGGTCAAGACATCGTCCGTGCCGTCGGGATGGGTGGTGCAGGTTGCGTCTTCGCCGACGCAATCGGGGGCTCAGGCCCTTCTCGACAAGACGAGCAAGCAGGCGTCGAAAGCGCTGGCCGACGCTTCGGGCTTCACGGTCGCGTTCGACAAGGACGGCGTCACCTACTACCGCGCCCGCTTCGGCGGCTTCGGTTCGAAAGACGCCGCCTGGAAGGCCTGCGATGCCCTGAAGCGAAAGAAAATCGCGTGTTACGCCGTCCAGCAATAGGCGGCTTTTGAAACTCCTGGAAGGTCCAGCGTCGAAGGAGACTAGTCGTGATTGGAGAGCAAGACGTCCTTGGCTTCATTGATCCGCGCCGCCAGGACAGACGTGCCGCCGACATCGGTGTTCAGGCGCTGCATCAGGCGGCGGTGCGCCTTGCGGATATCCGCCGCGGCAGCCCCCGCTTCAAGACCAAGGACCTTGTAGGCCTCCTCCTTAGTCATGGCGCCCGCACCTGGCGCAACACCCAGCCCTTCGCCACTGTCCGACTGCGCGTTCTTGCGCCAGACGGGAAAACGGCCGTCAAGATACGTCTCTAGAAGCTGGCGGCTCTCCGGATCCGGCCGCAACTCGACATGAAGGCGCTGCAGGTCCGCGATCCCCATGGCGCCCAACATTTTACCTTCAAAGTGGCCGGCCAGGACAAGGCCTTCGAGCTTGCCGCTGTCGTGATCAAGGTCCATTTCGAGGGCCGCGGTGCGCACTGTCGAACGCTTGGCCGCGACAGCTTTCGCCGGCGGTCGTCTCGCCCGCATCCACGCATACCAACCGGCGGCCGCAACCATCAGCAGGCCGCCGATGCTGCTGCGGCCGACCACGAGCATCGTCGCGCCGGCCAGGCCCACCAGCGCGGGTCCAAGCGTTCTGAGATTGTCCGCCATCCTGGCTGCGTCGGCGCGCACGAAAACTGTCGCCATACCAAAAAGCACCAGAAGCAAAGCCGCCAATGCGATGATCACGCCCATCGGTTCGCACCGCCACGCAAATGATTGTGCATGGAAATCAAGATGTGGCGCAGGTGCAGCTCTTGCAAGTCCCACACCGAGCCAGCCGAAGGGCCAGCGACGGAACGATTGGTTTGGCCTAAAGCATGTCTCCCGAAAGTGGAAAACGGTTTCGGGGCAAAGACATGCGTAAAATCAAAAACCTAAAGCGCCTGGAGCGAATCTGAAAGATCGCGACGCGCTTTAGACTAAAGCAACCCCAGTTCGGCGAGTTCCAGCCGCAATTTCGGCGGCATTTCGGCGAGTGCCGCCTTGCCCTTGCCGAGATCGGCCGGAGCATCGGAAGGCTTGAGATAGCGCCAGCCCTGGAAGGCGCGGCGCGGCTGCCAGTCGGTACGCACCACTTCGGGATCAAGCATTAAATGGCAGCGGCCTATGCCTTCGCCGTCGGTGAAAGGCCGGATCTCGGTGATCAATTGCCGGCATTGGACGTTGCCCTTGATCACCCAATAGAGCGAGCCGCCATCGATGATCTCCCCGCCGCGCGTCGGCACCATGCGCGTGGTGTGCCAATGCTCGGCCGGTTCGCCGGCGCGCCGCCGCTCATCGAGGCGGAAGGCAATCCACTCTTCCAGATCCTCGACGCTGTCGCAGCCGACACAGAGCTTGATGAGATTGAGAGACATGCCCGCAATCTAGCGACCGCTTGATGGGGGTTCAACGCCTCGAGCGGTTTTGCACAGGCAAGAAAGGCTGTCGGCTCAAGAGGCTTGCGCCGCCGTCTCGACGCCTTTCTCCCTGCAAATTCCGTGGAAGATCGCCAAAGATTTCGCCCTTCCGCATAGAGCTGCTCGACGTTCTGAGCATAGAAATCCGCGCCACCGGCGAGTCCGAGAAACTCGCCCCTGAGCATTCCAATCTCCGGATCGAAGGCCACGGACGCCTTATGACCGTCGACTTCGACGAAGTTCTTCATGGTTTCGCCCCATGGCTCCGGAAGCCGCTGGACTCAGCACTCGACGACGTTGACGGCCAGCCCGCCGAGGCTGGTTTCCTTGTATTTCTCGTTCATGTCGAGGCCGGTCTGGCGCATGGTCTCGATGGCCGCGTCGAGCGGCACGAAATGCGTGCCGTCGCCCTTGATGGCGAGCGAAGCAGCGGTCACCGCTTTGACCGCACCGAGCGCATTGCGCTCAATGCAGGGTACTTGCACCAGCCCGCCCACGGGATCGCAGGTCATGCCGAGATGATGCTCCAGCGCGATCTCGGCGGCGTTCTCGACCTGCTCCGGCATGCCGCCCATGACGGCACAGAGGCCCGCCGCCGCCATCGCCGAGGCCGAGCCCACCTCGCCCTGGCAGCCGACCTCGGCGCCCGAGATCGAGGCGTTGGACTTGATGATGCCGCCGACGGCGGCTGACGTCAGTAGGAAGTCGCGGATGCTCGGCTGGTCGGCTTCGGGATGGAAATGCAGCCAGTAGCGCAGCACCGCCGGCAGCGTTCCTGCAGCACCATTGGTCGGCGCAGTCACCACGCGCCCGCCGGCCGCATTCTCCTCATTGACCGCCATGGCATAGATCGACAGCCAGTCATTGGCGAGCAAGGGATTGGGCCGGTTCTGCTGCCACTGTTCCTGCAGCTTGTCGTGCAGCTGGCGCGCGCGGCGGCGCACCTTCAGCCCGCCGGGCATGATGCCGTCCTGCGACAGGCCGCGGTCGATGCAGCCCTTCATGGCGCTCCAGATAGCGTCGAGGCCGGCGTCGAGCTCCTCGCGCGACATGTGCTTCTCCTCGTTGGCGCGCTTCATCTCGGCGATGGAAAGCCCGCTCTTGGCCGCCATCGCCAGCATCTCGACGGCGTTCTTAAACGGGTACGGCACCTTCTTGCCTTCGGTCGTCACCGAGCCCTTGGCCTTCATGCGCTGCAATTCTTCCTCGGAGACGACGAAGCCGCCGCCGATCGAATAATAGATGCGCTTGAGCAGCAGCCGGTCGGATGCGTCATAGGCATAGAAGGCCATGCCGTTAGCGTGACCGGTCAGCGGCGTCTTGCGGTCGAGCACCAGGTCCTTGGCGGGGTCGAAGCGATAGGTCGGATGTCCGGGCGGCGAAATCCGCTTGTCGGCTCCGATGCGGGCAACGATGCCGTCCGCCTCGTCCGGATCGACGGTCTGCGGCGTCTCGCCGGCAAGGCCGAGGATGACGGCGCGGTCGGAGCCATGGCCGATGCCGGTATAGGCGAGCGATCCGTGCAGGCTGGCGCCGATGCGATCGACCTTGACGCCGGCCGGACGCGGCCAGTCGCCGGCCAGTATTTCGTCGAGGAAGCGGCGCGCGGCCGTCATCGGCCCCATCGTATGCGAGCTCGATGGGCCGATGCCGATCTTGAACAGGTCGAAAACCGAAAGGAACACGCGCCGTTGTCTCCTGAAGGCCGCTCAAAAATTATATATAGGAATTCCCGTGATGTTTCCGCTGTTTTGCGTGTCACGGCGCGGCGTCTGCCGACCTTGTTTGCTCCGGCAGCGACATCGCCAGGTGCTTATATGCGCCGTCGAAGGGCCGGCTCGGCCTGTGGTAGAAGAATGCATGGGCGATTCCATCCATCTTTCGGCCGCCGACCTGGCGACGCTGGCCTTCTTCCTGGCTGTCTGGGTGCTGCACACGCTGGCCTCGGACGGCAGGCTCGTCAGCCGCGTGTCGCTGACGACGGCAATGAACGCCCAGCGCGAGGCCTGGATGCGCAACATGGCGGAGCGCGAGGTGCGCATCGTCGACACCGCCATCATGACCGGCCTGCAGCAAGGCACCGCCTTCTTTGCCTCGAGCTCGCTGATCGCGCTCGGCGGCTGCTTTGCCCTGCTCGGCGCGTCCGACCGCGTGCTCCAGGTGCTGGCCGACCTGCCGTTCGGCGCGGCTTCGTCACGCGAAGCCTTCCAGACCAAGGTGTTCGGCCTGGTGCTGATCCTAGCCTTCGCCTTCTTCAAGTTCGGCTGGGCCTACCGGCTGTTCAACTACTGCTCGATCCTGATCGGGGCCGTGCCGATCCCGCATGGAGCGGCCTCGCGCAACCCGATCAGCGAAACCGCGGTCTGGCGCGCGACGCGCATGAACGTGCTTGCCGGAAAGCACTTCAACTCCGGCCTGCGCGCCGTCTTTTTCTCGATCGGCTATCTCGGCTGGTTCGTCGACCCGGTCGTCTTCGTGATCTCGACGCTCGTGCTGCTGGCGGTGCTGGTGCGCCGCCAATTCTTCTCGGCCGCGCGCCAGGCGGTGCTCGGTCAGCCGCCCGGCGCCGGGAAAGGCTCATCGATCCGGCCAGATAGCCAGTAGGCGAAAAGCCCGATCCATTCGCGGATTGCCGTCGTGGTCGCCTGCAACGAATCGGCCGGGTTGTCGCGGAACAGACCGATCCCCTCCTTGCCCGAGGTGCGGTAGTCGACCGGCCAGGGAAGGGTCGGAAAACCTGCCTTGTCGAACAGCGCTTTGGCGCGCGGCATATGGAAAGCCGAGGTCACCAGCAGCCAGATCTCGCCCGGCTTCGGTTCGACCAGCCGGCGGGAGAAGACGGCATTCTCATAGGTGTTGCGCGACTTGTTCTCGAGGAGCAGGCGCTCAGACGCAACACCGAGCGCGCCGAGCAGGCGCGGCGCGGTGTCGGCATCGCCCTCGCCGTCGAGGAAAAGCTCGCCATTGCCGCCGGAGACGACCACTTTCGCCTGCGGGAAGCGCCTGGCGAGGATCGCAGTCTCCACCATGCGATCGCCGCCGCTGTTCAGCTCATAGCCGCCGCGCGCAAGGTTGATGGCGCCCTCGAAGCCGCCGCCAAGGACAACGATGCCGTCGACCTTTTCCGGCAGCGGCGGCTTGGGGAAGCGCTCTTCCAGCGGATTGAGCATCATCGCGCCCAGCGAGGTCCATGCAGATAGCGCAAGAATCAGAAAGGCCAGCACGCTGCCGGTGGCAGCGAGCCGCCGGCGACCGAAAAGCGCCGCCACCAGTCCGGCCAGCAGCAGGAAAATCGCCAGGTTGAGCGGCTGGATGAAGAACCAGAGGATCTTGGAAAGATAGTAGAACATCCCTCACCCCATTACAGCGCCGCGCGTCCTTTGGACGCGCAAAGGGCGCCGTAACGCTTTGATTTTGCTCGTGATCCTTTTCGAAAATCGATTCCGATTTTCGGGATCACGAGCTAGATGAGGGATGACGCTACCACCACTTTTCCGGCTGAAATTTGCCCGCCGCCTGTTCGATGACATGAGCGGTCTGGAACAGCGTCTCCTCGTCGAACGGCCGGCCGATGAGCTGCAGGCCGAGCGGCAACCCCTTGCCGTCGAGGCCGGCGGGCACCGAGATTCCCGGCAGGCCGGCCATGTTCACTGTCACGGTGAAGATGTCGTTGAGGTACATTTTCACGGGATCGGAGTTCATGTCCTCGTCCGCAACGCCAAATGCGGCCGACGGCGTTGCCGGGGTCAGGATGACGTCGACGCCGGCGGCGAAGACATTCTCGAAGTCGCGCTTGATCAGCGTACGCACCTTCTGTGCCTGCAGGTAATAGGCGTCGTAATAGCCTGCCGACAGCACATAGGTGCCGATCATGATGCGGCGCTTGACCTCGCGGCCGAAGCCGGCGGCGCGCGTCTTCTCATACATGTCGACGATATCCTTGCCGGGCACGCGCAACCCGTAGCGCACGCCGTCATAGCGCGCCAGGTTGGACGACGCTTCGGCCGGCGCCACGATATAGTAGGCCGGCAGCGCGTATTTGGTGTGCGGCAGCGAGATGTCGACGATTTCGGCGCCGGCGTCCTTCAGCCAGGCAATGCCCTTCTGCCACAGCGCCTCGATGTCTTCCGGCATGCCGTCGACGCGGTATTCGTTCGGAATGCCGACCTTCATGCCCTTGATCGGCTTGCCGATCACCGCTTCGTAATCCGGCACCGGCCGGTCGACCGAGGTCGTGTCCTTCGGGTCGGAGGAGGCCATCGACTTCAACAGGATGGCGGCGTCGCGCACGTCGCGCGCGATCGGACCGGCCTGGTCGAGTGAGGAAGCGAAGGCGACGACACCCCAGCGCGAACAGCGGCCATAGGTCGGCTTGATGCCGACCGTACCGGTGAAGGCGGCGGGCTGGCGGATCGAGCCGCCGGTGTCGGTCGCGGTGGCGCCGGCGCAGAGGAAGGCCGAAACGGCCGAAGCCGATCCGCCGGAGGAGCCGCCCGGCACCAACTGCGCATTGTCCAGCGTGCGCGCTGTCTTCGCGCCACCGGCCGAGACGAAGCCGCCGTCGCCCTGATGCGTCGTTGGCATCACCACCGTGTCGAGGCGCGAGCGCCGCCACGGGTTGATGACCGGGCCGTAATAGGAGGTCTCGTTGGAGGAGCCCATGGCGAACTCGTCCATGTTGAGCTTGCCGAGCATGACGGCGCCGTCGGCCCAGAGATTGCTGGTGACGGTCGATTCGTAGCGCGGCTGGAAACCGTCCAGCACATGGCTGCAGGCCTGGGTATGGATGCCTTCGGTTGCGAACAGGTCCTTGATGCCGAGCGGAATGCCTTCCAGAGCGCCGCCCTCGCCTTTGGCAAGCTTGGCGTCGGAGGCCTTGGCCATATCGCGCGCCTTGTCGCCGGTCACCGCGACATAGGCATTGAGCACCGGATTGGCGCGCTCGATCGCCGAAAGATAGGCTTCCGTGATCTCGGCAGCCGAAATCTCCTTGCCGCGCAGCTTGGCGCGGGCCTCGGAAATGGTGAGGTGTGTGAGGTCGCTCATCAGGCAAGGCTCTTTTCGTAAAACACCGACCACTCGGAGTCGGGATAATCCAGCACCGGGCCGCAACGCGAGAAACCGGCGCGCTCATAGACGGTCCAGGCGGCGGGGTGACGGTCGCCGGTTTCGAGAACCAGGCGTTTCAGCCCTTCCTGCCGCGCCAGCGACTCGACCCGCGCGACGATTTGCGCGCCGATCTTCTGGCCGCGATGCGAGGGCCGCGTGTACATGCGCTTGACCTCGCCGGTCGCGTTGTCATGGCGCTTCAGCGCGCCGCAGCCGACGGCAAGGCCGCCGTCGCGGGCGATGAACACGGTCGTGTCCTTGCCGGCCATCTGCTCGACGGTCAGGTGGTAGCAATGCTCCGGCGGCGTCAGTTCAAGCAGCGTGGCGTTGAGCTCCGCGACCAGCGCGCGCACGTCGTCCTGCAAGGGCGTCTCGACGGCGATCTCGACAGCCACGCCTTACTCCACGACCTTGGGGACGAGGAAGAAATTTTCTTCGGTCGCCGGCGCGTTGGCGACGATGTCGGCTGCCTTGGTGCCGTCGGTGACGACGTCCTCCCGCTTCTTCATCTCCATCGGCGTCACCGAGGTCATCGGCTCGACGCCCGAGACGTCGACCTCGTTCAGTTGCTCGACGAAGCCGAGGATGGCGTTCAGTTCGCCGGTCATGCGTTCGGCATCCTCCTCGCTCACCGCAATGCGGGCAAGGTGCGCGACGCGCTTCACGGTCTGAAGATCAACGGACATGTCTATCGCCTCGGGAAAACCAGTGCGGGCTATAGCGGCGCGACGCTTGCGGCGCAACATCGATCATGCCGGACCGACGGCTCCGGCCGCCCCCTCAGCATTTACTTAAGGCAGTGCCACGCCTTCGCAGTGATAATAGCTGCCGCTGTTGCCGGCTTGCTCGCTATCCGCCGGCCGGACCGAAACGAGATCGATCTGCTTTGGACTCAACTGGGTGACCGAAAGCACATCCGGGAAGACATAACCCGGTTCCTGGCAGATCGCGGTTACCGCCCAGCTCGTAGCGCCGTGTGCCTTGCTGATCTGAAGGAACTCGCAATTGTATTCGACCCCTTGCAAACCATCGGCCGACAATACGATGTTGCCGGCGTCGATGACGGTCTGCAGCGTGTCCTTCTTGGCCTGCGCGCAGAGCTCCTCCGATTGCAGGTAGACGCCCTCGATAAAATCGTCCGCCGCCGGTGCGGGCGTCGCCGCAACCAGCATCGAAACACAAAGAGTCCGTCTCAAGGCCATGATTTAATTCCAGTATCCTGATGCAATGCCCTAGATCGCAATTGCTTTGCCGATCTCGGGCAGCGCCACCTTGACCCCTGATCCTTCCATCCCGGCCACGAATTTGTCGGCGGTCTGGTCGATGATCGGGAAGGTGCCGAAATGGCAGGGAACGACCGTATCGAAGCTGAAAAAGCGGCGGCAGGCAAGGGCTGCCACCGCGCCGCCCATGGTGAAGCGGTCGCCGATGGGCACGATGCCGATCTTCGGCTCATGCAATTCGTTGATCAGCCCCATATCGGAGAAGATGTCGGTGTCGCCCATGTGGTAAAGCGTCTTGTCCTGCGGGAAATGCAGCACGAGCCCGCCCGGGTTGCCGAGATAGGTGTTGGTGCCGCCCTGGCCGCCGAACGAGGAAGAATGCAGCGCCTGGACGAAGGTGACGGTGAAGGGGCCGCAATCGACGGTGCCGCCGATATTGCCGGGATTGATCTTCTTGTCGCTGACGCCCTGGCCGACGAGATACATGCAGATCTCGAAATTGGCGACCAGCATGGCGCCGCTCTTCTTCAGCACCTCGATCGAGCCGCTGACATGGTCGTTGTGGCCATGGGTCAAGAGAACATGCGTCACCCCTTCCGCGGGCCCTTCCCAGCCGCCTGTCCAAGACGGGTTGCCGACAAGATAGGGGTCGATGAGGATGTTGGCGTCCTTTGTCTCGATGCGGAATGCCGAATGGCCGTACCAGGTCAGTTTCATGAATGCGTTCCTCGATTTTCTCGCTGTCAAAGGATAGAACGCCAACGGCAAATTGAAAGTCCTGCGGCCTATCAAAAAGCCGCGCGGCGAAAGACCGGGGTGGGCTGTTGAGCATCATCAGCATTGAGGAATTGCCGGCGCGGCTCGCGGGCGGCCGCACACTCGCCGGCCTCGATCTCGGCGACAAGACGATCGGGATCGCGGTGTCGGACCGTGGCCTGTCCTTTGCTCATCCGCGCCCGGTCATCTTGCGCAAGAAGTTTTCGCTCGATGCCGCCCAGTTGCTGGCTCAACTCGAGAAGGACAATGTCGGCGCGATCGTGCTCGGCCTTCCCGTCAACATGGACGGGTCAGAGGGCCCGCGCGCACAGAAATCCCGCGCCTTTGCGCGCAACATGGCGAGCCTGTCCGACCTGCCCTTCGTGCTATGGGACGAGCGGCTGTCGACGGTCGCAGCCGAACGGACGCTGATCGAGATGGATTTCTCGCGCAAGAAGCGCGCCGGCAAGATCGATTCGGCGGCGGCAGCCTTTATTCTGCAGGGAGCGTTGGACCGACTTCAGTCGCTTGGCCGAGCCGGTCTGGATTGACCGGGCCTTCCCGGCGCCGCCTGACCCATTCGGCGATCTGGCGCCGGCGGCGAAACGCCACCAGGCCGGCAAGCAGAAAACTGTCGAAAACGCAGGCCCGCGCCACCATGCCCGGGATGATCGCCGGATCGATGCCGAGCATCTGGCCGTAGAGCTGGAAGACCAGGTCGTGCAGCTGGCGGCTGAGCATCACATAGCCGAAATTCATGTCGTTGAGCGACAGGAAGAACCAGCCCCAGAACAGGACCAGCGGCGCCGCCCAGAATACGAACAAGGCGCGCATCAACGGCGTCCTCCGGGTCTGGTTTCCGGGCGGCTGGAGATGCGGGAAAGCAGCGAGCTGTGCGCGGCGCCCGTCGCCATGCGATGGGCGGTCAGGCGGGCGTCGGCCTCATGCAAGGTCATAGCGGCAAGCGTCGAGCGTCGCTCCGCGAGCACCGCGACATAGGAGGCGAGCAGCGCCGTCATCTGGATGGCGACCACCATGAACAGCCCGTTGATGCCTTGCGCGGCGCCGCCGACCAGGATGACCGAAAGCAGGAACGAGGCTGAGATGAAGGCGATCCGCACCACCGCGTCGCCGGCATCCGGCCTTGTCGCGATGTTGAGCAGCGTTTCGACGAAAGCCCAGCAGAACAGCAGCGCGACGATCAGCAGCGCGACCGAAAGCGGCGCCACGACGACGGCGTGTTCGAGCCCCGGGAAGCGGCTGCTTTGCACGGATACGCCAAGCACGCCGAGCGCCGACGCGATGCCGCGGTTCCCATCCATGCAGGTATAGGCCAGCAGGGCGAACACGACCGCCCAGTGCAAGGCCAGAAATGATGTCAACACGTGCCGCATGCGCTTCCTGCCTGGCGGAGCACGGGATGCTGATGGTTAACGCTTCCCTACTCCGGTGGTCAGAGTGGGCTCTGCGAAGGCTCCCCGCAATGGAAACCATTTGTTAAGGTTAACGGCCATCCACAGGCCGGCGACGGATCGCGTTTCAGGCCTGTTCAGGTCAGGGGCGGATAGAGCGTGTCGATGATCATGCGCGCGTCATGGCGCGAATCGAGCATGCCGTAGGTGGTGCGCCATTGACCGCCGAGCCTTGTTTCGACGAAGGCGTCGGCAATGCGCCCTGCCCCCAGCCGGCGCAACTCCGCCGCCGCCGCCGACAGCGCCAGTTGTTCGGTCAACAGGCGCGCCGAACCTTGGTCGGTCGAAGCGACCTGCATGGCCGCCTTGAGCACGCCTATAGTGCCCCGGCCACCTGCGCCGAGGTCGCGATCGATGCCGGCCAGAACCTCCTCGAACAGGCCGGGCGCGCGGCCGAGCACGCGCAGCACGTCCAGCGCCATCACATTGCCCGAACCCTCCCAGATCGCGTTGACCGGAGCCTCGCGATAATAACGGGCAAGCGGCGCTTCCTCGACATAGCCGTTGCCGCCGAGGCACTCCATTGCCTCGTAAAGCAGCTGCGGCGCGATCTTGCAGACCCAGTATTTGACCACTGGCGTCATGGCGCGGGCAAAGGCAGCCTCGCCGCGATCGCTCGCGGCCTCGTCGAAGGAGCGCGCAAGGCGGAACGACAGCGCCGTTGCGGCGGCGACGTCGAGCGCCATGTCGGCCAGCACGCGCTGCATCAGCGGCTGGTCGACCAGATTGGTGCCGAACACTTGGCGATGACGCGTGTGGTGGACGGCTTCGGCTAGCCCCGCCCGCATGATTGCCGAAGACGCGACCGCGCAGTCGAGCCGGGTCAGCGTCACCATGTCCATGATCGTCTTGATGCCGGCGCCCGGCTCGCCGACCATCTCGCCGATGGCGTTGACGAACTCCACTTCCGAGGAGGCGTTGGAGCGGTTGCCGAGCTTGTCCTTCAGGCGCTGGAAGCGGAAGCCGTTGCCCGAGCCGTCGCCGAGGATGCGCGGGACGAGGAAGCAGGAAAGCCCTTCCGACGCCTGGGCAAGCACCTGGAAGGCGTCCGACATCGGCGCCGACATGAACCATTTGTGGCCCGTAAGGCGATAGAAGCCGCTTCCTGTCCGCTCCGCCCTTGTGACATTGGCGCGCACGTCGGTGCCGCCCTGCTTCTCGGTCATGCCCATGCCGAGCGTCAGCCCGGTCTTTTGCACCGGCGGTTTCTGGCTCTGGTCGTATTTGCGCGTCGTCACCCGCGGCGCCCATTCGCGGAACAGTTTTGGGCTTGCCATCAGCGCCGCCAGCGAAGCGCTGGTCATGGTGATGGGGCAGAGATGCCCGGTCTCCAGCTCGGCGGTCAGATAGTAGCGGGCCGCTCTCACCTGATGCCGGCGGCCGATCTCGGCGTCGCCGTTCTCCCAGACCGAGGAATGCAGGCCGCCGGCAATCGAGCGGCGCATCAAAGCGTGATAGGCCGGATGGAATTCGACCAGGTCGATGCGGCGGCCCTGACGGTCATGCGTCCTGAGCTTTGGCGTGTCCGTATTGGCGAGGCGGGCAAGCTCCTGCGCCTCCTGCGTCATGACGAAACGGCCAAGCCCGTCGAGGTCCTTGCGCACCGGATCGGAAAAACGCTCGGCAAGCTGGATGAGCAACGGATCGCCCCGCCATGCATTGCCGCCCGTCAGCGGCGGCGGCTGGTTGATCACGTCGTCGGTCACGCCCAATCCTTCTCAGTAGGAAGGCCCTTACCATCTGCAGGCCGCGGTCGCGAATCCGAAGCCATTGCTGCGTTATAGCCCAAGCCACGCAACGAAAATACCGGGGAGAAAGCCCGCAATCCAAAGCTGGCGCTTGCGGCTTTTCAGACCGCACCCTATAGCAGCGCCTTGAGATGACCGACGCTTCGTCCCTGCCGCTCTTCCCCCACCGCCATCTTCTGGGCATCCGCGATCTTTCCCCGGCCGATATCGAGCTTTTGCTCGACCGGGCGGATCAGGCCGTGGCAATCTCACGGCAGTCGGAAAAGAAGACTTCGACGCTGCGCGGCCGCACCCAGATCAACCTCTTCTACGAGGCCTCGACCCGCACGCAATCCTCCTTCGAGCTGGCCGGAAAAAGGCTTGGCGCCGATGTCATGAACATGTCGGTGGCAAGCTCTTCGGTGAAGAAGGGCGAGACGCTGATCGACACCGCCATGACGCTCAACGCCATGCGGCCGGACATCCTCATTATCCGCCACCAGTCGGCCGGCGCGGCCGCACTTCTGGCGCAAAAGGTCGGCTGCTCCGTGGTCAATGCCGGTGACGGCGCGCATGAGCATCCGACGCAGGCGCTGCTCGACGCGCTGACCATACGCCGCGCCAAGGGACCGCTGTCGAAGCTGATCGTGGCGATCTGCGGCGATATCCTGCATTCACGCGTCGCCCGCTCCAACATCATGCTCTTGAACGCACTCGGCGCGCAGGTGCGCGTCGTCGCGCCCTCGACGCTGCTGCCGTCAGGCATCGATAGGATGGGGGTGATCGTCTCGCGTTCGATGGCCGAGGGCCTCAAGGATGCTGACGTCGTGATGATGCTGCGCCTGCAGCGCGAGCGCATGGAAGGCGCTTTCGTACCTTCGATCCGCGAATATTTCCGCTATTTCGGCCTCGACGCCGAGAAGCTGAAAGCGGCGAAGGAGGATGCGCTGGTCATGCATCCGGGCCCGATGAACCGTGGCGTCGAGATCGCCTCGGAGATCGCCGACGGCCCGCAGAGCGTCATCCAGGAACAGGTCGAGATGGGCGTTGCCGTGCGCATGGCGGTGATGGAAGCGCTGCTCGACCCTCGTCGCAACGATGAGGGCCGCAACCACGAGGGGCGCGGCGCATGAGCGTGACGGTCTTCAGCAAGGCCCATATCGTCGACCCTTCGCGCGGCGTCGATGAGATCGGCACAATCATCGTCGACGGCCGCAAGATCGCCGCCGCCGGCAAGACGGCGCTGAACCAGGGCGCTCCCGAAGGCGCTGTCGTCATTGATTGTGCCGGCAAGACGATCATTCCAGGCGTCGTCGATGCGCGCGTCTTTATCGGCGAACCTGGTGGCGAGCATCGCGAGACGATTGCCTCGGCAAGCGTCGCGGCGGCGGCCGGCGGCGTCACCTCCATCGTCATGATGCCTGACACCAATCCGGTGATCGACAATGTGGCGCTGGTCGAGTTCGTGCTGCGCACGGCGAGGGACACGGCCAGCGTCAACATTTTTCCGGCAGCGGCGATCACCAAGGGTCTCGACGGCCGCGAGATGACCGAGTTCGGCCTGTTGCGCGAAGCCGGCGCCGTCGCCTTCACCGACGGACGCCACACGATCGCCAATGCGCTGGTGATGCGCCGCGCGCTGACCTATGCGCGCGATTTCGGGGGCGTGATCGCGCATGAGACCCAGGACGCCGACCTCGCCTCGGCCGGCGTGATGAACGAAGGCCTCTATGCGAGCTGGCTCGGGCTTTCCGGCATTCCGCGCGAGGCCGAGCTCATCCCGCTGGAGCGCGACCTTGCCCTGGCGCGGCTGACAGGCGGCGCCTATCACGCCGCCAAGATCTCGACGGCGATGGCGGTTGGAGCGGTGAGCCGGGCAAAGACGGACGGCGCCAATGTCACGGCGGGCGTCGCCATCCACAATCTGTCGCTCAACGAGAACGATGTCGGCGAATACCGCACCTTCTTCCGGTTGACCCCGCCCTTGCGCGCCGAGGACGACCGGCTGGCGATGATCGAGGCGATCAAGGACGGCACCGTCGACATCATCGTCTCCTCGCACGATCCGCAGGATGTCGACACCAAGCGCCTGCCCTTCGCTGATGCCGCCGCCGGCGCGATCGGGCTGGAGACGCTCCTTGGCGCGGCTCTTCGGCTCTACCACAATGGCGACGTGCCGCTGCTTAGGCTGGTCGAGACGCTTTCGACCGCGCCGGCAAGATTGTTCGGCCTGCCCGGCGGCACGCTGAAGCCGGGCGCGTCGGCCGATCTCGCCGTGATCGATCTCGACGAGCCCTGGATCGTCAGCGAAAGCGGCCTCCGCTCGCGCTCCAAAAACACCTGTTTCGAAGGCGCGCGCCTGCAGGGCAAGGTCTTGCAAACGACGGTGGCGGGCCGCACAGTGTTTTCGGCCTGAGCATCGTCCGACAAGGCGGGACGGTATCGCGATCCGGATACTGAAATAGGAAATTCGGGGGAAACAATGGGTTACGTGCTCGCGCTCATCTTCGGCTATCTGCTCGGATCGATCCCGTTCGGACTCTTGATCACCCGCGCGGCCGGTCTGGGCGACGTGCGCAATATCGGCTCCGGCAACATCGGCGCGACCAATGTTCTACGCACCGGCAACAAGGCGCTCGCCGCGGCGACGCTGCTGCTTGACGCGCTGAAGGGCACGGCGGCAGCGCTCATCGCCGGACATTTCTCGCCGGACTTCGGGCTTCTCGCCGGCTTCGCCGCCTTCCTTGGCCATCTCTTCCCGGTCTGGCTCGGGTTCAAGGGCGGCAAGGGCGTCGCCACCTATCTCGGCGTTCTCCTCGGCCTTGCCTGGCAGGGCATGCTTGTCTTCGCCGTCGTGTGGCTCGCCATGGCCTTCCTGTTCCGTTACTCCTCCTTGGCGGCGCTGGTGGCTGCGGTCGTGGTGCCGATCGCGCTCTATTTCATCAGCACGCCGCAGATTGCCGGCCTCTTCGCGGTCATGAGCCTGATCGTCTTCATCAAGCATCACGCCAACATTTCGCGGCTTCTCGCCGGCACCGAGGGCAAGATCGGGGCGAAGGGATGAGCGGGCCCGCCGCCGGCCCGCGCCTCAGCGACCGGCAGCGGCTGAGCTGGCTTCGGCTGATCCGCACGCCCAATGTCGGCCCGGCCTCTTTTCGCGAACTGATCAATCGCTTCGGCTCGGCCGAAGCCGCGCTCGAAATGCTTCCCGAGCTGATGATTTCGGGAGGCGCCAACCGCATCGTCCGCATTCCGACAATCGCAGAAGCCGAAACGGAGTTGGAAGCGGCGCGCCGCGCCGGCGCCCGTTTCGTCGGCATCGGTGAGGCCGACTATCCTGCCCTGCTGAAGACCATGGACAATCCGCCGCCGCTGCTGGCGGTGAAGGGCGAAGGCGCGGTGTTCCGCCTGCCCGCGGTGGCGATCGTCGGCGCCCGCAACGCCTCGCTTGCCGGCATCAAGATGGCGCGCATGCTGGCGGCGGATCTCGGTCGCGACGGTTACGCCATCGTGTCGGGCCTGGCGCGCGGCATCGACACGGCGGCGCATCAGGGCAGTCTTTCGACCGGCACCGTCGGCGTGCTGGCCGGCGGGCTCGATGTCCCCTACCCGCCCGAAAATATCGGCCTGTGCGATGAGATCGCCGAGCGCGGCGGCGCTATCGTTTCGGAAATGCCGTTCGGCTGGCAGCCGCGCGCGCAGGATTTTCCGCGCCGCAATCGCCTGGTCGCCGGCATGGCGCTGGGGCTGGTCGTGGTTGAGGCGGCGCAACGCTCCGGCTCTCTGATCAGCGCCCGGCTCGCCAACGAGATGGGCCGGCTGGTCTTCGCCGTGCCGGGCTCGCCGCTCGACCCGCGCGCCGCCGGCTGCAACGCCCTGCTCAAGGACGGCGCCACGCTCGTCACCGAAGCCGCCGATGTTTTGGGCGCGCTGGCGCCTCTTGCCGGCACCCGCCCGCCAAGGACCGCGCCGCTCGCCGAGGCACCCGACCTGTCGGCAATGCCGCCGCCCGGCGAGAACGAGCGCGCCGACGTGCTGGAAGCGCTCGGCCCCACACAGGTCGGCGTGGACGAGATCATCCGCCACACGGGCCTGAGCGCCGCGCAGATCGCCATGGTGCTCCTGGAACTCGACCTCGCCGGACGGCTCGAACGCCATGCCGGCGGCAATGTCTCGCTGGTCTTCGAACGTTCCTGATTGGCCTTAAAGCAGGTCGCGTGAAAAAGGATTCACGCGACCTGCTTTAGGTTTTTGACTTTAAGCATGTCTTCGTCCCGAAACCGGGCCCACTTTCGGGAGACATGCTTTAACGGAACAGGTATCGCGACACTTCGGGGTTGCCGCGGCGCCACATCACATTGTCCAGAAAATAGTGATGCACGTTGATGAAGATCAGTACGATGAAGAAGAACAGCGAGGATCCGAGAACCTGCCTGTCGTACGGAATCAAGGCAGTCATCACGGATGGGATCAGCCAGAAACCGAGATAGCCAAGCGCACCGCCGCCGACGATAAATCCCAGGACCCTAAACCTGTAGAGAGGTCCGAGAACGGATAGAATCTTCGGTTCCGGATTTCTTGCGGCATCCGCCATGTCACGCTCGACGTTCGTCTGATAGCGCCAAACCACGGCCAGGTATTGCAGCGAGTGGAGCGCCGGCACCACGAGCAGCCAGAGCGGGTTTATCCTTGCAATCAGGATCCATAGATAGAGCGACGAGACATAGGCCACGATGCCGTTATACGGGAGGGCTCGGCCGTTTCTTCGCCAGCGGTTGATCAGCATCAGAACCGTGGCCGCCGTGGACGCGACGGCCGCCAAAAGGGCGATGTTGGCAATCCACGCCGGGGCGGCAAATGTGTAATATTGCAGGCCGTAGTAATTCCCTTGCGTGACAGCCGTGTTCGTCTGGAGCCACGCAAGGATCCACACGGCATAGCTGTTGACCAGCAGCACCTTCTTGTCGCGGTCGTCGAAGAACTTGCGCTTGAGCACGGCGTCCACCATCAGCATGCCGTAGCCTTGCTTGACGTAGTGCCAGCCCACGAAGAAGAACATCGCGTTGGCAGCATATCCGAGCAGGCGGGTGTTCGCCGTTGCCGCGCCATACGCAAAGAACGCGCCCATGATCAGGGGAACGATGATGCCGGCGAAAATGTAGCGAAGCTGCAGGCTCCTGTCGTATCCCTCCCCGCTCACCTTGCGCCCGAAATTGCGGTAGAAAATCTGGTAGGAGTGGGCGAAGTGCGGATAGTTGACCAGGTATGCCACCACGACCATTGTCGCGGCGACGAGGCCTTCGTACTCGAGCGGCACCAAGAACAGGATCGGCAGAATGAGAAACGCGCTGCCGCCAAGCATGAGGAAATCGGCGACCGGGCCGAAGAGATATTTGCCAGGTGGCGCCGCCGCCTTGGCGGCTGACGCATCTACCGAAAGGTCAAGTGCCATGGTCGAGCTCTCCTTCGGGAAGGCCGACTTTAACCACCACCCGGTCTAGCGACAAGTTTGGGGTTGATGTTCCGAGCTCGCGCCGCAGGCATCAATGCCTCGCTAGATAGATAGTTGTGCGCGTTTCGGCGACTGCAGTTCGCGCCCCATCTTCGCTGCCTGAAAGATGGTCATCAAGACCAGGATCGGCTCTCCGTCGGTCGGGTTGACCGTCAAGGCTACGCGGCCAAGCTCGTCGCTCATGACGCAGGTCCAGTCCTTGACGGCGATCACCTTCTTTTCCGACAATTTTACCCCCTCCCCTGGACGCCCACTAACCGGTGGCAGCCCGGAAACCTCGAAATGCCCTTCATCTTGTATGATCAAGCAGCCTGGTCGCGGCGGTTTCACGACGATGTTCGGAATTGGCGCGATCGATGCCGTCCACTGTGATGGCGAACATCCCGTTTTCGATCCTTGCTATCCAGCCCTTTGCCTTCAAATACCAGAGATGAAACTCTAGATGTTCTCGCGGGCAGCCCGACAAGCGTTCGAGCTCTTCATCGCCAATGCCGGGATTGTTGACGTCTTGCCGGCGTTTTACATAGAGCAGAGACAGCAGTTTGGCCTGAATGACGATGTCCCGTTCAAGCCCTTTGGTGTTGCTCGCTTCCTCGCTCAGCTCGCGCCTAAGGCTCAAATGGTCTTTATACTGGACGTCGTATTGGGCGCGCTTGACCGGATCTTTGAGCGTATTGTGCGCCTCGACGATTTCGCTGAAGCGTGATTCATCGCCCGTGTCCCGATTATCGGGATGGTAGCGCATGGCAAAATAACGAAATATCCGCTCGATCGTTTCCGAATTCGCGTTCGGGCTGATTTCAAGCAGTTCGTAGTAATCAACGAACATAGTGGTGCTTCCACAGAATCGATATTGCGACACCACTCCCCAACGGCAGCATCGCGCAACCGTCCTGCCCGCGCAAGCGGGCTTCCCGCACCATCGTAAACAAGCACTCCGGATGGCCTTGCCGATCGCCGGCGACCATAATTCTCGTTGGATTTCTTCGACGGGAGAGCAGGTCCACACATTCCGTTTCCGGCGCCTAGTGCAGATCCGATGGGAAAAGCGCGTGATTTTGAGGGATGAGTGAAGGCAGACGCCTGTCCGTCCAAAACGATCGCGCCGAAGCACCGCCCCGGCCTCAGGCGCGCAAGTAGATAAGTTAAAGGCACCTTGGTGTGTTATATACATACGCTGCGCTCTCGGCGCGGATACGAGATCGATGGATCAGGAAACAGTTCTAGCCGCAGTCCTGTTAGCTGATGTCGTGGGCAGCACGCCGCTCTATGAGCGCATCGGCGACGATGCCGCTCTGCAGCAGATCTCGGATTGCCTGGACGCGATGCGCGATATCGTCGCCCGGCACGGCGGTGATTTCATTCACTCGAAGGGCGATGACGTGCTCAGCCTGTTCGAGAGTCCGGAGGGGGCGCTGAGGGCCGTCTGCCAAATCAGCAGCCAACTGACGAAAGCGCCGTTGAGCGCCCGGATCGGATTGCATTTCGGGGCGGTTATTCGCGCGCGGGGCGCGGTATTTGGCGACGTTGTCAATGTCACCGCAAGGCTGTCCACCACGGCCAACCCCGGGGAGGTGCTGATCAGCCAGAACTTCTTCGAAGCGCTTTCTGCGGGCAGCCGCAGTGCCTTGCGGCTTCTCGACAAAATGGCCTTCAAGGGGAAGCAGGAACTCTTCGATGTCTATACCCTAGGGAGCGACGATGGGAACCGCAGTACACACATCGCCAGCCGGGGCACCATTATCGACAGGCGCTCCGCCCCGCCGCGGCAGATCATTCTGGTCATCCGCTATGGAGATCAGTTGCGATCCTGCCGAAACAACGAATTCGTGACGATCGGCCGATCTCCGGAATGCAATATCGTTGTCCAGCGGCCCTGGGTCTCGCGGCACCACGCGACCTTCACCATTTCAAATGGCAAGGCGCGGCTTATCGAGCGAAGCTCGTCGGGCACATTTGTGTCGATGGGGCCCGGCCATGAAGTATTCGTACGCCGCGAAGATATTCTCCTCTTCGGCTCCGGCGACATCTCGCCTGGAATGAGATCGTCCCTTCGCGACGCCCAGGTTCTTCACTACGAAATTGTCTCAGGCTGACCCGGCCGGACGCGACAGCCAACCGGCGAAGGCATTTGGCTCGTCTTCTTCATGCACTAGGATCTCGGCTATATCGATCTGGAACAGAGAACCTTGCAGACCATCGACAACCCGTTCGGCACGAGGTTGTCACCCATGTCTTAGGTACATTCTGTTACCCATGTCTCCGGGTCATACAACAGAGTTCTTGGTGAGCGCGATGGGATTCGAACCCATGACCTACTGATTAAAAGTCAGTTGCTCTACCGGCTGAGCTACGCGCTCCCGCGGGCTGGAAACGCCGCCCTCGAAATTGCGCGGAACATAGGGAGAGTACATCGGCCGGTCAACCGGAAAAAATCGCTCGCAAGTCTTGCTTTTCGCGACATCAAGACCCTCCCGAACCCGGCCCCCGGGCAAAGCCGGAGGGGAGACGCTTCGGGTCGCGCGTTTCGTGTTGAGCAGAATCGCCAGACGCGCTTAAGTCATTGTTTTCATGCATGTCTTACTCTCAAACTGGCTGCATGCATCGGGTGTGCCCGTTGAACGCGACCTGGCGTTTGGCGGAACTATCGCACCGCCCGACCGTTGCCCCCGCAAGGGACGGCAACCACCATCGAGGAGAAGACCATGAACAAGATTTCATCGGGTCTGCTGGCAACCGCGCTGTCGGTTTCGTTCGCCGCGGCGGACATCGTGCCGGTCAATGCCCAGCCGAACTATGTGCCGCAAGGCCAAGACCTCTCGAATGTCCAGACAGTACAGTACCAGGACTGGAGGAAGCGCCGTAGTTTCAATCGCTCCCGGAGCGGCATGTATGAGCGCAATGGTGCCATGTACTGGAACGGCCATCGCGGGTACCGCGAATATCGTCGTGGCTATCGCCGTCACGGCGATTTCTGGTTCCCCCTTGCCGCATTCGCTACCGGCGCGCTGATCACCGGCGCGATCGTCAACAGCCAAAACCGCTATGCGGATGCGCATGTACAATGGTGCTACGACCACTACAGAAGCTATCGCGCTTCGGACAATACATACCTGTCCAGATATGGCAGGCGCGAGTGCCGCTCGCCCTACTGACGGGCCTCAGCTAGTACCCCAGAGCCATTGACCGAGCCCGCATCGCAAGGCGCGGGCTCTCTTTGATGGGTCTCAGTGCACGCTCAGCGTCCTCTGCACAGCGTCGCGCCATCCCGCGAGTTTCGCCGAGCGCGTGGCGGCATCCATATCCGGCTTGAAGCGCCGGTCGAGAGCCCAGGTCTTGGCGAATTCCTTCGTCTTCGGCCACACGCCGGCTTTCGATCCGGCAAGCCAGGCGGCGCCCAGGGCGGTCGTCTCCAGGATCGTCGGGCGATCGACCGGCGCATCGAGGATGTCGGCCAGCCGCTGCATGGTCCAGTCCGAAGCCACCATGCCGCCATCGACCCGCAGCACGGTTTTGGCGGAAGCGCCTTTCCAGTCCTTTCGCATGGCGTCGAGCAGGTCGCGCGTCTGGAAGGCGACAGATTCCAGTGCCGCGCTCGCGAACTCCGCTGGACCTGAATTGCGGGTCAGGCCGAAGATGGCGCCGCGTGCTTCTGCGTCCCAGTGCGGCGCGCCGAGCCCGACGAAGGCCGGCACCAGATAGACCTGCTGCGCCGGATCGGCGATGGCGGCGAGCGCACCGCTCTGCTCGGCCTTGCCGATCACCTTGATGCCGTCGCGCAGCCATTGCACGGCGGCACCCGCAATAAAGATCGAGCCTTCCAGCGCATAGGTGGTCTTGCCGTTCAACCGATAGGCGATGGTGGTCAAGAGCCGGTTCTTCGAGCGCACCAGATCGGCACCGGTGTTGAGCAGCGCGAAGCAGCCGGTGCCGTAAGTGGATTTCATCATGCCGGGCTCGAAACAAGCCTGGCCGATGGTCGCCGCATGCTGGTCGCCGGCCACCCCGAGAATCCTCATCTCGGCGCCGAAAAGGCTCTTCTCGGTGACGCCGAAATCATCGGCGCAGTCCTTCACCTGCGGCAGGATCGCGGCCGGTATGTTCAGGATGGCCAACAGCTCATCGTCCCAAACGTTCTTCTCGATGTTGTAGATCAGTGTGCGCGAGGCGTTCGTGGCGTCGGTGGCGTGCACCTTGCCGCCGGTAAGCCGCCAGATGAGAAAACCGTCGATGGTGCCGGCGAGCAATTCCCCCTTCTCGGCGCGCTTCCTCGCGCCCTTCACCTTGTCCAGCATCCAGGCGATCTTGGTGCCGGAGAAATAGGGATCGAGCAGCAGCCCGGTCTTGCGGGTGAATTTCTTTTCCAGCCCTTGCTTCTTGAGCTTTTGGCAGAGTGGCGCCGTGCGGCGATCCTGCCACACGATGGCGTTGTGGATCGGCTTGCCGGTCGCTTTGTCCCAGATGACGACCGTTTCCCGCTGGTTCGTGATGCCAATCGCCGCCACGTCGGATGCCGCGCGGCCGGCTGCCTTCAGCGCCGCCTTCGCCGTTGCGACCACACTTGACCAGATATCTTCCGGATCGTGCTCGACCCAGCCGGAAGCGGGATAATGCTGCGGGAATTCCTGCTGGCCCGTGCCCGCAACCTTCATCTCGTCGTCGAACAGGATCGCTCGCGTCGAGGTCGTTCCCTGGTCGATGGCCAGCACAAAACCGCTCATTCCGTCCCTCCACTCCTCATGCAACAGGGGAGACGGCAAAGCCGCCTCCCCCGCATTTGCTACATGGGCAAGCACGCCCACGTCATGCAGTTACTTCTGCCAGCTCTTCACCAGCTCGTCATAGTTGATGGTGATCGGCTTTTCCTTCTCGTTCTCAATCTTGAGCTGCGGCGCAAGGTTGCCCTTCGAGACGGCGTCCTTGTTCCAGTAGTCGAGATCGTGCTCTTCGGCGAGCTTCGGCCCGATGTCGCCCTGGACGCCGGACTTCTCGATGCGGCCCATGACTTTCTCCTGCTCGGCGCAGAGCGAGTCCATCGCTTCCTGAGCCGATTTGGCGCCCGAGGACGCATCGCCGATCGCCTGCCACCACAACTGCGCCAGCTTCGGATAGTCAGGCACGTTGGTGCCGGTCGGCGACCACTGGACGCGGGCTGGCGAGCGATAGAACTCGATCAGGCCGCCGAGCTTCGGAGCACGCTCCGTAAAGCTCTTGTCGTGGATCGTGCTCTCGCGGATGAAGGTCAGGCCGACATGGCTCTTCTTCACGTCGACGGTCTTCGAAGTGACGAACTGCGCGTAGAGCCAGGCGGCCTTGGCGCGGTCGTCTGGCGTCGACTTCATCAGCGTCCAGGAACCCACGTCCTGATAGCCGAGCTTCATGCCATCCTTCCAGTAGACGCCATGCGGCGAAGGGGCCATGCGCCACTTCGGCGTGCCATCGTCGTTCAGCACCGCCTTGGCGCTGGCGTCGACCATCGAAGCGGTGAAGGCGGTGTACCAGAAGATCTGTTGCGCAACCGCGCCCTGCGCCGGCACCGGACCGGATTCGGAGAAGGTCATGCCCTGCGCTTCGGCCGGCGCGTAGGCCTTCAGCCAGTCGAGATACTTCTGGATCGAATAGACCGCGGCCGGGCCGTTAGTGTCGCCGCCGCGCGCGGTGCAGGAGCCGACCGGGCGCGAGTTCTCGTCGACCTTGATGCCCCACTCGTCGACCGGCAGGCCGTTTGGAATGCCCTTGTCACCATTGCCAGCCATCGATAGCCAAGCGTCGGTGAACCGCCAGCCGAGCGACGGATCCTTCTTCCCGTAGTCCATGTGGCCATAGACCTTCTTACCGTCGATCTCGCGGCCGGTGAAGAACTCGGCGATGTCCTCATAGGCCGACCAGTTGACCGGAACACCGAGGTCATAGCCGTACTTGGCCTTAAAATCGGCCTTGTTCTTCTCGTCGTTGAACCAGTCGTAGCGGAACCAGTAGAGGTTGGCGAACTGCTGGTCGGGAAGCTGGTAGAGCTTCTTGTCCGGAGCGGTGGTGAAGGAGGTGCCGATGAAGTCCTTCAAGTCGAGGTTCGGATTGGTGACGTCCTTGCCCTCATTCGCCATCCAGTCGGTCAGGTTGCGCACCTGCTGGTAGCGCCAGTGCGTGCCGATCAGGTCGGAGTCGTTGACCCAGCCGTCATAGAGGTTCTGGCCGGTCTGCATCTGAGTCTGGATTTTCTCGACGACATCGCCTTCCTGGATCGTGTCGTGCGTGACCTTGATGCCGGTGATGGCGGAGAAGGCAGGCGCCAGAACCTGCGATTCATAGGAATGGGTGGCGATGGTTTCCGAGACGACCTTGATGTCCATGCCGGCGAACGGCTTGGCTGCGTCAATGAACCACTGCATTTCCTTTTCCTGATCGGCGCGTGAAAGCGTCGACAGGTCGCCTATCTCCTTGTCGAGAAAAGCCTTTGCCTCGTCCATCCCGGCATAGGCTTGGCCCGCGCCCAACAATAGTACGAGGGCTGTCGTTGATGTTAAAATTTGCCGTCGCATAAGTTTCCTCCACATTTAGGTTTCAAGTGCGATCTGGGGCGGCCGCCAGCACGCGGCCGCTCCAGCTATTCCCCCTCTATACGTATCGGAACACGCCGATGGCGTAGACCACGGAGAGAGCGAGAGCCCACCACAGGTTGGGCCCAACGAGACCCAGCCAAGCGAGATGGATAAAGGCGCTGCCGAGCAGCGACAGGAAGAGACGGTCGCCGCGCGTCGTCTCGAAGCGCAGGATGCCGACACGTGGATTGCCGCCCGGCGAGGCATATTCCCAAGCCGCCATGCCGAAGAGTAGCAGAAAGATGGTTCCGAAGAAGGCCGCCGTCGGCCAGGTCCAAGCCATCCAGGAGAGGTCGAGGTTCATGGTCACACCCTCCCCAGGGCGAAGCCCTTCGCGATATAGTTGCGGACGAACCAGATCACGACAGCGCCGGGGATCAGCGTCAGCACACCGGCGGCGGCGAGCAGGCCCCAGTCCATGCCCGCGGCCGACACCGTACGCGTCATGGTGGCGGCGATCGGCTTGGCGTCTGTCGTGGTCAGCGTGCGCGCGATCAACAGCTCCACCCATGAGAACATGAAGCAGAAGAAGCAGGCGACGCCGATGCCGCTGGCAATCAGCGGCATGAAGATTTTCACGAAGAAGCGCGGGAACGAATAGCCGTCGATATACGCGGTTTCGTCGATCTCCTTTGGCACGCCGGACATGAAGCCTTCCAGGATCCACACCGCCAGCGGCACGTTGAACAGGCAGTGCGCCAGCGCCACTGCGATGTGCGTGTCGATCATGCCGAAGGCCGAGTACAGCTGGAAGAACGGCAGCGCGAACACCGCTGGCGGCGCCATGCGGTTGGTCAGCAGCCAGAAAAACAGGTGCTTGTCGCCGAGGAAGCGGTAGCGCGAGAAAGCGTAGGCCGCCGGCAGCGCCACGGCCACCGATATCACCATGTTCATCACCACATAGGTGATCGAGTTGATGTAACCCGAATACCAAGACGGATCGGTGAAGATGGTGCGGTAATTCGCGAGTGTCGGATTGTGTGGGAACAGCGTCAGCGACGACACGATCTCCGCATTGGTTTTGAAGCTCATATTGATAAGCCAGTAGATCGGCAGAAGAATGAGGATGATGTAGAGCGTCGGCACGATCCACCACCAGCGCGATTCCTCGCCGCGCCGGCGCATCAGCTTTGCCACTTCATCCTGGGACAGCGTGCTGCCTACTTCGGTGACCGCCGTCTCGCTCACGCGTGTCGTCTCGTTGGCGCTCGCCATCTCAGCGCTCCGCGTCGTAGTTGGTCATCACGGTGTAGAACACCCACGACAACAACAGGATGATCAGGAAGTAGACGAGCGACATCGCCGCCGCCGGACCGAGATCGAACTGCCCGAGTGCGGTCTTGACGAGGTCGATCGACAGGAAGGTGGTCGAATTGCCGGGGCCGCCGCCGGTGACGACGAAGGGCTCGGTGTAGATCATGAAACTGTCCATGAAGCGCAGGAGCACGGCGATCAAAAGCACGCGCTGCATCTTCGGCAGCTGGATGTAGCGGAACACCGCCCAGCGCGAGGCGCCGTCGATCTTGGCCGCCTGGTAGAAGGCGTCCGGGATCGAAACCAGGCCGGCATAGCAGAGCAGCACGACGAGGCTGGTCCAGTGCCAGACATCCATGATGATGACGGTGACCCAGGCGTCGATCGGATCCTGGACGTAGTTGTAGTCGATGCCGAGCGCGTTGACGTAGTAGCCGAGCAGGCCGATGTCATTGCGGCCGAACACCTGCCAGATCGTGCCGACGACGTTCCACGGAATGAGCAGCGGCAGCGCCATCAGCACCAGGCAGACCGGCACGCCCCAGCCCTTCTTGGGCATGTTGAGCGCGATGAAGATGCCGAGCGGCACTTCGATCGCAAGGATGATGAAGGAGAAGATCAGGTTGCGCACCATCGCTTCCCAGAAGCGGTCGGAGGCGAGCAACTCCTCGAACCACTCGGTGCCGGCCCAGAAGAAGACGTTGTTGCCGAACGTGTCCTGCACGGAATAGTTGACGACGGTCATCAGCGGGATGACGGCCGAGAACGCCACCAGCACCAACACCGGCAGGACAAGGAACCAGGCCCTGTTGTTCCAGGTCTTCTCCATCTATGCCCCCATCTCGACGCGCCATGAATCGGCGTAGATGTTGATGCCGGCCGGGTCGAAGCGGACCTTGGGTTCAGCCGGCACCTCGTCGTCCTCGCCGATGACGGCGGCGATTTCCTTGCCCTCGAGATTGGCGCGGACCACCTTGTGGCGGCCGACATCCTCGACCTTGCTGACGGACACAGCCATGCCTTCGCGGCCGAGCCTCACATATTCAGGACGGATGCCGAGCTCGACAGGGCCGGCCTCGGTCTTCGGCACGCCCGGCAGCTCGATGCGCTGCGTGCCGAGCATCGCCGTCCTGCCTTCCAGCGCAACCGGCAGTACGTTCATGCCCGGCGAGCCGATGAAATAGCCGACGAAAGTGTGGCGCGGCCGCTCGAACAGTTCGGCCGGCGTGCCGATCTGCACGATCTCGCCGTCATACATGACCACGACGCGGTCGGCGAAAGTCAGCGCTTCGGTCTGGTCGTGCGTGACATAAACCATGGTGTAGCCGAAGCGGCGGTGCAGTTGCTTGAGTTGCGAGCGCAGCACCCATTTCATATGCGGGTCGATGACGGTGAGCGGCTCGTCGAACAGGATGGCGTTGACGTCCGAGCGCACCAGTCCGCGTCCGAGCGAGATTTTCTGCTTCTGGTCGGCGGTCAGCCGGCGCGCTTTCCGGTTGGCCATCGAGGCGAGATCGATCATGTCGAGAGTCTCGCGCACCTTGCGGTCGACATCGGCTTCCGGCACGCGCCGGTTGCGCAGCGGGAAGGCCAGATTGTCGTAGACGGTCATGGTGTCGTAGATGACCGGGAACTGGAACACCTGGGCGATGTTGCGCTCCTGCGTCGACAGCTTGGTCACGTCCCGGCCGTCGAACAGAAGCTTCCCGTGCGAGGGGTGGAGCAGCCCCGAAATGATGTTGAGCAAGGTGGTCTTGCCGCAGCCCGAGGGTCCGAGCAGTGCATAGGCGCCGCCGTCCTCGAAAATATGGTGCACTTCCTTCAGCGCGAAATCCGAATCCTTCTTCGGGTTGGGCAGGTAGGAGTGGCGGATGTGGTTGACGTCGATGCGCGCCATCGCTTCCTCCTCAGGCCGCCAGCTTCGACGCCGTCACGGCGCGGCCGTTCTGGTCGAACACCATGATGTGGCGCGGGTCGATGAATACCTCGACCTCATCGTCCGTCTCGAAGTCGAGGATCCCGTGCGCCAGCATGACCCAGCGCGCATCGGCGAAGTCGAGATGGACGAAGCTTTCCGAGCCCGTGATCTCGGTGATGGTGACCTTGGCCCGCACCGGCACGGCGCTGGTATTGGGACGATCGAGCGACAGATGATGCGGCTGGAAGCCGATCGTATAGCTGGCGTCTGGAATGCCGAGCAGTTCCGGCGGCACCGGCAGCTTGACGCCGCCTTCGAGCAGGAAATCCGAGCCCTTCTTGGCCAGCACGATGGCGTTGAGCGGCGGGTCGGCGAAGGTCCTTGCCGTCACCAGGTCGACCGGCTTGCGGAACACTTCGACAGTCGGCCCGAATTGCGTGACCCGGCCTTCCGAGAGCGTCGCTGTGTTGCCGCCAAGCAAAAGCGCCTCGTGCGGCTCGGTCGTGGCGTAGACGAAAATGGTGCCGGAGGCCGCAAAGATCTTCGGCAGCTCGGCCCGCAACTCCTCGCGCAGCTTGTAATCGAGATTGGCGAGCGGCTCGTCGAGCAGGACCAGGCTGGCGTTCTTGACGATGGCGCGGGCAAGCGCCGTGCGCTGCTGCTGGCCGCCGGACAGGCTGAGGGGCGTGCGGTCGAGATACGGCGTGAGCTTCAGCAGCACCGCCGCATTGCGCACTTCCTTGTCGATCTTTCCCTGCTCCACGCTGGCAACCCGAAGCGGCGAGGCGATATTCTCGTAGACGGTCATCGCCGGATAGTTGATGAACTGTTGGTAGACCATCGCGACGTTGCGCCTCTGCACCGGCTGTCCGGTGACGTCCTTGCCGTCGAACCAGACCGAGCCGGAGGTTGGCGCATCGAGGCCGGCCATCAGCCGCATCAGGCTGGTCTTGCCTGAAAGCGTCGGCCCGAGGAGGACGTTCAGCGAGCCGTGCTGAAGCGTCAGCGACACGTCGCGGATATGCTCCTGCGCGCCGACCGTCTTCGTCACGTTCCTCAGTTCCAGCATCACGCCTCCTCCCGAGCCTTGCACGTCATTGGGCGGCTATCATTCCGCCGCCGCGACATGGCGACGGCCACGCATGAATTCTTCGAGTGCCGCGGTCTGCTCGCGGCTGAAATGCAGGCCGCGCTTGGTCCTGCGCCACAATACATCCTCCGCGGTAACCGCCCATTCGTTCTCGACGAGGTAGCGCACCTCGGCCTCGTAGAGGTCGGCGCCGAAGTTGCGGCCGAGATCGGCATTCGACTTGGCCAGCCCAAGCAGTTTCTCGGCACGCGTTCCGTAGAGCCGGGTGAACCTGCGCGCCAGCCGCTGGTCGAGGAACGGATAGGCGTTCTTGAGCCTTGCAACCTGCGCGTCGAAGCCGGTCGCCGGGAAATCGCCGCCGGGCAGCGGCGCGTTGGCGGTCCATGGCTTGCCGCGCTTGCCGAGAAAGCCTTCGATCTTCTCCAGCATCGATTCCGCCAGTCGTCGGAACGTCGTGATCTTGCCGCCAAAGGCGTTGATCAACGGGGCCGCGCCCTCCCCGCCCTCGGCCTTGAGCACATAGTCGCGCGTCGCCTCCTGCGCCTTCGAGGCGCCGTCATCATAGAGCGGGCGCACCGCCGAATAGGTCCAGACGATGTCCGTACGCTTGACGGGTTGCGCGAAATATTCGCTGGCCGCAGCGCACAGATAATCGATCTCGGCATCGCTGATCTTCACGTCATGCGGATCGCCGGGATAGTCGCGATCGGTGGTGCCGATCAGCGTGAATTCTTCCTCATAAGGAATGGCGAAGATGATGCGCCCGTCCTTGTTCTGGAAGAAATAGGCGCGCGGATCGTCGAACTTCTTGGCGATGACGATGTGGCTGCCCTGTACCAGCCGGACATTGTGCACGTCGTTCTGGCCGACCGCCTTTGCCAGCACCTGGTCGACCCACGGCCCCGCCGCGTTGACGAGAAGGCGGGCCCGGATTTCCTCTTTCTCGCCGGTCAACACATTCTGGATCTTGATCGTCCAAAGGGCGCCGTCGCGGCGTGCGCTGACCACTTTGGTGCGGGTGCGTATGACGGCGCCGCGGTCGGCCGCGTCGCGGGCATTGAGCGCCACCAGGCGGGCATCGTTGACCCAGCCGTCGGAATATTCGAACGCCTTGCGGAAGAGCGGCTTCAGCGGCTTGCCGGCCGGATCGGTGGCCATGTCCAGCGTCTTCGTCGCCGGCAAGAGCTTGCGCCCGCCGATGTGGTCGTAGAGGAACAGGCCGAGCCGGATCAGCCAGGCCGGACGCAGGCCCTTGGCATAGGGCAGCACGAAACGCATCGGCCAGATGATGTGCGGCGCGTTCTTCCACAGAACTTCGCGCTCCATCAGCGCTTCGCGCACCAGGCGGAATTCATAGAATTCGAGATAGCGCAGGCCGCCATGGATCAGCTTGGTCGAGCCGGAGGACGTCCCGCTGGCCAGATCGTTCATCTCGGCCAGGAAAACCGAAAATCCGCGGCCAACGGCGTCGCGGACGATGCCGCAGCCATTGATGCCGCCGCCTATGACGAAAATGTCATGGATCGGTGATGCGTTCACAGGTTTCCTCCACGATTTCGCATTGCACCATTTTTGTGGTTCGCGAAACCGTTGCGGAATTATTTCGAACTAAGAACGAATGTCAAACGAAATATCACAGGCACGTGAGGCTGCCGTGAAACGACGTTATCCGAGCGCCGTCTCGATCAAACGAACCTCTGTTTCCTCACAGATCCTGCGCACCGATGGGATGTCGCAACGGTCGGTGATGAAGGTGTTGACCTGCGACAGATGGCCGATGCGGACCGGCGCCGTGCGCTCGAATTTGGTCTGGTCGGAGACGAGAATCACGTGGCGCGCATTGGCGATAATGGCCTGCGCCACCTTCACCTCGCGAAAATCGAAGTCGAGCAGCGCGCCGTCATGGTCGATGGCCGAGGCGCCGATGACGGCGTAGTCAACCTTGAACTGGCGGATGAAATCGACGGCGGCCTCGCCGACGACACCGCCGTCGGAGCCGCGCACCACGCCGCCGGCGATCACCACCTCGATCGAAGGATAGATACGCATCCTATTGGCAACATTGATGTTATTGGTGATGACCATAAGTCCGTTGTGGTCGAGAAGCGCCTTTGAAACGGCTTCCGTCGTGGTACCGATATTGATGAACAGAGAGGCGTTGTCGGGGATCAGCCTGGCCGCGGCGCGCCCGATCGCCTCTTTCTCGTCTGCAGCGATCTTGCGCCGCGCCTCATATTCCATGTTCTCGATGCCGGAGGGAAACAGCGCCCCGCCATGGATGCGCGTCAGCAGGCGCTGGTCGCAGAGGTCGTTGAGGTCCTTGCGGATGGTCTGCGGCGTCACGCTGAAATGCGTCGCCAGGTCGTCGACCAGCACACGGCCGTAGTCCTTCGCCATCTGGATGATCTCGGCATGACGTGGCGAAAGAAACATCCGGCATCCTCCCCGTTTTCGTTTTTTCCGTCTATATCGGAAAACGAAAGCGATGAAAAGGTAGAAGCCGGCTAATGAAATCCACATGATCGCAAAGGCAAACCGGTTCGCAATGGCCCCATTGCTTCACGCAAGATGTCGCGCGATCTCGGTGACGACATCGAAAGCCATATCAACGTCAGCTGCCGTCGACTCGAACTGCCCTGCCTGGAAGCGGATCGCGACACGCCCGTCCACGCGGGTCTGGGTCAGGTAGATGCGGCCGTCGGTGTTGATCGCATCGACCAGCCGCAGATTGTGCTCGTCCGCGTCGGCGCCCGGCGCTGCACGATGGCGAAACGAGAACAGCGACAGCATGGGCTCGGTGACGAGCTCGAAATCCGCCTCCTTGGCCAGGCGTTCGGCAAGGCCCTCGCTCCAGGCAACGTGGTTGCGGATCATCTTGCGCAGGCCTTCCAGCCCATGGGCGCGCAGCAGGAACCAGAGTTTCAGTGCTCGGAACCGCCGGCCGAGCGGCACCGACCATTCGGAATAATTGATGATCCCGTCATGGCCACGGGTCTTCAGGTAGTCCGGCTTGATCGCCAGCGTCCGCACGAGATCTTCCGGCTGGCGGACGAACTGGATCGAGCAGTCGAATTGCGCGCCCAGCCATTTGTGCGGGTTGAAGACGATGGAATCGGCGCCTTCGACACCCGCCCAGAAATGTCGATACTCCTGGCAGATCATCGCCGATCCGGCCCAGGCCGCGTCGACATGCAGATAGAGGCCGTGCCGCTTCGCGACAGCGGCAACGGCAGCGATATCGTCGGTGCCGCCGGTGCTGGTGCCGCCAACGCAGGCGATGATGCCCGCGGGCAGCAGGCCCGCTTCGCGGTCCGCGACAATCGCCGCTTCAAGCGCCGCCGTGTCCATGGCGCGGAAACGGCCGGCAACCGGGATACGGACGAGGTTCTCCTCACCGATGCCCGAAACCCAGATCGCGCGATCGATCGAGGTGTGGACCTGGTCGGAGGAATAGACGCGCAGCTTCGCCTGTCCGGCGAGACCTTGTCTGTTGCCCTGCCAATCCAGCGCCCGCTCGCGCATGGTGAGCACCGCGGCAAGCGTCGCCGAAGATGCCGAATCCTGAATGACGCCGGAGAAGCCTTCGGGCAGGCCGAGCGCCTGACGCATCCAGTCGACGATACGCATCTCGAGCTCGGTCGCCGCCGGCGAGGTCTGCCACAGCATGCATTGCGCCGCCATCGCCGAGACCAGATACTCGGCTACGACCGATACCGGCGCCGCGTTGGCTGGGAAATAGGCAAAGAAGCGCGGATGCTGCCAATGCGTCATGCCGGGCACGATCTTTTCTTCGAAATCGGCGAAGATCTTTTCAATCGGCTCGGCGGTTTCGGGCGGAGATGCCTCGACGCTCCTGAAAATCTCACCCGGCGCTATCGCCGGCCGCACCGGCCGGTCGCGCAGGCTAGCCCGGTAATCGACACCCCAATCGGCGGCGCGCCTCGACCAGTCGCGGAATTCTTCGTTATCCATGTTTCCTCCGGCAGCCGGCGGACGCTGATCGGCCAGCCGGTTTCAATTTTAATTAACATGTTAAATAGATGGAGGCAACCGCTGCATGGATGGAAGCCTACCCCGGGAAATCCGGCAGGCTGGCAAAAGCCGCCTTCAGCGCGTTCGACCAGCCATCCGAGATGGTGCGATAGTACTGGTCGTCCTGGCCGATCCTTTTCTTAAGGCCGACCTTGAAAGCGTCCTTCTCCAGGAAGAGCAGGTCGAGCGGCAGACCTACCGACAGGTTCGACTTCAGCGTCGAATCGAAGGAGACAAGCAGCAGCTTCACCGTCTCGGCCAGGCTCATCGTACGGTCATAGGCGCGGATGATGATCGGCTTGCCGTATTTCGTCTCGCCAATCTGGAAGAACGGCGTGTCGTCGGTCGATTCGATGAAATTGCCTTCGGGATAGATCATGAACAGCCGGGGCGGGCTGCCCTTGATCTGGCCGCCAAGGATGAAGGAGGCGTTGAAATAGGAATCGGCCTTGTCGCCGGTGGGCGAGGATTGCGCGATGACCTCTTTCACCGTGTCGCCGACCAGCCGCACCGTCTGGTACATGGACGGCGTTTCGAGCAGCTTCTCGTGGCGGTCGCCGACCGCCTTGTTGCGCTCGTCGAGCAGGCTGACAACGGCCTGGGTCATGGCGAGATTGCCCGCCGACATCAGCACGATGACGCGGTCTCCAGGTTCCTCCCAGGCATGCATCTTCTTGAAGGTCGAGATCGAATCCATGCCGGCATTGGTGCGCGTGTCCGACATGAACACGAGCCCGCGATCGATCTTGAGGCCGACGCAATAGGTCATGGTCGCTCTTCTGGTGAATCTTAGAGCAATTCCAGGAAAAGTGTGTGGCGGTTTTCCGTCCGGAATTGCGTAAAGACAAATAGTTAGAGCAGTGCAGCGATTCCATCAAACGCTGAACTGCTCTAACGGCGATTACTGCTCGACCGTGACGGCGACGGCAAGCTTCTCCTCCGCCTGCCCCAGCAGTATCCCGGAAACCGGCGAGGCATCGCGATAATCGCGACCCGTCGCCACTCGCACATAACGTTCGTCGGGAGAGATACCGTTGGCAGGGTCAAAGGCAACCCAGCCGAGTCCCAGGACATGCGCTTCAGCCCAGGCATGGCTCGCCGCCTGCTCGACCGAAACGTCCATCATCAGATAGCCGCTGACGTAGCGCGCGGGAAAGCCCATCACGCGCGCCGCGGCGGCGAAGATATGGCTGTGGTCCTGGCAGACACCGGCTTTCAGCGTCAGCGCTTCTTCCGCCGGCGTCACCGCGCTGGTCGTGCCCGGCTTGTAGTCGACGCGCTCGCGGATCGTCATCATTAGCCCGTGCAGCCGCTCGATATCGGTCCCCTCGCCGACCGATGTGGCCAATTGGCGGATGCCGTCACCGGCAGTGGTGAGCTGCGTCTCCTGACCGAACAGCCAGAGCGGCGCGAAACCGTGGTGCGGGCCGGATACGCCGGCCGTGTCGCGCGTCGTCACTTCTCCCGCTGCCTCGACCGTGATGATGTTGTGGCCGCCTTCGGCGCTCACCAGTCGCGTGTCGTTGCCGAAATGGTCGGTGAAGCGCACTTCCTCCCGAGCGCCATCGATCTTGATCGCCCAGGACACAACCGTCTGTGTCGGTCCGCTCACCGGCAGAAGGCGCAGCCGCTGCAGCAGATATTGCACCGGTGCGTCATAGCGGTACTCGGTGCGGTGGGTGATCTTGAGCCGCATGACGTCATTTTCCGTTTGCGAGCATGATCTTGTCCGAAAACCGGTTTCCACTTTTCGGGATCATGCTCAGTGGAACCGGTAGTCCTGGGCGATCTCGTCGCCCAGCCTGGTGTTGTCGCGGATGAATTCGGCCAGGAACTCGTGCAGGCCGTGGTCGAATATGTCCTTGATCGACCCCTTCTTCAGCATCGCCTGGATCTTCTCGGCCGTCGCATGGCAGGCATGGCGCTCGCCATAGTCGTCGGCGAGGAACTTCAGGTGCTCGCCGAGGAAGCGGTAGCAGAAGGTCAGCGAGCGCGGCATACGCACATTGAGGATCAGATAGTCGGCGATGTTGGTCGGCTTGTAGTCGGCGTCATAGACCCAGCGATAGGAACGGTGCGCCGACACCGAGCGCAGGATCGATTCCCATTGATAATTGTCGAGCGTCGAACCGACCCAGGAGATCGACGGCAAGAGCACATAGTATTTCACGTCGAGGATGCGGGCCGTGTTGTCGGCGCGCTCGACATAGGTGCCGAGCTGCGAGAAGTCGAAGATCTCGTTACGCAGCATGGTACCGTAGAACGAGCCGCGGATCAGCGCCGTCTCTCGCTTGATGGCATCGAGCACCGTCGGCAGGTCGCGCTCGTCGATTGGCATCGCCAGCATGCGCTTCAGCGACATCCAGGCCTCGTTGATGCTCTCCCAGGTCTCGCGGGTCAGCGCGGTGCGCACCATGCGCGCGTTGTTGCGCGCCGTCTCGATCGACGACATCGTGCTCGACGGATTGGACGTGTCGCGCAGCAGGAAATCCGAGACGTTGCCGACCGTGTAATCCTGGTATTTCTGCGAGAAGGCAACGTCGGAGCCGGCGCTGAGCAGCACCGAGTTCCATTCCTCGGACGCGTTCTGAGTGCGCGTCAGCGCCATGCGCAGGCCGGCATCGACCAGGCGCGCCATGTTTTCGGCCCGCTCGATATAGCGGTTCATCCAGTAGAGACCGTTGGCAGTGCGGCCCAAAAGCATATCAACATGCCTCGATTTCAAGCGAGTAGCGAGTAGCGAATAGCGAATAGCGGAAAAGAGATTTCATAGCTTTTGTTGCAGGCTCCTGATCATCGAACGCAGCATTTTTCCGATTTCGTCAGCCTGGCCAAGCAGGCTGGCGACTTCCGCTTCGACCATCAATCCTACCTCTCCGCACAGAATGAGATGTGTCTCCAATTCTTTCAGGGAACCCTGCGCCACGCGAAGAAATTGGATGAAAGCTCCTGTATTTTCTCGGCCATGACCTTCCGCGACATTCGCCGCGATGGAAGCCGCCGAGCGTCGTACCTGAGAGGTCATTCCGTATGCTTCCCTGTTCGGAAAAGCTTTCGTGGCCGAGCAGCAATGCACTGCCAGACGCAGGGCCGCCTTCCAAACAATTAGGTCCCTGTAAGAATTGATTGCCGTCGGATCCCCCTATTCGCTATTCGCTACTCTCTGCTCACTTACTTCAATCATCCAGCACCCACGTATCCTTCGTCCCGCCGCCCTGCGAGGAATTGACCACCAGCGAGCCTTCCTTCAGGGCAACGCGCGTCAGGCCGCCCGGCACGAGTTGGATGCGGTCCGAGACCAGGACATAGGGCCTGAGATCGACGTGGCGCGGCGACAGTCCCTTCTCGGTCAGGATCGGACAGGTCGAGAGCGCGAGCGTCGGCTGGGCGATGTAGTTCGCCGGCTTTGCCTGCAGCTTCTTGGCGAAGTCCTGGCATTCCTTCTTGGTCGCCGCCGGGCCGACCAGCATGCCGTAGCCGCCGGAGCCGTGCACTTCCTTGATCACGAGCTCGCCGATGTGCTCCAGCACATATTTCAGGCTGTCCGGCTCCGAGCAGCGCCAGGTCGGGATGTTACCGAGGATCGCCTTACGGCCGGTGTAGAACTCGACGATCTCCGGCATGTAGGAATAGATCGCCTTGTCGTCGGCGATGCCGGTTCCCGGCGCGTTGGCGATGGTGATGTTGCCGGCGCGATAGACATCCATGATGCCCGGCACGCCGAGCGCCGAATCCGGCCTGAACGTCAGCGGATCGAGGAAGGCGTCGTCGACACGCCGGTAGAGCACGTCGATCTGCTTGTAGCCTTCGGTGGTACGCATCGTGACATGACCGTCGACCACGCGCAGGTCCTGCCCCTCGACCAGTTGCACGCCCATCTGGTCGGCGAGGAAGGCGTGCTCGAAATAGGCGGAGTTGTAGGAGCCGGGCGTCAGCACGGCGATGGTGGGCGCGCCCTTGGCGCTCTGCGGCCGCACCGCGGCGAGCGACTGGCGCAGCAGCTGCGGATAATTCTCGACTGGCCGCACCTTGATCTGCTGGAACAGCTCTGGGAAGAGCTGCATCATCGTCTCGCGGTTCTCCAGCATGTAGGAGACGCCGGACGGCGTGCGGGCGTTGTCCTCGAGCACGTAGAATTCGTTCTCGCTGATGCGGACGATGTCGACGCCGATGATGTGGGTGTAGACGCCCGCGGGCGGCCTGACCCCGATCATCTCGGGCAGGAAGGCTTCATTCTTTGCGATGAGATCCCTGGGAACGCGGCCGGCGCGCAGGATTTCCTGGCGGTGATAGATGTCGTCGAGGAAGGCGTTCAGCGCCTGCACGCGCTGCTCAATGCCTTGGGTGAGCCGGCGCCACTCCTGGCCGGAAATGATGCGCGGGACGATGTCGAAAGGGATCAGCCGCTCGGAGGCTTCCTGCTCGCCATAGACGGCGAAGGTGATCCCGGTTTTGCGGAAGACGCGCTCGGCGTCCTGCATTTTCTGGGTGAGCCTGGCCGGGTCCTGTTCCTTCAGCCAGCGATCGTAAGCCTGATATGGTCTTCTTAATCCGGAGACTTCCGGAAGCATTTCGTCGAACGCTGCCAATCGCGTACTCCCCTCTGAAGCCATTTCACTGGCCTCGCCCGAGAAAAGCAAGCGCAATCGGTAATTTGAGAGGCGGCGGCGGTCACTCTATGCAAACTGCCTAAGATTAGGGCAGCGCGAACGATGCGGGGTCAGGCTCTGCCTTGCGGCCGGGCACTGCCAGGATGATCAAAACGCCCGGAAGGTGACGATGGTGAAAGTGTCCTTGATTCCGGGCAGAATCTGCACCCTCTCATTAACGAAGTGGCCGATGTCTTCCTCGTCATCGACATAGAATTTTGCGAGCAGGTCATAATTGCCGGCGGTCGAGTAGATTTCGGAGGCGATCTCGGCGTCGGCGAGCGCGCTGGCGACATCATAGGCTTTGCCCAGATCGCACTTTATCTGCACGAAAAATGCCTTCATTGCCAATCCTGTGAGCTTCTACGCGAATAAGCGGCCCTTGTGGCAGACTGGCGACGGGCTTTCAAGCATCAGGCCGCACGCGCCTTGGCGACCGCTTGCCGCAATTCCCCGGCCGGCGTGCCGCGCCGGTACAGGCTGCCGCCGGCAACGAGCGTCGGAGTGCTCCACAGCCGAGCATCGGTCCGGCCATCGGCGGCGCCAAGAATCTTCCAGCAGCGATGAAACCGCGGCGTGCCGACGCGCGTATGTTAGATTGCGTCAGCAAAGCGAATTCCGGGAGACAGGCCGTGCACCGCTTATTGTTCGCATTAGCTCTCATTCCAACGCTCATCGCTTCGATCGCCTTCGCGGGCGACGCCAAGATCAAGGCGGCGCAGACGGTCATCGACAGCCAGCTCAAAGCTTTCCTCGCCGATGACGGCGCCACCGCCTACAGTTTCGCCGCCCCGAACGTGAAGCGGATCTTCCCGACCGTCGACACCTTCATGAACATGGTGACCAACGGCTACGCGCCGGTGCGCAGGCCGCAGAGCTATTCCTTCGGCAAGGTCGAGCAGACCGGACCGGCCTCGATCATCCAGCAGGTGCTGATCGTCGGACCCGACGGCAAGGACTATGAGGCGGTCTATACGCTGGAGCAGCAGCCGGACGGCAGCTTCAAGATCACCGGCTGCAGCCTGCGGGCCTCGACTTCGGTCAGTACTTGACGCGGTCGATCAATACCGCGCCCTGCCGCCAGACATGTCAAACACCGCGCCGGTATTGAAGCTTGAGGCATCGGAACAGAGCCAGAGAACCAGCGCCGCGACCTCTTCCACCGCCCCAAGCCGCTTCAGCGGGCTGGCGCCGACCATGTCGCTGACGACCTCGTTTCCGAGACGCCGGATAAGATCGGTGTCGATCGGACCCGGCGCGATACAGTTGACGCGGATGTCGGTGTCGCAGACCTCACGCGATAGGGCCTTGGTGAAGGCAATGATGCCCGCGCTCGCCGCCGAATAGACCGCAAGGTTCGGCAATCCTTCCTTGCCGGCGAGCGACCCCATATTGACGATGCGGCCGCTGCCGGTCTTGCGCATGACCGGCAAAACTTGATGCGTGACCTCGAGTGTCCCGATGAGGTTCACACCGATGATGCGTTGCCATTCAACCGCATCGAAAGCCTCGAAGCCAAGATAGGGACCAAGATAGCCCGCATTGTTGACCAGAACGTCGACCCGCCCCGTCCTGGCGACGACCTCACCGAGGGCATTGCTTATGTCCTGCGCCTTGGTCACGTCGACGGTCTGGCTGCGGATTTCGTCGGCCGGCGCAGGATCGGCGTCCCATATCCAGACGTCGGCCCCCGATCGTGCCAACTGCGTGGCCACAGCCCTGCCGATACCCCTTGAGCCACCAGTCACGATCGCCGTCTTGCCGGCAAAGTCGTATGTCACGGTCATAGCTGTCCCCGAGGCACCAAGTCTGCTCCCGGGAGCGGCCGCCAGTCAATTGCGGGGGCGGAGCGGCTAGACGGCCGGAATATCGCCCCTCGCCCAGCCTTCCGAAATCTCCGCCGCGCGCGCTTCGAAGGCTTTTGCCTCGATCGCCGCGCGGATGTCCTGCATCAGCTTCTGATAGTAGGACAGGTTGTTCCAGCTGAGCAGCATCGCGCCCAGCGACTCCTGCGAGCGCACCAGATGGTGCAGATAGGCGCGGGAATAGTCGCGCGCGGCGGGACAGTCGCTCTCCTCGTCCAACGGACGCGGATCGTCGGCATGGCGGGCGTTGCGCAGGTTGATCTTGCCGCGGCGCGTGTAGGCGAGGCCATGACGGCCGGCGCGCGTCGGCATCACGCAGTCGAACATGTCGATGCCGCGCGCCACCGATTTCAAGATATCGTCCGGCGTGCCGACGCCCATCAGGTAGCGCGGCCTGTCGGCGGGCAGTTCCGGGCAGGTTATGTCGAGCATCTCCAGCATCACCGACTGCGGCTCGCCGACCGCCAGCCCGCCGACGGCATAGCCTTTGAGGTCCATCGCCTTCAGCGCCTGCGCCGAGCGCACGCGCATGACCGCGCTGTCGCCGCCCTGCACGATGCCGAACATGGCCTTGCACGGCTGGTCGCCGAACGCCGTCTTGCAGCGCTCGGCCCAGCGCAGTGACAGTTCCATGGCGCGCTCGATCTCCGTCGGCTTGGCCGGAAGCGCCGTGCATTCGTCGAGCTGCATCTGAATGTCGGAATCGAGCAGCCCCTGGATCTCGATCGACCGCTCCGGCGACATCTCGTAGGGCGCGCCGTCGATATGCGAGCGGAAGGTGACGCCCTTTTCGCTAAGTTTTCTCAGCTTCGACAGCGACATGACCTGGAAGCCGCCGCTGTCGGTCAGGATCGGGTGCGGCCAGCGCGCGAACTCATGCAGGCCGCCGAGCTTCGCCACGCGCTCCGCGCCTGGCCTGAGCATCAGGTGGTAGGTGTTGCCGAGAATGATGTCGGCGCCGACGCCGCGCACCTGGTCCATATACATGGCCTTGACCGTGCCGCCGGTGCCGACCGGCATGAAGGCCGGGGTGCGGATCTCGCCGCGCGGCATGCTTATTACGCCGCGCCGCGCCTTGCCGTCGATGGCGATGAGCTTGAAAGAGAAAGTCTCAGCCATCGAATTCCTTGTCATGCACCGGCGCGCCGGGTGCCTGTTGGTCGAGTGACTGCCGGTAACGGATGCAGCCACGCATGAATTTCGGCCAGGGCGGCACGGCGATCGCCGGTTCGGTCTTTTCCGGCAGCAGGTCCCAAAGATCCGGATGATGCCAGCACAGATCATGGCCGGTCGCGTCGCGGTGGGTGCGGATGCCGGCGCGCAGCTTCTTCACTTCCGCGATCAAAGCGTCGCGGTCCATCGTGTCGAGATCATCGTCCATCGTTCGTCTCCGCTCGGAAAAGCAGGCTGGAGTCGCCGTAGGAGTAGAATCTGTAGCGGCTCTCGATGGCATGCGCATAGGCCGAACGCATCATCTCCAGCCCGCTGAAGGCCGAGACCAGCATGAACAGCGTCGAGCGTGGCAGATGGAAATTGGTCATCAGCATGTCGGCCGTCCGGAAGCGGTAGCCGGGCGTGATGAAGATATCGGTCGGCCCGGACCAGGCTTCGATCCGGCCATGGTCGCGCGCAGCGCTTTCCAGCAGGCGCAGCGACGTCGTGCCGACGGCGACAATCCGCCCTCCCCGCGCCTTGGCCTTGTTGAGCGCATCCGCCGTCTCGGCTGTCACCGAGCCGGTTTCGGCATGCATCTTGTGGTCGGCGGTGTCGTCGGCCTTGACCGGCAGGAAGGTGCCGGCGCCGACATGCAGTGTGACGAAGCGGCGCTCGACACCTTTGGCGTCGAGCGCTGCGAACAGCTCAGGCGTGAAATGCAATCCAGCGGTGGGCGCTGCGACTGCACCTTCTTCCCTGGCATAGATGGTCTGGTAATCGCTGCGGTCGCGCTCGTCATCGTCGCGCTTCGAGGCGATGTAGGGCGGCAGCGGAATGTGGCCGACGGTGTGCATCGCCTCGTCGAGGAATGGGCCGGAAAGATCGAAGCCGAGCAGCGCCTCGCCGGCCTCGCCTTTCTCGATCACCGTCGCGTCGAGCTGGCCGAGGAAACAGGAATTCTGGTCATGGCCGAAATGGATGCGGTCGCCCACGGCGATGCGCTTGCCCGGCCGCATGAAAGCCAGCCAGCGGTCGGGCGCCACCCGCATGTGCAGCGTCGCCTCGACCTGCGCCATAGCCTCGCCACGCCTGCGGATGCCTTTCAGCTGCGCCGGAATGACCTTGGTGTCGTTGAACACCAGCACGTCGCCTTCTCTCAGCAGCGACGGCAGATCGCGCACCGTTCGATCCTCCAGGCCTTGGCCTGGTCTGACGATCAGCATCCTGGCGCTGTCGCGCGGCTCTGCCGGGCGCAGCGCGATGCGCTCCTCCGGCAAGTCGAAATCGAATAGGTCGACGCGCATCAGAACAGCCGGATGAGCAGTGCTCCGGCCAGCAGCAACACGGCGCCGGCGACGCGGCCAAGCGAGATCTCGCGCACCGCGACGCCGAGGAAGCCGAAGCGGTCGACGAGCATGCCGGCAATCAGCTGGCCGGCGACCAGGAAGGCCATCAGCGCGGCCGCACCGATGCGCGGCGTGAGGATGGTGGAGAGCGTGACATAGAAGCCGCCGAGCATGCCGCCGGCAATGAACAGCCACGGTGCCGGCGCCTTCCAGTCGAGCGAGATGCCCTGCAGCCTGACCACCGCGACCGCGATGATGCCGAGCACGATGGCGCCCGACAGGAAGGAAAAGGCTGCGGCTGCGACCGGAAGGCCGAGACCGCGTGCCAGTTGCGAATTGATCGGCGCCTGGATGGCGATGAAGGCGCCGGACAGGATGCCAAGCAGGGACCAGACAGCGCCCATCATTGTCGTTCTGCCTTACTTGACGTCGGCCGCGACCTTCAGCGACACGATCTTGTCGGGATCCTGCACGGGCTCGCCGCGCTTGATCTTGTCGACATTCTCCATGCCTTCGATGACCTGGCCCCAGACCGTGTACTGGCGGTTGAGGAAGGAGGCGTCGTCGAAGCAGATGAAGAACTGCGAATTCGCCGAGTTCGGGTTCTGCGCGCGGGCCATCGAGCAGGTGCCGCGGCCGTGGTTGGCGTTGGAGAACTCGGCCTTCAGATCCGGCTTGTCGGAGCCGCCCATGCCCGCGCGGGAAGGCGCATAGGTGGGCTTGCTCGAATTGCCGAACTTGACGTCGCCGGTCTGCGCCATGAAGCCGTCGATGACGCGGTGGAAGACCACGCCGTCATAGGCGCCTTCGCGCGCCAGCTCCTTGATGCGGGCGACGTGACCGGCCGCCAGGTCGGGATACATTTCGATGACGACCTGGCCCTTGGTCGTTTCCATGATGAGCGCGTTCTCGCGGTCCTTGATCTCAGCCATGTCAGAAAATCCTTTTGAAAATTGAGGAAGTTATTTGCCGTCGGCGGCGATGCGAACCTTGATCATGCGATCGGGGTCCGTGACCGTGCCGTTGTCCGCCTCATCGCCCTTCTTGATCTTGTCGACCAGTTCCATGCCGCTCTCGACCTTGCCGACGATGGTGTACTGGCCATCGAGGTTCGGCGCCGGCGCGAACATGATGAAGAACTGCGAGTTGGCCGAATTCGGGTCCTGCGAGCGGGCCATGCCGATCACGCCGCGGGTGAATTGCTCGGTCTGCGAGAACTCGGCCGGCAGGTCGGGAAGCTCGGAGCCGCCGGTGCCGACGGCCTCGGGGTTGAAGCCCTTCTCCATGTTGCCGAACTTGACGTCGCCGGTCTGCGCCATGAAGCCGTCGATGACGCGGTGGAAGGCGACATTGTCATAGGCGCCCTCGCGCACCAGCTTCTTGATCTGCGCGACATGCTTGGGCGCAAGGTCCGGGCGCAGCGCAATGGTCACATCGCCGTCCTTCAGCGTGACGATCATGGTGTTTTCCTTGTCGGCGGCGAAGGCCGGAAAGGATGCCGCCAGAAGTCCGGCAAGCACGACCAGGAAAGAAGCGAGCCTTTTCAGCTGCATGGTGTTCTCCGAAAGCCTTTGTTTGGGTACATGTCGTTATCCCAAAACCGGAATCCACTTTTGGGCGACATGCATTATTTCGCGAATTTGGCGGTGAGCGCGCCAGCAACTGCCGCCGGCACGAATGGGCGGATGTCGCCGCCCATCGACGCAATCTGGCGCACAAGTGTGGCGGTAATGGTGCGCACCGAAGGACTGGCCGGCAGGAAAACCGTCTGCAGCTCCGGCGCCATGGTCTCGTTCATACCGGCCATCTGCATCTCGTAGTCGAGGTCGGTGCCATCGCGCAGGCCGCGGATGATGATCGATGCGCCGTGCTTCCTGGTGGCGTCGATGACGAGGCCATCAAAGGCAACGACCTTGATGCGATCGCTGTCGCGGCCGAACTCCGCCTTGGTCGCGGCCTCGATCAGCTTCACGCGTTCCTCGAAGGAAAACAGCGGCGTCTTGCCGGGATGGATGCCGATTGCCGCGTAGACTGTGTCGGCCACCGCCAACGACGCCTTCAAGACATCGAGATGGCCGTTGGTCAGCGGGTCGAAGGAGCCGGCATAGAGGGCGGTGCGTTCGGTCATGGCAGGCTTCTAGCGAGCCTCTCAAACAAAGGCAAATCCGATTGGCGCGCTGGTCGTGAACCTTTTCACGGACATGAACGACGGATGAATGCGACGATCACGAACACTTCACGCAGCGTTCACTAGGTTGCCGCGTCAGGAGATGAAACCAAAACCCCATCTTACCGTTGTGAGTGCAGGAGAACACGCAAATGCTGATCTACATGCTTGCCACTGCAATGACCATCGTGATGCTGATCGCAACCGCATTCGGGCTGCATCAGGAGGCAGCGCGAGTGCGCGTCAGGGCCAACACCAAGCGGCTCGACAGCTTCGTTGCCCGCAACCTTTACCGTCGCTATTGATTTCCAGCCATGATCGCACCGGCCCAAGGGCCGGCGCTACGGCAATTCCAGGAAAAATCGGTAACGGTTTTCCATCCGGAATTGCGTGAAACAACTAGTCAGACGCCTATTCGGGACTTCCCTCGCCCGCATCGTCTGTGGTGCCAGCCTCATCCGAAGGCGCTTCTTCGACTTCCTCGTCCGACTGCGGTTCCGAGATCCGCTCCACCGAAACCACTTTCTCGCCTTCGGCCGTGTTGAAGATGGTCACGCCCTTGGTGGCGCGGCTGGCGAAGCGTATGCCGTTGACCGGAACGCGGATGACCGTGCCGCCGTCCGAAACCAGCATGATCTGATCGTCGTTGCCGACCGGGAAAGTGGCGACAAGGCGCCCGATCTCGGCCACTTTCGAGACATCGGTGGCGCGGATGCCCTTGCCGCCGCGGCCCGTCAGGCGGAAATCGTAGGACGACGAACGCTTGCCGTAGCCGTATTCGGTCACCGTCAGCACAAGCTGCTCATGCGCCTTGAGGAATTCGTAGCGCTCCTCGGAAAGCTCGGCCTCTTCGCCGATCTCCTCATTGGTGAGCGCGATCTCTTCCTCCTCGGCTGCACCACCCACGGCAAGCCGGCGTTCGGCGGCAGCGCGCTTGAGATAGGCGGCGCGCTCGGCGGGCGAAGCGTCGACATGCTCGATGATAGACATCGAGATCACGCGGTCGGTCTCGGCCATGGCGATACCGCGCACGCCGACGGAGTTGCGACTCTGGAAGACGCGCACGTCGCCGACCGAGAAGCGGATGCACTGGCCGGAATTCGCGGTCAGAAGTACGTCGTCATTGTCGGTGCAGGTCTCGACGCCGAGGATCTCGTCGCCCTCTTCCTCCAGCTTCATCGCGATCTTGCCGTTGCGGTTGACCTGGACGAAGTCGGACAGCTTGTTGCGGCGCACCGTGCCGCGCGTGGTGGCGAACATCACGTCGAGCTCGCCCCAGCTCGTCTCGTCCTCGGGCAGCGGCATGATGGTGGTGATGCGTTCGCCCTGCTCGAGCGGCAGCATGTTGATCAGCGCCTTGCCGCGCGACTGCGGATTGCCGACCGGCAGCCGCCACACTTTTTCCTTGTAGACGATACCGCGCGAGGAGAAGAACAGCACCGGCGTGTGCGTGTTGGCGACGAACAGCCGGGTGACGAAATCCTCTTCCTTGGTCGACATGCCGGAGCGGCCCTTGCCGCCGCGGCGCTGCGCCCGGTAGAGCGAGAGCGGCACGCGCTTGATGTAGCCGGAATGGCTGACGGTGACGACCATGTCCTCGCGCTGGATCAGGTCCTCGTCTTCCATGTCCGCCCCGCCCTCGGCGAGCTCGGTGCGGCGCGGCGTGCCGAACTCGTCGCGCACCGCAATCAGCTCGTCCTTGACGATCTGCTGGATGCGCGCGCGGGACGACAAAATGTCAAGATAATCAACAATTTCGACGCCGATCTTGTTCAACTCGTCGGCGATCTCGTCGCGACCGAGCGCGGTCAGGCGCTGCAGCCGCAGATCGAGGATGGCGCGGGCCTGCTCCTCGGAGAGATTGTAGGTGCCGTCCTCGTTGATGCGGTGGCGCGGATCGTCGATCAGCTGGATCAGCGGAGCGACGTCGTGGGATGGCCAGCGCCGCTCCATCAACTGCTCGCGCGCCGTCTGCGGATCGGGCGCGGTGCGGATCAGCTTGATCACCTCGTCGATGTTGGCGACGGCAATGGCCAAACCGACGAGCACATGGGCGCGCTCGCGCGCCTTGCGCAGCAGATACTTCGTGCGCCGGCTGATCACCTCCTCGCGGAAGCCGACGAAGGCCTTCAGCATGTCGATCAGCGTCAGCACTTCCGGCTTGCCGCCGTTGAGCGCCACCATGTTGGCGCCGAAGGAGGTCTGCAGCGGCGTGAAGCGATAGAGCTGGTTGAGGATGACGTCGGCGACGGCCTCGCGCTTCAACTCGATGACGACGCGGTAGCCCTGGCGGTCGCTCTCGTCGCGGATGTCGGAGATGCCCTCGATGCGCTTCTCGCGCACCAGCTCGGCCATCTTTTCGATCATCGCCGCCTTGTTCACCTGATAGGGGATCTCGGTGATGATGATCGATTCACGATCGTTGCCGCGCGCCTCGATATTGACGCGGCCGCGCATGACGATCGAGCCGCGGCCCGTCGAATAGGCGTTGTAGATGCCGGACCGGCCAAGCACGATGCCGCCGGTCGGAAAATCCGGACCGGGCACGATCTCCATCAGCGACGGCAGGTCGATGGCCGGATTGTCGATGATGGCGATGGCGCCGTTGCAGACCTCGGTCAGATTGTGCGGCGGAATGTTGGTGGCCATGCCGACGGCGATGCCGCCGGAGCCATTGACGAGAAGATTGGGGAAGCGCGCCGGCAGCACCTTCGGCTCGCTGCCGGAAGCGTCGTAGGTATCCTGGAAATCGACGGTTTCCTTGTCGATGTCCTCCAGCAGCTCGTGCGCGACCTTGGTCAGACGCGACTCGGTGTAGCGCATCGCCGCCGGCGGATCGCCGTCGATCGAGCCGAAATTGCCCTGACCGTCGATCAGCGGCACGCGCAGCGACCAGTCCTGCGCCATGCGCACCAGCGCGTCGTAGATCGAGGCGTCGCCATGCGGGTGGTATTTACCCATCACGTCTGCGACCGGTCGCGCCGACTTCACATATTTGCGGTTCCAATGGTAGCCGCTCTCATGCGAGGCGTAGAGGATGCGGCGATGCACGGGCTTCAGGCCGTCGCGCACGTCAGGCAGCGCGCGGCTGACGATCACGCTCATGGCGTAATCGAGATAGGAGCGCTGCATCTCCTCGATGATCGAAATCGGCTCGATGCCGTTGGGGCCGCCCTCCGGCCCGCGCGGTGTCTTCTGGTCGGTCAAATCAGGTCACAATCCAGTCGGGAATCACTCGCTGCTTATATAGGAAGCCGGGCCGAAACTCCAATGGCGACGGCACTTTTCCAGAGACAATTTTGGCGGTAATTTCAAAAGGATACCGCTGATTGCGACGATATGGCCAAGGCCGATTTCGCCGTCACGGGCGCAAGGTCGGCCATGGGTCGTCTTCCTCGGGCGGAAACTGAAAACGCGATGAATTGGACCTCGTGGCTGCCGCTGCGGGCACTGAGCGGCTGGACGGCAAAGGACCTCGACGGCGATCTGGCGGCGGGAATCCCGCTGGCGGCGATCGAGGTTATGCCCCCGTGGCGCGCTTCTTCTCGACCGCCGCTGAGCGGGCTCGTGGATCCGGAAAACCGCTTCGCCGTGGGCTTTCGCCCGACTTGAAACGACAATAAGCCGCTCCAATTCCCCAGCAGGCTCCGCTTGTATATGGAGGCGGCCATGGACGTCTTTTCCCCCAGGACCGGATTGCTTTCTGCTGGAATTCGATTTCTCGTTTTCGCCTCGGTTGCGACGGTCGCCTACGGTTTGGACCGCGACCCGGCGCAGGCTGCTCTGCTTGCCCGGGTTCCAGCCGCGCGCGAAATGGCGGTCTGCGGCGACATGCTGTTCGTCGGCACCAAAGGCTCCTCGGTCTATGCGTTGCCTGTATCCGGTGGGCGCGTCCGACGGGTCGCCTCCGGATTCTCGGCTGCGAACGGTGTCGCATGCTCCGGCGGTCGTCTGTTCGTAGCCTCGAGGAACAGCGTGACCGCCTTCGATATCGGGCCAGGAGGCGCTCTGAGCGGCAGGCGCGACATTCGCCGGGGGTTGGCGAATTCAGGAGTCCATAGTTTTCGTTATATCGGCGTCGGCCCCGACTCGCGGCTCTATGTCTCGCTGGGATCGCCCTGCAACATCTGCTTGCCGCACGGACTGCAAGGCACGATCGTCAGCATGAAGCAGGACGGATCCGATCTTCGGCGCGTCGCCTGGGGCGTGCGCAATTCGGTCGGCTTCGACTGGCACGGCGGCACCCTGTTCTTCACCGATAACGGCGCCGACCGGATGGGCGACAACGTCCCATCTGACGAGTTGAACAAGCTTCTGCCCGGCGGCTTCTACGGCTTTCCCTATTTCGGTGGCCAAAGCCGGCTCAAAGGATTCCAGGACGCGCGACCGCCCGCGCAGCAGATTCCGCCCGTGTTCGACTTCCAGGCGCATGTCGCAACCCTGGGAATCCATTTCTTCCGAAGTCTCGGCGGCGACGCCCTGGTCGCCGAGCACGGAAGTTGGAACAGGTCGGTTCCGGTCGGTCGTCAGGTCGTGCGCGTGCGCTTCCAGGGCGGCCGGCCGGTCTCGGCGACGACTTTCGTCAGAGACGTCGGCCGGCCCGTGGACGTCAAGGAAGCGCCGGACGGTTCCGTCCTCGTATCCGACGACAGCGGAGGCGCGATTTACGTCTTCAAGCAATGACACACGGCATCTTCCCAGGTTCTGACCTGGCACCGGAGGAGCCCCCTGTCACAGGCGAAGTTGCCAGCCAAATGCGTCCGGCTCTATCGCATGCCGGATCGCCTGACGCGATAGGCGCCGGGCGTCTCCGCCATCTCGCGCCGGAACCGGCGGTTGAAGGTCGACAGGTCGTTGAAGCCGGCATCGAAAGCAATCGCCGAGATCGCCTCGTCCGACGCGCGCAGCCGCACCGCGGCCCGGTGCAGCCTGGTCCTCAACAGGAACTGATAGGGCGTCATGCCGGCGACATGCCGGAATGTGCGCAGGAAATGATACGGGCTGGTCGCCGCGCTGTCGGCGATCTCGGCCAGCGACAGCGGCTGTTCGGCGTTGAGCTCGATCAGGCGCACCGCCTCGGCGACGCGTTTCTGGTCGCGGCGGCTGGGTGCCGGTGCGATCCCGGGAGAGCCGGTTGTAGCCGCGACCGCCGCGCTGGCAATGCGTAGTCCGAGCTCCTCGAATGCTGCGCCGTCGCTCGTCTCCCGGGCGGCCTCCGCCTGCGCCAGCAACGACGCCAGCGCCGGCAACGGCGGCAGGCGTGGGCCGGCGAAGCCGAGCCGCTTTGCGCCAGGCACATCGGCGACGATGCGCTCCATATAGGCCGGGTTAAAATGAAAGGAGAGGCAGCGGTCGCCGGCGCCATGCTCATGCCCGCATTCGTAACAGGCGCCCGGATTGCCGAGCAGGACGGCGCCGGGTGCAAGCATCGCCGTGCCTTGGTTCGTCCGATAGCGGAACGTGCCCCTGGTCACGGCGGCGACGCAGAAACCGCGGTGCTCTTCCTCGAACGGCCTGTCGCCGGCAACGGCGGTGCAGATTACGTCGGACGCCTGCCAGCCTCGACCCGACGCCAGGTTTTTCGCAGTCGTTGTCATCGGGTGAAAGATAGCAATTTTTCCCAAGCGCAGAACCCCGCCCTGCGCCTATTGCTCGCCCTCTCCTGACAAACGAGGCAGCAGCCATGACCGATACTTTTGCCGAAGCCCTGCACAGCGATGCGCCCAATCCGGACCTCGCCGAAAAGCTGAACCTCTATGGGCGCTTCATCGGTGCCTGGACATTCGACGCCACGCGCATTCTCGAGGACGGCACCAAGCTGACGGGGCGCGGCGAAGTGCATTTCGGCTGGGTTCTGGAAGGCAAGGCAGTCCAGGACATCTGGATCCTGCCTGCGCGGAATACCGGGGTGCAAGCCTCTCTCGGACCATGGACCTTCTACGGCACGACGCTGCGTGTCTATGATCCCGGCGCGGACGCCTGGCACATCTTCTGGAGCGATCCTCGCAACCAGTACTACAGCCGGCAGCTCGGCCGCGCCGAGGGTGACTCGATCGTCCAGATCGGCACCGACGGCGGCGGCTCGTCGGTGCGTTGGAGCTTTTCGCGCATCACCGAAAACTCGTTCCGCTGGCTGGGCGAGCGCTCGCATGACGGCGGCGCGACCTGGCGCATCGAGGTCGAGTTCCTGGCCCGCCGCGCAACTCCAACCTGACCGATCAACCCATTGTAACCATGGAGAAAACAATGCTAGACCATGTCTCGATCGGCGTCCGCGATACCGACGCCTCGAAACGGTTCTACGACGCCGCGCTGCAACCGCTCGGCTATTCTTGCCTCAGCCAGTCCCCCGGTTCGCTCGGCTATGGCGTCGAAGCGGTTGAGCTCTGGGTCAATGAGGCCGCTCGACCGGTCCCGGCCGACACCAGCTCCGGCCTGCATTTCTGCGTTGCCGCGCCGACACGCGCCAGCGTCGACGCGTTCCATGCGGCTGCGCTGCGCAAAGGTGGCAAGGACAATGGCCAGCCCGGCCTGCGCGCCGCCTACGGCGACAACTACTATGCTGCGTTCGTCATCGATCCCGATGGGTATCGCCTCGAGGCCTATTGCGGCAAAGCCGAATAGCCGGCTGATTTCCCCTCCGCCTGTTTCCAGCGCCCCGGCTTTGCTCTACCAATTACAGGGCTTGGGCGTCGCCCGGCGGGAGGGGACCAGCGATGCCGAGCTTCGACAGCCTGTTCAACGCCTTCGTCACCATCCTGGTGACCATCGACCCGCCCGGGCTGGCGCCGCTCTTCCTTGCCGTGACGCGCGGCATGAACCGCGAGGAGCGTCAGCAGGTCTCGGTGCGCGCTTCGGTGATCGGCTTCTTGGTGATGGCGCTGTTTGCCGTAGCCGGCGCCTCCATCCTGTCGGTGTTCGGCATCACGCTGCCGGCTTTCCGTGTCGCCGGCGGCTTCCTGCTGTTCTTCATCGCCTTCGAAATGGTGTTCGAGCGCCGCCAGGACCGCAAGGAAAAGATCGGCGACGTCGCCATAACCAAGGACATGATCCACAACATCGCGGCCTTCCCGCTGGCGATCCCGCTGATCGCCGGCCCCGGCGCGATTTCGGCGACCGTGCTGCTATCGGGACATTTCGAGGGCTTTGGCGCTCAAACCGCGCTGGTCGGCATCATCGCGATCTGCCTGGTCCTCACCTATCTGGTGTTCGTGCTGGCCGAGCGCATCGATCGCATCCTCGGCCAGACCGGCCGCTCAATTCTGACCAGGCTGCTCGGCGTCATTCTTGCGGCGCTCGCGGTGCAATTCGTGGCCGACGGCATCAAGGCGCTGATGGCGGGATGAGTTCAAACACGGCGATCGATCACGAGGTTGTCGCGTTGGAACTTGCGCTGCTCAGAGCGCCCACGCGCCATGACCCGGATTTCCTGAAAATCGTGCTCGACGATGACATGATCGAGTTCGGGAAATCCGGCTATGTGTATGACAAGGAACGGATACTGGAGGCACTCTCCACGTCGAACGGAGAACCGGCGCCGGACGATCTGTTGGAAATGACAAGCGTCAGAACGGTTCAACTGGCGCCGGAGGTGGTGCTGTTGATCTACAAACTAAGATCCAGGGGAGGACCGGCAGCCCCCTCACTGCGCAGCTCCGTCTGGAGACGCTGACGGACAGTGGCGGTTGGTATTCCATCAGGGGACCATCGCCGCGCCCGACGTAGACGACCGCCTCTGAGCGCTACTTCGCCGCTGTGTCGACCACTTCAAAATCATGCGTGATCGTCGCCGTCTTCGCCATCATAGCGGTCGCCGAGCAGTATTTCTCGATCGACAGGTCGATCGCGCGTTTCACCTTGTCGCGCGACAAGGCCCGGCCCTTGACGATGAAATGCATGTGGATGCGGGTGAAGACGCGCGGCTCGGTCTCGGCCCGATCGGCGTCGAGCTCGACCACGCAATCCTCGATGGCCTCGCGGCCTTTTTCGAGGATATGGACGACGTCATAGGCCGAGCAGCCGCCGGTGCCGATCAGCACCAGCTCCATTGGGCTTGGCCCCGGCGTCCTGCCTTCAGGCCCGTGCGCAGTGCCCAACACGACCTTGTGACCGCTGCCGGACTCGCCGACAAAGGTGCGTTCCTCGACCCATTTGACGCGTGCTTTCACGATGTCTTCCTTACAATACGATTCATTGGCCGAATACGACCGCGTGCATGACACGGCCGGGCAGCAGCGTGAAGATACCGGCGCCGATCGGCGCGAACAGGTAGAGCTTTATCATGGCGCTGCGATGCGCGGCCACCTTGTGCGTGTGCGCGTACCATACCGCCAGCGGCGCGCTGACAACCACCAGGATGGACAGAATATGGATGGGACTGAACGGCCCGATCAGCCGGATCTGCTGGATCCAAAAACTCGAGATGGCGACGACCAGCATCAGTCCCGCCCAGACATAGCCCAACACGCGATGGCGCGGCGTGCCTTTCGGCATCGCCAGCTGCGCCCCGCCTATCGCCAATGCAGCAAAGGCGGCGAACGCATGCCATGGAATGGGAGGCGGCGCAGACAGAAGCGGTCCGAGCGACATCGCGCCTCAATCAAATGACCATCTCGTGAGGCTTAAAACGGGATCTCGTCATCCAGCTCGCGCGACGAACCGCCGCCACCGCCCTTGGAACCGCCACCACCGCCGCGGCTGAAGCCTTCGTTCGGGCCGGACTGGCCGAAATCGGAGCCGCGGCTGTTGCCGCCGCCGGCGTAGTTGCCGACCTGGCCGCCGCCTTCGCCGCGTGCGTCGAGCATCTGCAGTTCGCCGCGGAATTTCTGCAGCACGACCTCGGTCGTATAGCGGTCGTTGCCGGTCTGGTCCTGCCACTTGCGCGTCTGCAACTGGCCCTCGACATAGACCTTCATGCCCTTCTTCAGATACTGCTCGGCCACCTTGGCGATCTGGTCGTTGAAGATGACGACATTGTGCCACTCGGTCTTTTCCTTGCGCTCGCCTGAGTTCTTGTCGCGCCAGCTTTCCGACGTGGCGATGCGGATGTTGACGACCGGATCGCCCGAATTCAGGCGGCGGATTTCAGGGTCCGCCCCGAGATTGCCGACCAGAATGACTTTGTTGACGCTACCCGCCATCGTACTTCTCCGCGCTCATCCGAAACAAATTTTAAGTCGCTCACCTTACAGCCTGCGGGTGGCCCATGCCCGCAAAGGCTGGCTTTTCCCACAAGGTTTTTGTTCTCTTTTCGTTCTAGTCGCAACCGCCGCCTCTGTCAAGGAATGTCAGCAAAGGCACGGCGCGGTCAGCATATCTCGATATGGCGATCAAATAGCGGCTTGCCAAATTGATAAGTATCGACTTATGCTTTGTCATGATCGAAACAGAGATTTTCCGGGCCTTGGCCGATCCGACTCGGCGCATCGTCTATGAGCGGCTGGCAGCCGGCGAGATGACGGTGTCGGAGCTGCGCGCCGGCATGAGTGTGTCGCAGCCCGCAGTCTCGCAGCACCTTGCCGTGCTGCGCGGCGCAGGTCTCGTGGCGGAGCGGCGCGCCGGCCGCAACGCCTATTACCGCGCCGAGCCGCAAGGTCTCGATCCGCTGCTCGGCTGGATCGAGCGCTACCGCGCCTTCTGGCCGGAGCGCATCGAGAAACTGAAGACGGTTCTGAAGGAAATGGACCAATGACGAAATATCCGATGGCGACCGACGCGCGGCTCAGCTTCGAATGCGAGCTTCCCGATCCGCCGGAAAAAGTCTGGCGGGCGCTGACCGAGCCGGAACTGCTCGCCGCCTGGATGATGCCGAACGACATGAAACCGGAAACCGGCAAGCGCTTCGCCTTTGCCGGACCGGATGCGCCGATCGAATGCGAGGTGCTGGACGCCAAGCCGGGCAGGCTGCTGCGCTATTCCTGGCGCGAGCGGCCAAGTACTGGAGATGCCGAGCGGTTGCCGGCATTCGAAAGCGTCGTCACCTTCACGCTCGCGCGCACACCCTCCGGCGGCACGTATCTCAGCATCGTCCATGACGGCTTCGTGCCGGCGGCGCAACCTGTCCTCGCCGTTGCAGGCGCAGGCTGCGGGCTCTCGCTAAATGCACGCAAGAATCCAACCGCCGCCAATGCGCCATGCATGATGCTGCGCGCGGCTTGACCAACGACAATCTGAGGAGACTTGGCCATGAGCGCCTTTGCCAATCTGGTGCCGATGGTGATCGAGCAGTCGAGCCGCGGCGAACGCGCCTTCGACATTTTCTCGCGGCTCCTGCGCGAACGCATCGTCTTCATCAACGGCGAGATCAATGACGGCGTGTCGGCGCTGGTCTGCGCGCAGCTTCTGTCGCTGGAATCTGACCATCCCGACAAGGAGATATCGATCTACATCAACTCGCCGGGCGGCGTGGTGACCAGCGGCTTCGCCATCTACGACACGATGCAATACATCTCCTGCCCGGTATCGACGGTCTGCATGGGTTTTGCGGCCTCGATGGGCTCCTTCCTCTTGATGGCTGGCTCGCCGGGCCGGCGCATCGCGCTGCCTAACACCAGGATCGTGCTGCATCAGCCGCTCGGCGGCTTCCAGGGCCAGGCCTCCGACATCCAGCGCCATGCCGAGGACATCCTGCGCACCAAGCGCCATATGACTGAACTCTATGCCAGGCATTGCGGCCGGAGCTACGAAGAGGTCGAGCGCACGCTCGACCGCGACTATTTCATGACCGCCGAGGAGGCCAAGGCCTGGGGTCTCGTCGACCACGTCTACGACACGCGCAAGAAGGCAGCCTAATGCATGTCGCCCAGAAGTGTTCAGCGGTTCTGGGGCAACGACATGCATGAAAGGTGACCGCGCGGCAATTTAATTGCCGCGCGTCTGGCTTCGCTTCCGGCGCGTCTCTATAGTCCGGCGTATGATCCGTTCCTTCAAGAAACCGGCCATTACCATTGCCGCGCTCGCCGGCACTCTGATGGCTGGCGCAGCCTTCGCGGACGACAGCCCGGCGCAAAAGCTGCCCGGCGTGGGCGGCGACTACCGGATCGCCAAGCCTGCCCCACAGCCTGAGCCGGACGACGCGCAGCCCGCCGGCAGAAATGGTACGATCAAGATCGGCGATACCGATGTCAGGATTTCCGGCAGCATCACCATCGACATGACAACGGGCGGCATCAGGCCGCCCAACCACTGATCGGCAAGCCGGCCACAGGCCCGGGAACCTTGCTTTCTCACAAAAATGTAAGCCCCGCCACTGCTTCCGCAGGTGGACGGGGCTTTCATGGATCTAAAATCCAACTTTAGCCGGGAGTGGACTGCCGGCGTTCTGTTTCGGATGCAACGCGGCGCTCGGCCGACGATCCGACTATGGTCTCTGATTGTACGGAATCGGCAGGTCACGGTTTGTCGGGCTAGCGCTCACGCCTACCCTGGCACTTATGCCCGCCGCGGCTCCATCAACTCGTGGAGCCTCAAGGGACTGTCCGGTGGCGTCATGCTCCGCTCCTTCTGTCCGTTGCGACCATTGTCTTACGAAGCTCTAATCGCAAACGCCTGCGGCGTCTCGCAGGCCACCTTGCGGTGGCGAGGCCATCGACAGACGGCCGGCTTCGCTGACGTCCCGACACTGCTCCCGTGCGCCGGCGGCGTCAACCGTTGAATAGCCGGTTACCGAAAAACGTGATCGCTTGGAGGTTACGTCCAGGTAAGTCCAATACCGTCTGGCGATTGGCGACTTTGCGACCGCTGTTTCCACAGCGCTTCTCGCGATTGTTTCCACAACGCTTTGTCAGGAGCGTGTTCGGTCTTTGTTCTTTCCGCTTGCCCGCCCACGCGAAAGACGGTTAAACGCTTTTGTCGAGAATTGTGGCGTCTCTCGACGCAGCGGCGAAATTACCTACATAAGGGATGGCCGGGACAACCCCGCCCAATCCAGCAAATTCCAGACCTGAGGCGGCGACCGGCGATGGCCGACCAAAAATACCTTTCCATTCGCGGGGCGCGCGAACACAATCTCAAGAACGTCGATCTCGACCTGCCGCGCGACAGCCTGATCGTCATGACTGGCTTGTCGGGCTCCGGCAAGTCTTCGCTCGCCTTCGATACCATCTATGCCGAGGGCCAGCGCCGTTACGTCGAAAGCCTGTCGGCCTATGCCCGCCAGTTCCTGGAGATGATGCAGAAGCCGGACGTCGACCAGATCGACGGCCTGTCGCCCGCCATCTCGATCGAGCAGAAGACCACTTCGCGCAACCCGCGTTCGACGGTCGGCACCGTCACCGAAATCTACGACTACATGCGCCTTCTCTTCGCACGCGTCGGCGTTCCCTATTCGCCGGCCACCGGCCTGCCGATCGAGAGCCAGACGGTCAGCCAGATGGTCGACCGCGTGCTGGCGCTGGACGAAGGCACGCGCCTCTATCTGCTGGCGCCCATCGTGCGCGGCCGCAAGGGCGAGTACCGCAAGGAACTGCTGGAGCTGCAGAAGAAGGGCTTCCAGCGCGTCAAGGTCGACGGCGTCTTCTACGAGATCGCCGACGCGCCGGCGCTGGACAAGAAGTACAAGCACGACATCGACGTCGTCGTCGACCGCATCGTCGTGCGCGGCGATCTGGCGACGCGGCTTGCGGACTCGATGGAAACCGCGCTGAAGCTCGCTGATGGTCTTGCGGTGGCCGAATTCGCCGACAGGCCGCTCGACGCCAGCCAGACCGGCGAGGACTCGGTCAACAAGTCGAAGAACGAGACGCATGAACGCATCATGTTCTCGGAGAAATTCGCCTGCCCGGTGTCCGGCTTCACCATTCCCGAGATCGAGCCCAGGTTGTTCTCCTTCAACAATCCGTTCGGCGCCTGCCCGACCTGCGACGGCCTGGGCAGCCAGCGCGCCATCGATGCCAACCTCGTCGTGCCGGACGAGAACGTCTCGCTGCGCGACGGCGCCATCAGCCCTTGGGCGAAATCGACCTCGCCCTATTACGCGCAGACGCTGGAGGCGCTCGGCAAGGCCTATGGCTTCAAGCTCGGCGACAAGTTCAAGGATCTGAGCGCCGAGGCGCAGCAGGCCGTGCTGCACGGCACGGGCGAGCGCGAGATCACCTTCCAGTATGACGACGGCCTGCGCTCCTATAAGACCACCAAGACTTTCGAGGGCGTCATCCCCAATCTCGACCGGCGCTGGAAGGAAACGGAATCGGCCTGGATGCGCGAGGAGATCGAGCGCTTCATGTCGGCGACCCCCTGCCCGGCCTGCAATGGCTACCGACTGAAACCCGAAGCACTCGCCGTGAAGATAGCCGGCAAGCACATCGGCGAAGTCACCGAACAGTCGATCCGCAAGGCCGACCAGTGGTTCACCGACCTGCCGGCGCAACTCAACGAGAAGCAGAACGAGATCGCCGTCAGAGTGCTCAAGGAAATCCGCGAGCGGCTGCGCTTCCTCAACGATGTCGGCCTCGACTATCTGACGCTGTCGCGCAACTCCGGCACGCTGTCCGGCGGCGAGAGCCAGCGCATCCGGCTCGCCTCGCAGATCGGCTCCGGCCTCACCGGCGTGCTCTATGTTCTGGACGAGCCGTCGATCGGCCTGCACCAGCGCGACAATGCGCGCCTGCTCGACACGCTGAAGCACCTGCGCGACATCGGCAACACGGTGATCGTCGTCGAGCATGACGAGGACGCCATCCTGCATGCCGACTATGTCGTCGACATCGGCCCGGCCGCCGGCATCCATGGCGGAGAGATCATCGCGCAGGGCACGCCGCAGCAGATCATGGCCACACCCGCCTCAATCACCGGCAAATACCTGTCGGGCGAGCTCGAAGTGGCGACGCCGGAGGTACGCCGCGAGGCGAAGAAGAACCGGCGCATCAAGGTCGTCGGCGCGCGCGGCAACAATTTGAAGAACGTGACGGCGGAGATCCCGCTCGGCACCTTCACCTGCGTGACCGGCGTGTCCGGCGGCGGCAAGTCGACCTTCCTGATCGAGACGCTGTTCAAGGCGGCCTCGCGCCGCATCATGGGCTCGCGCGAGCATCCGGCCGAGCACGACCGCATCGAGGGCCTGGAATTCCTCGACAAGGTCATCGACATCGATCAATCGCCGATCGGCCGCACGCCGCGTTCCAACCCGGCCACCTACACCGGCGCCTTCACGCCGATCCGCGACTGGTTCGCGGGCCTCCCTGAGGCCAAGGCGCGCGGCTACCAGCCGGGCCGCTTCTCCTTCAACGTCAAGGGCGGCCGCTGCGAGGCTTGCCAGGGCGACGGCGTCATCAAGATCGAGATGCACTTCCTGCCGGACGTCTATGTCACCTGCGACGTCTGCCACGGCAAGCGCTACAACCGCGAGACGCTGGACGTGCTGTTCAAGGGCAAGTCTATCGCCGACGTGCTCGACATGACGGTCGAGGAAGGTGTCGACTTTTTCTCCGCGGTGCCCGGCGTGCGTGACAAGCTGGAGACGCTGAAGCAGGTCGGCCTCGGCTACATCCATATCGGCCAGCAGGCGACGACGCTGTCGGGCGGCGAGGCGCAGCGCATCAAACTCGCCAAGGAACTGTCGCGCAAGGCGACCGGCAAGACGCTTTACATCCTCGACGAGCCGACCACCGGCCTGCACTTCCACGACGTCGCGAAGCTGCTCGAAGTGCTGCACGAGCTGGTCGACCAGGGCAACACGGTGGTGGTTATCGAGCACAATCTCGAGGTGATCAAGACGGCCGACTGGGTGCTCGATCTCGGCCCCGAAGGCGGCGACGGCGGCGGCGAGCTGGTGGCATCCGGCACGCCGGAAGCGATCGTGCGCGAAAAGCGCAGCTACACCGGCCAGTTCCTGAAGGAGCTTCTGGAGCGCCGCCCCGGAGGCAAGCGCGAAGCGGCGGAGTGATGGCGAAGACCGGCCTCATCTCCGTCGAAAGCCGCTTCGGCGTGGCCGAAACCATCGACAGGCTGGTCGAGACCGTCACCCGTGCCGGATTGCGTGTCTTCGCCAGGATCGACTATGCCGCCGGCGCGCATGAAGTCGGTGCGCCGTTGCGTTCGACCGAATTGCTGATCTTCGGCCATCCCAAAGGCGGCACACCGCTGATGCAGGATGAGCAGCTTGCCGGCATCGATCTGCCGGTGAAGGCGCTAGCCTGCGAGGATGCACAAGGCAAGGTCTGGTTGTCCTACAACGATGCGCATTGGCTGGCCGAGCGGCATGGGCTTGGCGATGCCAGTCGCGATGCCGTTGCGGCCATTTCGGCGGGCATGGAAAAGGTCGTCGCGGCCGCTGCTGGAGTCGATCAATCATGAGACTGGCCCGCTCTGAAGATATTGCCGCCATCGTCGCGCTGACCGCGACCGCCTACGCTCCCTACACCGCCCTCCTCGGCGCGCCGCCGATCCCGGTGACCGAAGACTACGCGCCGCGCATCGATCGCGGCGAAATCTGGCTGCTGGAAGAAGGTACCGAACTCGCAGGGCTGATCGTCCTCGAGCGGCACCCTGACCACGCCATGATCTTCAGCGTCGCCGTCGCACCGGCCTTCCAGGGCAGGAAGCTCGGCATCAGGCTGCTCAACTTCGCCGATGAGAAGACGCGGCAGTGGCACCTGCCGGAGGTTCGGCTCTACAGCAATTCACGGATGGAGCGGAACATCGCGCTCTATTCGACGTATGGCTATCGGGAGACCGGTCGCCGTCCCAATCCGTACCGGCCGGGATGGACCGTGGTCGACATGGCCAAACCCGTCGACAAAGCCGCCTGATTACATTTCAAAACCTGGAGGAAGATCATGACCAGCCAAGGAAAGATCCGCTCCGGCATGGGCGGCTGGACCTTCGAGCCGTGGGACACCTCCTTCTATCCGGACAAACTGTCGAAGGCGAAGCAACTCCACTACGCGAGCCGTCAGGTGTCGAGCATCGAAGTCAACGGCACCTACTATTCCAGCTTCAAGGAGCCGACCTTCGTCAAATGGGCAAGCGAAGCGCCTGACGGTTTCGTCTATTCGCTGAAAGGCAACCGTTTCGTCACCAACCGCCGCGTGCTGGGCGAGGCCGGGGACTCGATGATGCGCTTCCTAGGCTCTGGTGTTGCCGCCCTCGGCGACAAGCTCGGGCCGATCCTTTGGCAGTTCGCGCCGACGAAAAAATTCGACGCGGAGGATTTCGAAGCATTCCTCAAGCTGCTGCCCGAAAAGCAGGATGGCGTGCCGCTGCGCCACGCGCTGGAAGTCAGGCATGACAGCTTCATCGTGCCGGAATTTCCGGCATTGGCGCGCAAATACAACGCCGCGATCGTCTATGCAGACCACGCCAAATACCCGGCGATCGCCGACATCACCGGCGATTTCGTCTATGCGCGGCTGCAGACAGGCAGCGACGACAATCCCGACTGCTACACGCCGAAGGGGCTCGATGAATGGGCGGCGCGGACAAAGACCTGGGCGGAAGGAAAGCAGCCGGCCGACCTGCCGCGCGTCGATCCCAAGACCGACGCGCCGGTCAAGCCGCGCGATGTGTTCGTCTACTTCATCACCGAGGGCAAGGTGCGCGCGCCTTTCGGAGCCATGGCGCTGATGAAGCGGGTGGCGGCTTAGAGCAATTCCAGGAAAAGTGTGTAACGGTTTTCCGTCCGGAATTGCGTAAAAACAACCAGTTAGAGCAGTTCGGCGTTTCCGTGAAACGATGAACTGCTCTAGAACTGCGGACCTCTACCGCGGCTCTTTGTTCCAACGCCTGAGCTCTGCCCGGCGCACCACGCGACGCTATCGGCGGTTGGCTTGTCGGAACCTGCCGGCCATCTTGACCGTTCTGTCTCAACCGCCGACCGCGCGAAGTCGAGGGTATCTCGCCAAAGGGTCGGTATGGCGAGGTTGCCACCCTGGCGAAAACGCTCGCCAAATCCCGCAGCGCCGGAAAGGTGCGAGGAAAGATGACGGTTATCCTCGGTGCGTTGCTCACTATCGCCGGTGTCGTGTACATGGCAGGCGCCGCTCTGAGGCGCGGACGACTGAGTGACCCAGCTCCCACAGCGCCGGATCGCCCGGCGCCGAACCTGCCAACACCGGGCCCGACACTGGAGCCGCGGCGGCGCGGACTCGGTTTCCTAGGCCTGTCGCAGAATTGGCCGGGTCTGCTGATGATGGCGATCGGCATCATCCTGCTGTTGTCGATGGCGGTTCTCTGACGTTAAAGCATGTCTCCCGAAAGTGGGAACCGGTTCGAGACAAAGACATGCGTAAAATCAAAAACTAAAGCGCATAGCGCGAATCTGAAAGATCGCGACACGCTTTAGGGCATTATAGCGTCCTCACCGCTATCGTAACGTAATCGATACTTCCTTGCTGCATGAATGCACCTGCGCCAGGTTGCAGAAGCCCGGCGCCGGCAAGGACAGTGCATGCTGCTCGACTACAACTCATTGCTGCTGGCCGTCGGCTTCTCCGCCGCCTGCCTCAGCCTGACCCTGTTCGGAACCTGGCTGACCGCCCGTTCCGACAAGTTCCTGCTGACATGGGTAATCAGCGTGCTGGTGGTGGCAATCGAGGTCTTTGTCTATGACGCCTATATCGAAGCGCCCGGAACGGCTCTCGGCATCCTGACGCTAGCGCTGTTGCTGCTTGGCTTCTCGGTGATGCTGGGCGCCGCCTGCCAGTTCCGGACCGGCCACTCCCCGCTGCCGCGCATCGCACTTGGCGCCGGCATCTCCTTCGCGCTGGCGCTGCCGCCCATGGCGCTCGGCTATGACGGGCTGGGCTTCATGCTCGAGAATTCGCTCGCCGCACTGCTCCTGTTCGGCACGGCGCATGACTATTGGAAAGGCCGCGCGGAGGCGCCGGCGCAGCTTATTGGGGTGGCGCTGCTCTACACGCTGACCGCCGCGTCCTTTGTGCTGTGCGCAGTCGTTCTGGCATGGGACGGCAAGCTGGTGCTTGGCCACGCGCCGAACAATTGGGCGGAGGATCTTAGCCTGGTCATCGTCATCGCCTCGATGACCGGCATCGGCGCACTGTCGCTGGCGCTCAACCAGGGGCGGCTCGCGCGCCATCACAAGCGCGAGGCGGAGACCGATGCGCTGACCGGGCTGCTCAACCGCCGCGCCTTGTTCGACCTGCACGGCAAGCTGCCCGTCGGCGCCTTCACGGCGGTGGTGGTGTTCGACCTCGATGGCTTCAAGGCGATCAACGACCAGTACAGCCACGCCGCCGGCGACGAGGTGCTCAAGGTGTTCGCCGAAGAACTGTCCGGCAATCTGCGCCCGACCGACATCGCTGCCCGCATGGGCGGCGAGGAATTCGCGCTGGTGCTGAAGCGCGCCTTGCCTGAGATGGTCGAGAGCACGGCCGAACGGATAAGGATGGCATTCGCCGCGCGGACGATCGAAACCGAGACAGGCCGGTTAAGATGCACGGTGAGCGCCGGTTTCGCCTTCGGCAGCAACGAAGCCACGAGCTTCGACAAGGTGCTCAGCGCCGCCGACAAGGCGCTTTGCGCGGCCAAGCGCGGCGGCCGCAACCGCGTGCTCGATGTTCGCCGCTGCGCTTGAAGCTTGGAGGCCTAAGCATGTCTCCCGAAAGTGGGAACCGGTTTCGGGACAAAGACATGCGCAAAATCAAAAGCCTAAAGCGCATGGAGCGAATCCGAAGGATCGCGACGCGCTTAGGCCGTCAGTGGCGCCCAATCACTTCATTGTAGGCGTCCAAGTCGACGTAAAAAACCTTGGTTATTTCTCCGAGCAGATCGTCCTCGTCATAGCCTTGCGACATAAGGATGTTGATCGCCGTCATGATATCCACGCGTTCGGTGAGGCGTCGCTTCTGATAATCCTCGACAAAACGTTCCATCGCCTTCCCCTGGCAAGTTCTTTGTTGGACGCGTTGACCGACAATCACTGTTGGGAAGTTAGGCGGGCTTGCTTGCGTGGAACTTGCCGGGTGCGCCCGCGCCCCTTCATTTTGCGACTGATACGGAAAGCGACCGACTCACCAAGGCCACGAAAAGACTAGCACGCGGCTTTCGGCGCGCCAGAGTTGTGTATGGTGTTGCAGGAGAAAGAAGAGGCAAGGTGACTTGAGCGCCGTGACTTTGTCATGCTTGGGCGTGGCGATGCAAAGCGGAGCGAAGACCCAAGGATGACATGACTTCAGCCCAGAATGCGTCGCAGAATGCCCCACGGCAGCGATCCTTCGCGCGCCCCGCTGTCCCGCCGGCCTCACAGGTTCAAATCTCGTCGAGAACCTACACCGTCAGGAACTTCCTCACGTCCGCCTGGTCGAGGTCTTCGGCCGGACCGGTATGCACGACCTGGCCGCGGTCCATGATGTTGACCTCGTCGGCGAGCTCGCGGCAGAAATCGAGATATTGCTCGACCAGAAGCACGGCGATCCCCGCCTGGTCGCGCAGATAGCGGATGGCGCGGCCGATATCCTTGATGATCGACGGCTGGATGCCTTCCGTCGGCTCGTCGAGCACCAAAAGCTTCGGCCGCATCACCAGCGCCCGCCCGATGGCGAGCTGCTGCTGCTGACCGCCCGACAGGTCGCCGCCGCGCCGCGACAGCATCTGCTTCAGCACCGGAAACAGCTCGAAGACATGCGCCGGAATGGTGCGGTCGCCGCGCCTCAGCGGCGCGAAGCCCGATTCCAGATTTTCGCGCACCGTGAGCAGGGGAAAAATCTCCCTGCCCTGCGGCACGAATGCGATGCCCGACCGGGCGCGGTCATACGCCGCGCTCCGGTCGAGCGCCTTCCCCTCGAAGGCAACGCTTCCGCTCGTCAGCCGGTGATGGCCGACGATCGATCTCATCAAACTGGTCTTGCCGACGCCGTTGCGGCCGAGCACGCAAGTGATTTTGCCCGCGCCAGCTTTAAGCGAAATGCCGCGCAGCGCCTGCGCGGCGCCGTAATGGAGCGTGGCATTGGAGACTTCGAGCATGGTCAGCTCCTTCTCCAACGCCGGAGGAAAGCGAAGTCGAAACGATAAAAAGGGACCCGCCAGATCATGCTCACCGCCCCAGATAGACTTCGACGACACGCTCGTCGGCCGAAACGAAATCGAGCGTGCCTTCCGACAGCACCGAGCCTTCATGCAGGCAGGTGACCTTGACGCCGAGCTCGCGCACGAAATGCATGTCGTGCTCGACGACGACCACCGAATGGTCGCGCGCGATGTCCTTGAGCAGGCGCGCAGTCTCCTCGGTCTCGGCGTCGGTCATGCCGGCGACCGGCTCGTCGACGAGGAGCAGCTTCGGGTCCTGCGCCAAGAGCATGCCGATCTCCAGCCACTGTTTCTGGCCGTGGCTGAGATTGGCTGCGAGCTCCTCGCGCTTGTCGCCGAGACGGATGATGCCGAGAATATCGTCGATGCGCCGCGTCTCGGCGGCCGCGCGGCGATGGAACAGCGCCGGGAAGATCGAGCGCGGCCCCTTCAGCGCCAGCATCAAATTGTCCTCGACGCTGTGGCTCTCGAAGACGGTCGGCTTCTGGAATTTGCGGCCGATGCCCATCATGGCGATCTCGGCCTCGTCATGCCGGGTGAGGTCGACCTGGCCGTCGAAGAACACCTCGCCCTCGTCAGGCCGCGTCTTGCCGGTGACGATGTCCATCATCGTCGTCTTGCCGGCGCCGTTGGGCCCGATGATCGCCCGCATCTCGCCCTTGTCGAGCACCAGCGACAAATTGTTGATCGCGCGAAATCCGTCGAAGGAAACTGAGACGCCGTCGAGATAGAGGATGGTGTTCGACTTGCTCATGATCGCTCACTCCGCCGGCTGCGGTTCGGCGCCGGAAGCCGACCAAGCGCCCGGGGTTCTCGCCGCCGAGCGCACGATCTTGGGTTGCGTTTCCTGCGGATCGACGCCGGCTTCCGCGGCAAGTGAGGCCGCGCGCATCGCCTTGGCCCTGCCGCGCCAGCTGTCCCACATGCCGACGACGCCCTTGGGCAGGAACAACGTGACGGCGACAAACAGCCCGCCCAGCGCGAACAGCCAGAATTCCGGCAGCACGCCGGTGAACCAGGATTTGCCGGCGTTGACGAGAAGCGCGCCGACGATCGGGCCGACGATGGTGCCGCGCCCGCCGACGGCGGTCCAGATGACCACCTCGATCGAGTTGGCCGGCTCGAACTCGCCGGGATTGATGATGCCGACCTGCGGCACGTAGAGCGCGCCGGCAATGCCCGCCATGATCGCGGAAGCGGTGAAGGCGAACAGCTTGACGTCCTCGGCCCGCCAGCCGAGGAAGCGGGTGCGGCTTTCGGCGTCGCGCACCGCCATCAAGAGCTTGCCGTACTTGGAACGAACAATCGCCGCGGTGATGAAAACGGCCAGCGCAAGCGTGATGGCGCTTGCCGCAAACAGCGCCGAGCGCGTCGCGTCTGCCTGCACGTTGAAGCCGAGTATGTCCTTGAAGTCGGTCAGGCCGTTGTTGCCGCCGAAACCCATGTCGTTGCGGAAGAAGGCGAGCAGCAGCGCATAGGTCATCGCCTGGGTGATGATCGACAGATAGACGCCGGTGACGCGGCTGCGGAAGGCAAACCAGCCGAAGACGAAGGCGAGCAGGCCAGGCACGGCCAGCACCATCGTTGCTGCGAACCAGAAATGGTCGAAGCCATGCCAGAACCAGGGCAGTTCCTTGTAGTTCAGGAACACCATGAAATCGGGCAGGATCGGGTTGCCGTAGACGCCGCGCGAACCGATCTGGCGCATCAGATACATGCCCATCGCATAGCCGCCGAGCGCGAAGAAGGCGCCGTGGCCGAGAGAAAGGATGCCGCAATAGCCCCAGACGAGATCGAGCGCCAAGGCGAGCAGCGCATAGCAGAGATATTTGCCGGTGAGCGCGACGATGTAGGGCGGCACGTAAAAGGCGTTCGCTGGCGAAACCGCAAGGTTGAGCAGCGGCACAATGATGGCGGCTGCCAATAGGATGAGAACCGTGATGGCGATGCGGCGGTCGGCGCCGGCAGCGAAGAAACGCCTGGTGATCATGCTTCCACCGCCCTACCCTTCAGCGCGAACAGGCCGCGCGGGCGTTTCTGAATGAACAGGATGATGAGCACCAGCACGACGATCTTGCCGAGCACCGCACCGGCATAAGGCTCGAGGAATTTGTTGACGATGCCGAGCGAGAAGGCGCCGACCAGCGTGCCCCAGAGATTGCCGACGCCGCCGAAGACGACCACCATGAAGCTGTCGATGATGTAACCACGGCCGAGATTGGGCGAGACGTTGTCGATCTGGCTGAGCGCCACGCCGGCAATGCCGGCGATGCCGGAGCCGAGCGCGAAGGTCAGCGCGTCGACCCATGGCGTCTTGATGCCCATCGATGCGGCCATGCGGCGGTTTGCGGTGACGGCGCGCATCTGCAGCCCCCAGGGCGTGCGCTTCATGACATAGAGCAGCACCGCGAACACCAAGAGCGCGAACACCAGGATCCACAGCCGGTTCCAGGTAATGGCAAGTTGCCCGATGTCGAACGAGCCCGACATCCAGGACGGGTTGCCGACCTCCTGGTTGGTCGGGCCGAAAATGGTGCGCACTGCCTGCTGCAGGATCAGCGAGACGCCCCAGGTGGCCAAAAGCGTCTCCAGCGGGCGACCATAGAGGAAGCGGATGATGCCGCGCTCGATGGCCAGCCCGACCAGCGCGGCGACAAGGAAAGCGAGCGGCAGCGCGATCACCAGCGACCAGTCGAAAAGGCCGGGAAACGAGGTGCGGATAACCTGCTGGACGACGAAGGTGGTGTAGGCGCCGAGCATTACCATCTCGCCATGCGCCATGTTGATGACGCCCATGACGCCGAAGGTGATGGCGAGGCCGATCGCGGCCAGCAGCAGCACCGATCCAAGCGAGACGCCATACCAGATGTTCTGGCCGGCATCCCACAGCGCCAGCGTCGAATTGATGTGGCCGATCGCGGCAGTCGCCGCGTCCTTGACCGCGCCCTGCGCGTTGGCCTCGACCGAGGTCAGCAAGGAAAGCGCATCACGGTCGCCGCGCTCCGCGATGACCGAGACGGCCGCCAGTTTGTCCGCGTCCGGCTTGTCGGAGACCAGGACCGACGCCGCGCGCGCCTGTTCGAACATGGCCTTGACCGAAGGCTCGGTCTCAGCCGCGATCGCGGCATCGAGCGGTTCGATGTTCGCCGCGTCGGGGGTCTTGAACATGGTCGCCGCGGCAGCGAGGCGCACGTTGGCGTCCTTGGCCCGTAGCGTCAGCGTGCCCAGCGCATCGCGGATCGTGCGGCGCAGGCCATTGTTGACCTTGATCTTTGTGAGGTCGGCCTTGGCGGCGTCGGCTGCCTTATCGCCGCTCAGCGGATCGAGCAATTCGATGCCGTCGCCGGCGTCCTTGCCGACAAAGACCTGGGAATCGGCCTTGCGGATATAGAGATTACCGTCGGCGAGTGCCGAGAGCGGCCGCTCGACAGCCGGATCGCCACTCGCGGCAAGTTCGTGCACCACGGCCTCGGTCGCTGAGAAATTGGCGGCTGCCGCGAATTTGGCGATGATGGCGCGGAGATCGGCTTCAGCTGCCTTGGACGGCAACAAGCTTGCCATCATCAGCAGCGTCAGGCCAATCGCGCGCAACAACGTCATCGTCTTCAAGCGGATCTCGAGGGTTTGAGGTGTCTGCCCGGGCGGACCGGCAAGGCCCGCCCGGGCCGCGGCGTCGGATCGCGGGCCACACCGCGACCCTGGGAGGGTCAGTTGGTGCCCTTGCCGCCGCACTTGCCCGTGGCGACGTTGAAGTTGCCGCAGGACAGAGGCGCGCGCCAATCGGAGATCAGCTCCTTGGAGTCAGGCAGATAGTCCGACCATTCGTCGCCCATCACGAGACCGGGCGTTTGCGAAACGGTCTCGAACTGGCCGTCGGCCTGGATCTCGCCGATCAGCACCGGCTTGGTGATGTGATGGTTCGGCATCATCGTCGAATAGCCGCCGGTCAGGTTCGGCACCGAGACGCCGACCATGGCGTCGATGACCTTGTCCGGATCGGTGGTGCCGGCCTTCTCGACCGCCTTCACCCACATGTTGAAGCCGATATAGTGGGCTTCCATCGGATCGTTGGTGGTGCGCTTGTCGCTCTTGATGAACTTGTGCCAGTCGTCGATGAACTTCTTGTTCTCGGGCGTGTCGATGCTCTCGAAATAGTTCCAGGCGGCGAGATGGCCGACCAAAGGCCCGGTGTCGAGACCGGCCAGTTCTTCCTCGCCGACCGAGAAGGCCATGACCGGAATGTCTTCGGCCTTGATGCCCTGGTTGCCGAGCTCCTTGTAGAACGGCACATTGGCATCGCCGTTGACGGTCGACACGACCGCCGTCTTCTTGCCGGCCGAGCCGAACTTCTTGATCGCCGAGACCTCGGTCTGCCAGTCGGAGAAACCGAACGGCGTGTAGTTGACCATGATGTCCCCGGCCGGCACGCCCTTCGACTTGAGGTACGCCTCGAGTATCTTATTGGTGGTGCGCGGATAGACATAGTCGGTGCCTTCGAGCACCCAGCGCTTCACCGAGCCGCCATCGGCGCTCATCAGATAGTCGACGGCAGGAATCGCCTGCTGGTTCGGCGCCGCGCCGGTGTAGAAGACGTTGCGCTCGCTCTCCTCGCCCTCATACTGGACGGGATAGAACAGGATATTGTCGAGTTCGCTGAACACCGGCAGCACCGATTTGCGCGACACCGAGGTCCAGCAGCCGAACACCGCCGCCACCTTGTCCTTCGAAATCAGCTCGCGCGCCTTTTCGGCGAATAGCGGCCAGTTGGACGCCGGATCGACGACGACCGCCTCGAGCTTCTTGCCGAGCAGGCCGCCCTTGGCGTTCTGCTCCTCGATCAGCATCAGCATGACGTCCTTCAGCGTCGTCTCCGAAATCGCCATGGTCCCCGACAGCGAATGGAGGATGCCGACCTTGATCGTATCGTCGGCCGCCTTGGCGGGAGCCGAGATCGACAGGCCAGCAGCGATTACGCCGGCCGAAATCATTTTTGTTATTGCCGAGAAATTGCCCCTCATGTTCCACGCTCCCAAGCTGGTTGTTTTGCATCGCAACATAGCGGTGCAAGCGACGTGCCAAACGCGAGAGCGTGGCGATGCGGGGAGCGATAGATCAGCGTTTACAAGAAGTTATTGTATAGCCGCCAAACGTATCGCGCCTCTTGAGTTCATCAAGGACTGAGAAAACTTTGCGCAGGCCTGCCTAGATTTTGCCCAAATCGTAAAATTGCCTAAACTTTAATCCCGCTTCGATTTGTGGCAGGTTTTCGCCGGGTTGCGGGGCGGCGGCAAAATGGGGCAAGGTCGCCGCCAAAACGAGCGACGTCATGGCCCTTCGAATTCTCTTGAGCTTCCTGCTTCTCATGTCCGCCGTTGACGGCGCCCGCGCCGATTTCACCGACGGAAAGCTGCCGGACGGCGTCTATCATTGCGAGGTCTACCTGCTCGGCCTGTTCCTCAACCTCGGCGACATCACCATCAAGGGCAATGTTTACAGCGGCCCGGTGACCTTCGGCACTTCGGGAACCTACAACTACCAGATGGACGCCAACGGCGAGATCAGTTGGCTGGGCCCCCTCGGCGGCTACACCAGCGGCGGCAACTCGATCTCACTGACGCAAGCGACACTGGACGACCCAGCCGGCCCCTCCTTCGACATCATCCTAAAGCAGCAGGACGGCGCCTTCACTGCCTCGACCTGCACCAGGAGGTAGCGGCGGCGCTGTCCGCGTTCGCCATCGCAATACGCCCACTCGTGTCATCCGGATGTTGCCGAAGCAGCTTAGGCAGCGCGGTGTCGTCAAACATCCACCCCGAGAGGCAGACACGATGGCCAACTCTCCGTCTTCACCCTCCCCTGTCATCCGCGACGTCATCGCCGCACGCGTCTCGCGCCGCGAACTCCTCAAAGGCGGCCTCGCCTCCGGCGCGTTGATTGCCGGCAGCAGCTTCGTCGGCTCCTTGTTTGCCGGCGAAACACATGCCGCGGCCGCCCTTTCCACGCTCGGTTTTCCGGAGCTGAAGCGCGTCTACGACAAGACCCACGCCGCCGCCGAAGGCTATCAGACGACCATCGTCGCTCGCTGGGGCGATCCGCTCGCCGCCGGGCTGTCCGAATTCGACGGCAACAAGGTCGCGTCGGAAGAGCAGGAGAAGCGCTTCGGCTACAACTGCGACTACATCGTCTTCATGCCGCTGCCCAAGGGATCGGTGAATTCCGACCACGGCCTGCTCTGCGTCAACAATGAATACATCTCGCCGAACGTGATGTTCCCCGGCATGACCGAGGACGACGCCGGCAAGACGATGACGAAGGAGCAGGTCGACCTCGGCCTCGCGGCGATGGGCCACTCGATCGTCGAGGTGATACTTAAGGACGGCAAGTGGTCAATCATCGAGGACAGCCCGCTCAATCGCCGCATCACTGCCAACACCGAGATGGTTGTCTCAGGCCCTGTCGCCGGCCATGCGCTGATGCAGACCTCCGCCGACGCGACCGGCAGCAAGGTGCTGGGGACCAGCTACAACTGCAGCGGCGGCGTCACGCCCTGGGGTACGGTGCTGACCTGCGAGGAAGGCGTGTCCGATCTCTTCGGCGGCGATCCGAAGAAGGCGCCGACCGCCGACATGCTCGACCGCTATGGTTTCGACGGCTCCGACATCTACGGTCGCGGCCGCTTCCACGACCGCTTCAACATAGACAAGGAGCCGAACGAGCCGAACCGGTTCGACTGGGTTGTCGAGATCGACCCCTATGATCCGCAGGCGAAGCCGGTGAAGCGCACCGCGCTCGGCCGCATGTCGCATGAGGCCTCGACGGTCGTGCGCAACAAGGACGGCCGCATCGTCGTCTACATGGGCGATGACGACTATTTTGAGTACATGTACCGCTTCGTCTCCGCCAAGCCATACGACGCTGCCAATCCCGCTTCCGGCAAGGATCTTCTGGATGACGGCGTGCTCTCGGTGGCGCGTTTCGATGCTGACGGCACGATGAGCTGGCTGCCGCTGGTCCACGGCCAGGGCAAGCTCACCGCCGAGAACGGTTTTGCCGACCAGGCAGAGGTGCTGTTGAAGACGCGCCTTGCCGCCGATGCGATCGGCGCGACGCCGATGGACCGGCCGGAGGACATCGAGACCAACCCGGTCACCGGCCGCGTCTATGCGGTGATGACCAAGAACAAGAAGCGCGACGAATCCAAGGTGAACCCGGCCAATACGCGGCCGGAAAACCTCTGGGGCCACATCGTCGAGCTGATCCCGCCCGGCGGCCACAGCACTGACGCTGATCACACCGCCGACAAATATGCCTGGGACCTGTTCGTGCTCTGCGGCAATCCCAAGGATGCCAAGGTCGGCGCCACCTTCCATCCCGACACCTCGGACAATGGCTGGTTCGTCTGCCCGGACAACATCACCTTCGACCCGGCCGGCCGGCTGTGGGTGGCGACGGACGGCGCCAACGACTTCGATCTTCCGGACGGCGTTTATGGCGTCGACACCGAAGGGGCGGCGCGCGGCCTGCCAAAACTGCTCTTCACCTGCCCGCATGGCGCCGAGGCGACCGGCCCCTGCTTCACGCCCGACGGCACGACGCTGTTCCTGTCGGTCCAGCACCCGTCCGAGGATGCCGAGACACTCGACAAGGCACAATCGCTGTGGCCCGACTTCAAGGACGGCCAGCCGCCGCGGCCGTCGGTCGTCGCCATCCGGCGCAAGGACGGCCAGCCGGTCGGCGCGTAGGCCTATCGGACCTTTGTGACAAAAAAGGGCGCGGAACCCCTGCGGGTCCCGCGCCAGCAGGCAGTCGGGAGGACTATATGCTTTTCGCCGACATCTGCGCGGCGATGTAGTCTGCCTGTCGGATGGCCAGCGACACGATCGTTAGTGTCGGGTTTTCGGCGCCGCCGGTGGTGAACTGGCTGCCGTCCGACACGAACAGGTTCTTGATGTCGTGCGTCTGGCCATGCTTGTTGACGACGCCGTCAGCCGGTTTCTCGCTCATCCGGTTGGTGCCGAGATTGTGGGTCGAGGGATAGGGCGGCGTCGGGAAGGTCCTGGTCGCGCCGACAGCGGCATACAAAGCCTGGCCTTGGCTGTACGCGTGGTCGCGCATCGCCGTGTCGTTGGCATGGTCGTCGAAATGGACGTCGGCGATCGGCATCCCGTGCTCGTCCTTTTCGTCTTTGTGCAACGTGATGCGGTTTTCCTCGCGCGGCATGTCCTCGCCGACGATCCACAGGCCCGCCATGTGGTCGTAGTGGTCGAGCGCCGTGGTGAAGGAGCGGCCCCAGCCGCCGGGGTTGAGGAAAGCGGCCATGAACGGCAGGCCGAGCGACAGCGTCTCCATCTCGTAGCCGCCGACGAAGCCGCGCGACGGATCGTGACGCGCCTCGTCGCGGATGATGCCGGCCATGGTGGTGCCGCGATACATGTGTACCGGCCTGTCGAAGATGGCGTAGACCGAGCCTGTGGTGTGGCGCATATAGTTCTTGCCCACCTGCCCCGATGAATTGGCGAGCCCCTGCGGGAACTTGCTCGATTCAGAATTGAGCAGCAGGCGCGGGCTCTCGATCGAGTTGCCGGCGACCGCGACGACGCGGGCCTTCTGCTCCTGCAGCTTGCCGTCCTTGTCGGCATAGACGACGCCCGTCACCTTGCCCGAGGCATCATGGTTGATCTTGATCGCCATCGAATTCGGTCGCACCTCCAGATGGCCGGTGGCCTCGCCTTTCGGGATCTCGGTGTAGAGCGTCGACCATTTGGCGCCCCATTTGCAGCCCTGGAAGCAGAAGCCGGTCTGCTGGCAGGAATTGCGATCGTCGCGCTCGACCGAATTGATCGCCATGTTGCCGGTGTGGCATTCCTTGTAGCCGAGCTTGTCGGCGCCGGCCTTGAGCACCTTGAAGTTGTTGTTGCCGGGCAGCCGCGGCCAGTCATTGGTACCGGTCACACCCATCTTGGCTTCGGCCTTGCCGTAGTAGGGCTCCATTTCGGCGAGCGTGACCGGCCAGTCGAGAAGGTTCGCGCCCTTCACCTTGCCGTAGGCCGAAAGCGTCTTGAATTCATGCTCCTGGAAGCGCAGCGACGCGCCCGCCCAATGCGTGGTCGAGCCGCCGACCGACTTGACGATCCAGGCCGGCAGGTTCGGGAAATCCTTTGCCACCCGCCAGTCACCGGAGGTGGTGCGCTTATCTTTCCAGGCGAGCTGGGTAAAGGAATCCCACTCGTCGTTGATGAAGTCCTCATATTCGTGACGGGCGCCCGCCTCGAGGATGACGACGTCGATGCCTTTCTGGGCGAGTTCGTTGCCGAGCGTGCCGCCGCCGGCGCCGGAGCCGATGATGACGACCACGCCGTCGTTCTTGAGATCAAATGATGCTGCCATGGTTTCCTCCCATGAAATCGGTCAAAAGCGGTTCGGGACAGAGCGGTTCAGAGCCACTCGATGTCGTTGAAGCCGCGCGCGATGTAGCCGCCCTTCGAGTAGGACTCGCCCTCGTAACCGAAGATCGGCCACACCTCTTTCTGGTTGTAGAGGCTGACGACGAGGCCGCCGCGCACCGCTTGGAAGAACGGCGTCTTCTCGATCTCCTCGAGCAGTGCGACACGCTGTTCTTCCCAGCCAAGGCCGCGATAGCCGCCCTTGCCGGCCTTCTTGTCGAGATCGGCGATGCCCTTTTCGATCAGCTCCTTGTGGGCTGGATCCTTGGCGGCGGTCTCGTCATGCCCCTTGACGGCGATGGCGTAATATTTGTCCGGCACCTGGTCGTGCGGGTAGATATCGCGCGCCACCTGGATCAGCGTTGCCATCGTCTCCGGCTTCAAGGCCGAGGTTCCCAGCCCCCACGCGTGCTCGGGGCTGATGACGGCGCTGCCGGAAATGATAAGAAGCGCGCCTGCGCCGCCGCGTTTGAGAAGCTCGCGCCGCGAAAGGCCAGGTTTCCTTTCATGCGGCTGCTTCCTTTCATAGATCGTGACCATAATTTCCTCCCTGCTTGCTGTTCGCACCCCATGGGATGCCGTTGATGGCGCCGCGCCGGTCCGCGCGGCTGGTCGTCCCCTATTGGAAGCGCCCTCCCCGCTGCAGGACCTCGATCTTGTAGCCGTCGGGGTCCTCGATGAAGAAGAAGCGGGCGATGAGCGCTCCGTCGCGGTTGAACTCCACGATTTTCTTCGGATTGAGCCCAAGAGCGCCGAGCCGGTCGTGCTCGCTGTCGAGATCGACGACAGAGACGGCGAGGTGGCCGTAGCCGTCGCCAAGCGCATAGGGCTCCGTGCGGCCCTTGTTGACCGTCAGCTCGACCTCGAACGGCGAGTCGGCGTTGCTGAGGTAGACGAGGGTGAAAGTCTCGAAATCGAGCCGCTGCGCGACGTCGAGGCCAAAGGCCTTGCTGTAGAAATCGATGGACCGGGCCTCGTCGAGAACCCGGATCATGGTGTGGATCGCCTTCGCCAAATCGGTCTCCGCAGCTTTGGTGCTCTGGAAGTCGATTATGCGCTCCGGCGAAAAAAGGTGGTGGCAGCCGATTACCACGCATGCGGCTGGAAAACGGCTAGTTTCGCGCCAGTTTTGCATCGCCCGGAAATGCGGCGCGACGCATTCTGAGGACGAAAGTCTGATTGCCGTCACTGGCCGTCAGGCCGAAGATGAAAGCGCAGGCAGTATTCAAGAGGCGCCAACGCTCAATCGGCGCCCAAGACCAACAAGAACGGGAGGTAACGATGTGCAGAGTCTTTGCCGGGCAGGATCCGGAAGGCTACCGGCAGATCAACCGGTCAATCCGCATAGACGGGCATTCGACGAGCATCCAGCTCGAGGCGACGTTCTGGGCGCTGCTCGACGAGATCGCCGAGAGCCAGGGTCTGACGACACCCAAATTCATCTCGACCCTCTATGACGAGGCGATCGAGATCAACGGCCAGATCCCGAACTTCGCCTCGATGCTGCGCACGACCTGCGCGCTCTATCTGCGCGGTCACCGGCCGGCAGTGGGGGAACAGGCTGCGCTGAAACAGGTCGCCGCCTAGCTTGCCGCCGCGACCTCGAGCGCCAGCCGCGTCATGTCGGTGAACAGCGCCTGACGTTCGGAATAGTCGGTCTGCTCGTCCGTGGCGACGTGGTCGACCACGGTCAGCAGCGACAGGGCGCGCGCGCCGAACTGCGCGGAGATGCGGTAGAGCGCGCTGGTTTCCATGTCGACCGCCAGCGCGCCGAGCGTCCTTGGCTCGTCGAACCGGGCTCGGCCATCGGGATGGTGGAACACGTCGCTGCAGATGGTCAGCCCAGCGCTGCAGGCGATGCCGAGATCGGCAGCCCGCCGCAGCGCCAGTGCATGCAGCGCCTCATCTGGCCCCGCCGGCTGGTACAGCCCGAAGACTTGCCCGCTGATTGCGCCCTCGGCGCGCACGGCACTGGAAATGACCACGCCGCGCAGTGGAACATCCTCCGATAGGGCGCCGCATGTGCCGGTGCGGATCAGCGTCTTCACCCCATGATAATCCAGCAGCTCATGGGCGTAGATCAGGAAGGACGAGACGCCGATGCCGGTTGCCTGGATGCTGACCGGTTTGCCGCGGAACCGGCCGGTGAAACCGAGGGCGCCCCGACGGAGATTGACGCAGCGCGGCGCCTCCAAAAAAGTTTGCGCCATCCACTGCGCGCGCTCGGGGTCGCCCGGCAGCAGCACCGTTTCGGAATAATCGCCCCTGCCCGCCTCGATGTGCGGCGTCACGCTACCTCCCTGTCATGCAAACTCGACCCATCATGGCAGGCTCGCGGCAATGTGCAAGCGATAGCTGTTTTAGGATTCCAGCACATCCTTGACGATGGTCGCCAGTTGCTTGAGCGAGAAAGGTTTGGGCAGGAAACCGAAATGCGCGTCGGCGGGCAGGTTTTTGGCGAACGCGTCCTCGGCATAGCCGGAAACGAAAACGAACTTGATGTCCGGCTGCCGTTTGCGCAACTCGCCGAGCAGCGTCGGCCCATCCATTTCCGGCATCACCACATCGGACACGACGATGTCGACCTTGCCGCCGAGGGCCTCGAAGACCTCCAGCGCCTCGACACCGGACGACGCCTCATGGACCGTGTAACCGCGCGAGTTCAGCGCTCTGACGCCGCCCATGCGAACAGCATCCTCGTCCTCGACCAGAAGCACGGTCGCCGAACCTGAGAGATCCTTGACGGTATCGGCCGACTTGGCCGGCACCGCGGCGACCGCGGCGGCGTCGGCAGGCTCGCTCGCCTTCTTCACCTCCGCGACGTGTCGCGGCAGGAAGATGCGGAACACCGTCCCCTTGCCGACCTCGGAATCGCAGAAGATGAAGCCGCCGGTCTGCTTGATGATGCCATAGACCATCGAGAGGCCAAGGCCCGTGCCCTTGCCGACCTCCTTGGTGGTGAAGAAGGGTTCGAAGATTTTCTTCAGCACGTCCGGCGCGATGCCGCTGCCGGTGTCTTCGACTTCGACAAGCGCATAGTCGGCCGGGGTAAGCTCGCGATAGGCGAAGGATCTGCACTCCTCGGTCGTGACGTTGCGGGTGCGCACGGTGAGGTCGCCGCCGGCGGGCATCGCGTCGCGCGCGTTGACGGCGAGATTGACCACCACCTGCTCGAACTGGCCGATGTCGACCTTGACCGGCCACAGGTCGCGGCCGTGATCGATCTTCAGACGGATGTCGTTGCCAACCAGGCGGGCGAGCAGCATCCGCAGATCGGCGAGAACATCGGTCAGGTTGAGCACTTCCGGCCGCAGCGTCTGCTTGCGCGAGAAGGCCAGCAATTGCCTGACAAGGGACGCCGCGCGGTTGGCGTTCTGCTTGATGTTCATGATGTCGGGGAAAGACGGGTCCGACGGACGGTGGTTGGTGAGCAGAAGGTCCGACGCCATGATGATGGCGGTGAGCACGTTGTTGAAATCGTGCGCGATGCCGCCGGCAAGCTGGCCGACCGCCTGCATTTTCTGGCTCTGCGCCATCTGGCCTTCGAGCGCTTTCTGCTCGGTGGTCTCGACCGCGTAGACGATTGCGGACTCCTCCACCCCTTCGCCGCCGGCGCCATCGGCGACAGCGTTGACGTAGAAGCGAATGTGGCGCTCGTCATTGCCGGGCAGCAGCGAGTCGATCGGCTCGATATTGGCCTGCCGCTGCCGCGCCCTTTCGAAGGCGGCAGCGAAGGCCGGCCGGTCGCGTTCATGTATTACGGTCTCGAAGCGCACGCGCCTGTCTACCGCGTCGCGGTCGACGACAGACGAAAACAGCGACAGGAACGGCGCGTTGGTGCGCAGAATGCGCCCGCTGGCGTCGACGCCGGCGATCGCCATCGGCGTCGAGTTGAAGAAGCGGGTGAAACGGACCTCCGAGGCGCGGAGATCGGCGGAAGCGTCCTCGCCCTGCGTGCGGTTGAGCACGATGGTGCGGGTTGGCCCGTTCACGCCTTCGCGGCTCGCCGAAACACGATGCATGAAGCGGACCGGCAGCGCCTGGCCACTCATTGTCGTGAGATCGAGGTCGATGACGGCATTGCGCGTGGTGCCGGGATCCGCCTTGACCGAGCGGACGAGCGCCATGCCGTCGCCGGCAACGATTTCCGGCAGCGTCACCGCGCCCGGGGTGAAGCTGGCAAGGTCGATGCCCAGCCATTCGGCAAGGGTGGCGTTGATATAGGTCACGCGGCCTTCCTGGTCGGCCGAGAAGAAGCCGGCCGGCGCGTGGTCGAGATGGTCTATGGCCTTTTGCAGGTCGAGGAAGAACCGCTCCTGCTCCGCCCGCTCCTGCGAGATGTCGGCAATTTGCCAGGCAAGCATCGGCAGCCGCTGGCCCGGCACATTGAAGGCGCGCGCGCGGGCACGATACCAGCGCGCGCCAGGCTCGGCCCCCGGTTTGATCGACTGCGCCAGCCGGAATTCACCGTCGCCGGCCTGGCCATCGCGCAGACCGGACGCCAGTCGGTAGATGGTCATCGAAGCCTCGGGAACATCCGAAAGCAGCCCTTCGACCGTCTTGAGGTCGGCCGCCGAAGCAGCACCCGTCATGTCGGCATAGGCCCGGTTGGCGTAGATGACGCGACCCTTGGTGTCGGTGACGAGGAGACCTTGCGACATCGAATCGACGAAGGCTTTCGACAACTCGTCGCCGGTGGAGCGCGGCGCGATCTGCACGAAGCCGATCGCCGTCGCAAACAGGAAGCCGACGCCGATCATGGCTAGCACGCCCAACATGCCGAGCAGGAAGGGATCGCCGAGGCGCTCGCGGAACAGCCCGAAGACGATCGCGGCGCCGGTCAAGACGACGATGAAGATAATGAGCCTGGTGACGGCGCCCGGACGCGTGTTTTGGTCGACGATCGGTACCGGATAGAAATCGCCGCGCGTTTCCTTGGCCATGTGCCCCCTGCTCGTGATTCCGATGCCCCGACACCCGCGAACGGCCGGTTGAATCACATTCTCCTGTAGCGGAAAAGGCCCAGACGGCAAATGTCCGATAAAATCAACGATTCATGTTTCAAACTGTTCACGATGCGTGATGCGAACTTGCGGTCGCTAGTCCCAACGGTCTAGTGTCGCCTCACCTCACAAATGGCGATTGGGTGCACCGATGCTGCAGTGGCTGGATAGCGTGGCGGGTCCGGGTTATGTCGCTGCAATCCTGTGGACGTTTGCGGCCCTTATACTGCTGGTCGTCGTCCTGCTCGTCATCAAGGTGGTCCGCAACCTTACCTTCGGCACCTTCGTTGCCGGCGGCAGGAACCGCAAGACGCGGCTCGCCGTCATGGACGCCACCGCTGTCGACAGCCACCGCCGGCTGGTACTGGTGCGGCGCGACGATATCGAACACCTGATCCTGATCGGCGGCCCGACCGATGTCGTGGTCGAACGCGACATAAGGCTTGCCGCGCCCCGCCGCCCCGCGCTGACCGGCGACAGCGGCCAACAACAGGCCGCCGCGCCGCGCCCGCGCGCGCCGCAGCCCGCGCCAGCGTCGGCAAGGCAACCGCCAGCGCCGTCGCCGTCGCCGGCTCCAACTGCCGAGCCCGCGCGTCCGCGCACGGCAACCTCCGCGCCCAAACCAGTGGTCCCGAGCCAACCGACGGCGAAAGTCATGCCGCTCCCTGCCTATGGAACGAACGGCAGCGTCCGGCATGCCCCGCCACCGCCCTCCAACGACACGATCGACGATACGCTGATGCATGAACTCGAGGCATCGCTGGAAGAGTCGCACCCCAAGCCGGCAAGCAGCAAGCCGGCGGCGAGGCCTTCGCTCGATGACGAGATGACCAAGCTCCTCGGCGAGCTTGCCAGCCACAAACGCTGACCCGGCAATACACGACTGACAGCCGGCGGTTTATCGACCTGGAAGCGTCCGCGGCAGGTCGAACCACGGCAACACGCTGTTTTCGAACCTCGTCATGGCGCAGATCCGATCCCCGGACAGGGTCAGCACGATGAGGCCGATCCCGTGGCTGATGCCGTCGGATCCGCGCAGATAGGCGCCGAAGGCCGGCTGGCCATTGGCCCTGGTTGCCACGAGGTCGAACCTGCGCCCCGCGCCGAAAATGCCGGCGCAGAAGCGAACCACGAGATCCCGCCCCTGATATTCGAGCGGCATCGGCGGCATGGAAATGAACACATCGTCAGTCAGCAGCGTCACCAGCGTATCGAGGTCCGCGGCTTCATAGGCTCCGACGAACTTCGCCACGATCGCCCTCTCCTGCGCTGAATGGGCGACAGGCGGCGGCTCGCGGTCGGCGGATGGCGACGGCCGCCGCTGTAGGCCGGCGCGTGCACGCTTGAGAGCACTATTGGCCGATTCCACAGTGGAATCCAGCATTTCGGAGACTTCTTTTGCATCGAAACCGAGAACATCGCGCAGGATAAGCACGGCGAGCTGGCGAGGCGGCAGCACTTGCATGGCGGTCACGAAGGCCAGCGAAATGGACTCCGTCCGCTCGTAGAGCGCATCCGGGCCGAGCGGCGCGTCGAAAGCGCCGTCAAGCAGGCTGTCGGGAAACGGCTCCAGCCAGACGACCTCGCCGCGCCCAGTCGGCTCGGGCGGTTCGACGCCGGGAATGTCCCACGCCTTGGCAGGCCGCCGGCTGGCGGTGCGGCGGGCGTTGAGGCAGCGGTTCGTGGCGATCCGGTAGAGCCAGGTGCGTAGCGAGGCGCGCCCTTCGAAGCCGTTGAAGCCCTGCCAGGCCGAGAGCAGCGTGTCCTGAAGGGCGTCCTCGGCATCCTGGAAGGACCCGAGCATGCGGTAGCAATGCAGCTGGAGCTCACGCCGATGCGGCGCAATCAGTTCGCGGAACGCTTCGCCATCGCCTGCCCGTGCCTTGTCGATGAGGTCGGCCATATTCGTCGTCATCGCGCTCTCCCGCGTCTCCTGTTGCTTCATCCACGTTAGACACCGGCCGAGGTTCGAAATGGGCGGCGCCCAGTTTTGCGATGCGGCGGTGTCTCTATCTGCGGACGGCTCCAACGCGCGGATGCGTTCGAGCAGCCAGGAACCAAAATCGAAAGGAACAGGACATGTTGTTAAAGGGCAAGGTTGCGGTGATCTACGGCGCCGGCGGTGCGATCGGCGGTGCCGTCGCACGCGCATTTGCAAGCGAGGGCGCCAGGGTCTTTCTGACGGGGCACATCCAAGCGCCTGTCGATACCGTCGTAAAGGACGTCATATGGGCCGGCGGCGTTGCCGAGGCGGCAGCGGTCGACGCGCTCGACGAACAGGCCGTGGAGACACACCTCCAATCCGTGGTCGACAAGGCAGGTAGGATCGACATTTCGTTCAACGCTGTCGGTGTGGCGCATGCGGCGATATTGGGCGTGCCACTGGCCAAAATGGAAATCGGTCAATTCTCGTTGCCGATAGTGGCCTACACGACGTCCTACTTCCTGACCGCGCGCGCAGCCGCCAGGCACATGATCCCCAACAAGGCTGGGGTGATTATGACCGTTACCGCCCTGCCGGCGCGGATCGGGACTCCACTGAACGGCGGATACGGACCGGCGCAGGCCGCCAAGGAAGCGCTTACCCGGGACCTGTCCTACGAGCTTGCGCCGCAAGGCATTCGCGTCGTCAGCCTGCGGCCGCACGGCATTCCGGGGACCAGCACGATGCGGAGCCTCTTCGAGCTCAAGGCAGAGGCTTCGGGCATGAGCTGGGACCAGTTCCAGGCCTACCTGGCCGGCACCACGCACCCCAGGCGCGTCATGGCGCTCGACGAGGTGGCCAACATGGCGGCCTTCATAGCCTCTGACCGAGCCAGCGGGATGACGGGAACCACCGTCAACCTGACCATGGGTGCTCTGGGCGAGTAGCCGCCGGCCGGCGGCTGGCCCGTCTACGCGAGAAGCCCAAAAGAAAATGGCCGGGAAGCCCGGCCATTTTCAATCAGTATCTACATGCCGCATCAGTCGTCGCGGTAGACCTTCTCGCGGCGCTCGTGGCGCTCCTGCGCCTCGATCGACAGCGTCGCGATGGGGCGGGCGTCGAGCCGCTTCAGCGCGATCGGCTCGCCGGTTTCCTCGCAATAGCCGTAGGTGCCTTCGTCGATACGCTGCAGCGCGGAATCGATTTTCGAGATCAGCTTGCGCTGACGATCGCGGGCGCGCAGTTCGATGGCACGGTCGGTTTCGGAAGAGGCGCGGTCGGCCAGGTCGGGATGATTGGCGTTTTCTTGCTGAAGGATTTCGAGGGTTTCACGCGCTTCGCGAAGAATGTCGTTCTTCCATGTGATAAGCTTCATGCGGAAGTAAGATTTCTGCCGTTCGTTCATGAACGGCTCGTCTTCGGAGGGTACGTAATCGGCGGTAACGATATCGTTCATTCGACTCACCCAACAACCCCAAATTTGGCGCCTATATATTCGCGGACCGAAGGCTGCACAAGCGCAATCGGCGACAGTTTCACGCAATTGTTAGTACGGGGGAGGCCAGCACAGACAGGCCCTTTCGCAGTAAGGGCACAGCCGAATTCCTGTACGATTGGCTATGCTTGAGCGATGCCGGCCATTGTGCATGGGACGCTTCTCGTGGCTAATCCCATAACGCCTTGGACGAATTTTCGTTGCTTGGCGCCAGTGAGGGATCGGGTTGAGCAGACTTTATCTGTTGAGGCATGCCAAGGCCGGATGGGCGCTGCCCGGCGTTCGCGACTTCGATCGTCCGCTCGACGAATCGGGCATGGCCGACGCCGAGGCGATGGGCGATGCCATGCGGGCCCGCAACTATGTGCCTGATGTCACGCTTTGCTCCAATGCCAAGCGGGCGCGGCAGACGCTCGAGGGTCTTGCGGGCCGCACCGACACAGGCCGCGTGCTGTTTTTCGACACGCTCTACAGCGAGGATGCCGCCGGCTACCTCGACATCATCCGCAAGAATGGCGGGGCCGGCTCGTTGCTGGTGATCGGCCACAACCCGATGACGGAAGATCTCGCCATGGCGGTGTCGGGCGACGGCGACGAGACCGCGCGCGGCATGCTGAACCACGGTTTTCCGACCTCCGGCCTCGCCGTGGTGCGCTTTCCCGGTGATCTCGATGAAGCAGGCCAGGGCAACGGCTATCTCGAAGCCTTTCTGACCCCCGCCGATCTCTGACACCATTTCAAACGCCATGCTCAAGGCCTATATCGGACCCTGACGGGCGACCCAGAGGCAGATTTGGCATCATCGCTGACCACTTTCACCGACGAGGCGAGAATTGCGCTCGATACGTTGTCGGGCCGCGCCGCAGGGCTCTTCTCCCCATCGCTGCGTCTCGGCGTCACCGGTCTTTCCCGCGCCGGCAAGACGGTGTTCATTTCCGCTCTCGTGCACAACTTGATCCATGGCGGCCGGCTGCCGCTGTTCCAGGCGCAAAAGTCGGGCCGCATCGCCCGCGCCTTCCTCGAGGAGCAGCCGGACGACGCCGTTCCCCGTTTCCAGTACGAGGACCATATAGCCGCCCTGGTCGACGACCGTGTCTGGCCGGATTCGACGCGCGCCATTTCCGAACTGCGGCTCACCATCGAATACGAATCGGCCTCCGGCTGGAACCGGCTGTTCTCGGCGGGAAAGCTGTCGGTCGATATCGTCGACTATCCCGGCGAATGGCTGCTCGATCTGCCGCTGCTCGGCAAATCCTTCGCCGATTTTTCGCGCGAGGCGACCGAACTGGCGGCACTGCCCGTGCGATCAGGCCTATCGCAGGCTTGGCGGGAATTGGCCTCCTCGATCGATCCGGACGCCGACGCCGACGAGATGACGGCGCGCCGTCTCGCTGAAAGCTTCGCCGCCTACCTCAAGGCCTGCAAGCTCGACGAGCGCGCGCTGTCGACGCTGCCGCCCGGTCGTTTCCTGATGCCGGGCGATCTCGAAGGCTCGCCCGCGTTGACCTTTGCCCCGTTGATAAGGCTTTCCGAGGGGCGCCCCCGTTCCGGATCGCTGCAGGCGATGATGGAGCGCCGCTACGAAGCCTATAAGACGTATGTAATAAAACCGTTCTTTCGCGAGCACATCACCCGTCTCGACCGCCAGATCGTGCTGATCGACGCCATGCAGGCGCTCAATGCCGGCCCGGCTGCCATGGCCGACCTCGAACGCGCCGTCACCGAGATCCTGTCCTGTTTTCGGCCCGGACGGGGCAATTTCGTCACCGAGCTGTTTTCGAGGCGCATCGACCGCATCCTGGTGGCGGCGACCAAGGCCGACCAGTTACACCACGAAAGCCATGACCGGCTGCAGGCGATCGTGCGCCGCCTGGCGGATCGGGCCGTCGCGCGGGCGAACTTCAGCGGCGCCGATGTCAATGTAGTCGCCATGGCGGCGGTTCGGTCGACCCGCGAGGGCACCGTGAAACAAGGCCGCGAGACATTGCCGGTCATCATCGGCACACCGCTGAAAGGCGAGAAGATCAACGGCGAGACATTTGACGGCAAAACCGAAACAGCCATATTTCCCGGTGACTTGCCGGAAAAGGTCGATGCGGTATTCGACCATTGCGGGCCGCAGTCCGAAAGCAGTGAACCGGCGATCCGCTTCGTGCGGTTCCGTCCGCCGAAGCTGGAGCGCACGGCCGAAGGCGTCACGCTCTCGCTGCCGCATATCCGGCTCGACCGCGCGCTGCAGTTCCTGATCGGAGATTACCTGGCATGACCCCGCCCCGCAAACCGGCGGCATTCCGCATCGAGTCGGAGCCAGCGCCAAGGCAGGAGCCACCGCCGAAGCATCGCGCCGATGAACGGCCCGCGCGCAAGCCGCAAGCCGCCAGGTTCGATGTCGCGGTCGTCATTCCTTCCGAGGTCGACGTCTTCGACGAGCCGGAGATCGGAGAGGCCGCGCCGCCGCCGGCAACCGCTCCGAGGAAACGCTCGCTGCTCGCCCGCCTATTCTTCGGCGCGTTCGGCGTGCTTGTCTCGCTCGCGGTCGGCCTGTGGACGGACCAGCTCGTCCGCGATCTCTTCGCGCGCGCCGAATGGCTGGGCTGGCTGGCGGCCGGCATGGCGGCGGTCGCGCTTTTGTCGCTGCTCGTCATCCTGATCCGCGAATTCCTGGCAATCGCGCGTCTCGCCGAAGTCGAGAAGCTGCAGCGACGTGCACTGGATGCGGTGGCGCGCGACGACCCCAAGGCCGCGCGCGCCCTGGTTGACGAGCTTTCAGCCTTTGTCGCCGCAAAACCTGAGACCGCTGCCGGCCGGCGATCGCTCGCTGAACTGCGCGGCGAAATCATTGACGGCGGCAATCTGGTGCGGCTTGCCGAAACCGAGATTCTGTCGCCACTCGACGCCCGCGCCAAAACGATGATCCTGGAGGCCGCAAAGCGCGTCTCGCTGGTGACGGCGGTCAGCCCGCGCGCGCTTGTCGACGTCGCCTATGTCGTGTTCGAGGCAGGCAGGCTGATCCGGCGCCTTTCGGAACTCTATGGCGGCCGTCCCGGCACGCTGGGCTTCTTCCGGCTGGCGCGCGGCGTGCTCGCCCATCTGGCGGTGACCGGCTCGATCGCCGTCGGCGACAGTTTCGTGCAGCAGATCGTTGGGCACGGCCTTGCCGCGAAACTCTCCGCAAAGCTTGGCGAAGGCGTGGTCAACGGCATGATGACGGCGCGCATCGGCATTGCGGCGATGGAGACGGCGCGCCCGCTGCCGTTTATCGCGACCAAGCGCCCGGGCCTTGGCGATTTCCTCTCGGCGCTAACCTCGTTCGCGACCCGAAAGGATGGCCGTGGCGAGCAGTAAGGCCGAGTAGTAAGGTAAATGCTGAAACAGCCGCCGGTGACGAAGCATTAACCAATCTTGTTCATGGTCACCCAGGTCCCAAGAATAGACTCTGTCGTGCCGGGTGTCGTCCATGAGAAGCGTGATCCTGTCCTGCGTCCTGCCTGTGACGGTTGCGGTCGCCGCACCGTTCGGCCTCGTCGGAAAGGCATTTGGCGCAGAGCCGGACAAGCAGTTTTTCCGTTCGGTCGAAGGCAAATGGGTCGGCCCTGGCGAAATCATCGCCGGCAAATACAAGGGCACGAAATTCACTTGCAATTTCAACGGCTCCACCCCTGACGGCAAGGTCGGCATGAGCCTCGACGGCGACTGCCGGGTCGGCGTCTTCACGCAGAAGATGTCCGCGACCGTGGAACGCAAGGGCCGCGAGGGCTACAAAGGCAACTTCATGGGCGGCTCGGCCGGCAATGGGCTCGACATCATCGGTGGCAATGTCGTCGACCCGCAGAAGGTGGTCTTCACCATCAACCGCAATCAGTTGAACGGCGTCATGCAGGCCCGTATCCCCGACGACAATTCGATGACCGTGACGGTCGCCGTGCGTGTCAACAAGCAACTGGTGCCGGTCATCGGCATGAGCCTGAAACGGGTCGACTCTGTCGAGGTCGGCTCCATCGCGAAAAACTGAGCAGGCGCGCTCAGCCAGGCAGACAGAAGGCGGCAGCCGCTGGCTACCGCCTTCTTTCGTTTTTGACTTAGCTCAACCCTTGATGGCGGCGGTCACTTCGTCATAGGCCTTACAGGCTTCGTCGAGCGTCGTGGCGTTCTGGTATTTCGTCGTCACGGCCTGCACCTTGGCCGTCAGGTCGGCCGCCTTGCTCGGATCCTTGGTGATCGCTTCCTGAAGCGCGGCGGCCATGTCCTGCGCCTTCTTGGTGGCAATCTCCTGCGTGCATTCCGGTCCCTTCGAACAGGCCGAAACGGCCAGCGCCGCAACACCAACGGCAACGAGCAAAAACTTCTTCATGTCAGTCATCTCCTCAAAAAAGGCAGCGGCCCATCGCCGCTGCCTTCCAATGGCCGAAGCCCAATGGCCAAAGCCGACCGTGCCATAACCTCTGATTGTGGCGGCACGCAACGACCGAGCCGCGTAAACTTGTGTAACGAAGCTGCAATATCGCGGCGTTCCGGATTCAGGCCGCCCAATGCATGTCGCCCAAAAGTGCGCAGCGGTTTTGGGACAACGACACGCATAAAGACAACAACCTAAAGCGCGTCGCGTGAGGCCGTTCAGACGCGACGCGCTTTAGGTCAGCTGGTAGCAAAGTTCACGTGCGAGGCTGTAGCAGCGCCAGCATGACCGTCGATGCGGCAAGGACGACGGTGAGAGTCAAGGGCCCCGAGGCACCATAGGTGTCCACGACATAGCCGCCGACAACCGCGCCGATGGTGATGGCAACCTGGAAAGAGACGACCATCAGGCTACCCGCTGCTTCCAGCGCATCAGGTGCCGCGCGGGACAGATTGGTCGGCAGCACCACCGGCGCCATGCCGAAGGCCAAGCCCCAAAGCGTGACGAATCCGAAGGCGACGGCGATATGCACGCCCCAAAGCACCAATGCCAGCGCCGCAAACGCCATCAACGCGGCGTTGCCCACGAGAGCCATGCGGATATTGGCATCGGCCATGCGGCCGCCGGCAATATTGCCGATCACAGCGGCGACGCCAAATCCGAGCAGCGCCAGGGCAATTGGCCCGGTTGCAAGGAGTGTCACATGTTCGAGGAAGGGGCGTACATAGACGGACCCGGCAAAATGCCCTGTCATCAGCAAAAGAATGGCCAGCATGCCGAGTTGAATGCCACGCCGCCGTGTCAGCCGAAATACGTCCGCAAGACTATTGCTGGCTCTGGCAGGCAGCGTTGGCAGGCTAAGCAACTGCAGCAGCATCGCAATCACGGCCAGCCCCGCTGTCAAGGCCATGGCGCTGCGCCATCCCAGCCAGTCGCTGATCAACGCACCCACCGACGGTGCGGCAATGGTGGCAAGCGAGACGCCGAGGGTTACGATGGCCATGCCCCGACCTGTTGCATTGGCGCCCACCAGCCTGGCCACGACGGCAACCGAAAGTGCCCAGAAGGCGCTGAGAGCGATTCCGAGCCCGGCCCGGCCTAACAGCAACAGCCAGAAATTGGGCGCCAGCGCCGCAAGGATATTGGAACCGACCGCCAAGGCGCTGAGGCCAACCAGCACCGTCTTGCGGTTCAATCGGCCGATGAGAACATTGCTCAACATGGCCGTCACGGCGCCGACCGAAGCGGTGGCGGTGACGACCTGTCCGGCCGTTCCTTCGCTGATGCCGAGATCGCGCGCCATCGGCGTCAACAGACCTGCCGGCAGGAATTCGGCTGACACCAGGGCAAAGCTGGTGGCCGCCAATGAAATGACCGCGAACCAGGTGGCTGCGTTCCACGTGGTTGGCGCGGCGGCATCGAGGTCTATCGCCGCGTCTTCAAGCTTTAATGTTGTGTCTGTCACTGAAAGATCTCCAAAGTCTGGAGGTCTTCATAGACGAGTCTTTTCGGATGAAATGTATCCTAAAATCCGAAATTCATGTCCGTTCGTCCGGGAATTGTGCGACGCACAACGCCTGGCGAGACACTGGTGATGCGCTTGAACGCGCGCGCGAAGGATGCTTCGCTATCATAGCCCAAACGGGTAGCGACCTCGGCAACCGACAAGCCGTTTTGCCCCAACAACTCGCGGGCAAGCTGCATACGCAGACGGGCGAGATAGTGTGCGGCACCCTCCCCTAATACAGCGCTGAAGCGCTCGGCGAAAATCGAGCGCGATTGGCCTGCCAGGCCGGCAAGGCTTTCCAAGGTCCAGTTATGGCCGGGGTCTCGGTGCATGGCTGCCAGCGCGCGGCCGATATGGGGGTCGCGGATAGCGGCGAGCCAACCGGTGGTCGAGGCTCCAGTGCAATTGACCCAGCAGCGGATGAGCCGGGCTGTCAGCAAGTCCGCCATGCGCGACAAGATGGTGGCGCTGCCCATCTGCGGTTGCGCGGCCTCAGCCGTCATAGCCGCCAGCAAAGGACCGACGACCGGATCGTTGCCGGCCACGTCGCACCCTTTGATGATAGGCGGCATCAACGTGATCAGTGGATTGAGCGCACAGGCGCCCAAGGCCATGGAGCCGCAGAAAAGGGTGCTTGTCGCGCCCGTCCCTTCCCGTACCACCTCGCAGACATTGCTCCCCAACTTGGTCACCTGGCAACCCTCGAGCGAGTCGCCAACAACGTCCGGGGCACTGGCCAGCCGATGGGCAATGCCTTGCGGCAGCAGCGCCAGATCGCCATCGCGCAACTCCTGCCAGCCTTCCGCTTCGGTATAAATCCAGCACGGACCCTGGCCGACAAAGTGAAAGCGAAGCAGCGGTTGTTGCGGAAAGGCGATGCTCCATGGATGTCGGAGCTCGCAGCGGCCATAGTTGACACCACTCAAGCGAAAGTCTTGCAGGACTGCGCTGAGCGCATCCATAGGGATACGGGAAGACGGCCGGGACGAATAGTCAGGCATTTGGCCGTTATAGATGCCGAGCGTCCGGAAGGCAAGCGGAGGCCACTTCAACGGCACCCTACCCTTCCAGTCAGTCCTCCCGCCCTTGCCTCGCGCTCCTGCCGCATGCAAGGAGTGCTTACCAGACAACGGACGACAGGGCATGACGGCTGAAGCATCGAGCAGCGATCTCGTACAGGTAGTGGCGCTGCTTGCCGCCGGCGTGGTCGCCGTGCCGATCTTCAAGCGCATGGGGCTGGGCTCCATCCTCGGCTATCTCGCCGCCGGCGTGGTCATCGGGCCGTTCGGGCTGCGCGTCTTTTCCGAATCGGAAGCCATCCTCCACGTCGCAGAGCTCGGCGTCGTCATGTTCCTGTTCATCATCGGCCTTGAAATGCAGCCGTCGCGGCTCTGGGGCCTGCGTCGCGAGATTTTTGGCCTCGGCGCGCTGCAGGTCGGCGTTTGCTCCCTGCTTCTGACCGGCGTCGGGCTGGCCGGCGGCTTTCCGATCGCGCAGTCCTTCGTCGCCGGCGCCGGCTTCGTGCTGACCTCGACGGCGATCGTCATGCAGTTGCTCGAGGAGCGCGGCGAGATCGCCACGCCAAAAGGCCAGCGCATCGTCTCCATCCTTCTGCTCGAAGACCTGATGATCGTGCCGCTTCTGGCACTGATTGCATTCCTAGCGCCCGGCGGCGCCGACACCAGCCTGTCCGAGCGGCTGACCGAGGTCGGCATCGGCATCGCCGCGATCGTCGGGCTGGTAGTGGCGGGACGCTATCTGCTCAACCCGCTCTTCCGCATCCTGGCGGATGCCCGAGCCCGCGAAGTGATGACCGCAGCGGCGCTGCTGGTGGTCCTTGGGTCGGCTTTGGCTATGCAGCTTTCCGGCCTGTCGATGGCGATGGGCGCTTTCCTCGCCGGGGTGCTTCTGTCCGAATCGACCTTCCGCCATCAGCTCGAAGCCGATGTCGAACCGTTCCGCGGCATCCTGCTCGGCCTCTTCTTCCTGGCCGTCGGCATGTCGCTCGACCTCGGCGTCGTTGCCCAGAACTGGCGCCTCGTCGCCATCTACGTCGTCGCCTACATGATCATGAAAGCGCTCGGCATCTATATCGTCGCACGCATGCTCAAGAGCGGCCACCGCGAAGCGCTGGAGCGCGCCGTCGTCATGGCGCAGGGCGGCGAATTCGCCTTCGTGCTCTATTCCTCGGCGGCCGCTGTCGGCATCATCGATGGGCAGGCCAACGCGACGCTGACCGCCATCATCATCATCTCCATGGTGCTGACGCCGTTGGCGATCGTGGCGCTGCGCTACCTCACGCCGCGCGACGAGCAATCGCTCGAAGGCGTCGACATCGCCGACGGTCTCACCGGCAGCGTGCTGATCATCGGCTTCGGCCGCTTCGGCCAGATCGCCAGCCAGCCATTGCTTTTGCGCGGCCTCGACGTCTCGATCATCGACAATGAGGTCGAGATGATCCAGGCGGCGGCCGATTTCGGCTTCAAGGTCTACTATGGGGACGGCACGCGGCTTGACATCCTGCACGCAGCCGGAGCCGGCCGGGCGCGCGCAGTGCTGATCTGTGTCGACAAGCCGGACGCAGCGGTGCGTATCGCCCAGTTGATCAAGGCCGAATTCCCGCTGGTCACCGTTCTGGCACGCGCCTTCGACCGCGGCACCGCGCTGCAGCTTGTCCGCGCCGGCGTCGATTATCAGCTGCGCGAGACCTTCGAATCGGCGCTGGTCTTCGGTGGCTCGGCGCTGGAATCGTTGGGCGTCGACCCGGAAGAGGTCGCGGAGGTCATCGAGGATGTCCGCCGCCGCGACGAAGCCCGTTTCGAAACGCAATTGGCCGAGGGCGTGCGGGCCGGCCAGCGTTTCCTGAAAGGCAATATCGGCACACCGATCCCGACGCCGCTCACCCAGCCGCGCCGCGCCGGCCGGGCTCTGAACGAAGAGACGGCCGGCGTTCTGAACAAGGCAGAGACGAAGAGCTGAAAGGGAACACATGGCAGAGCTCGACGCGCGGGCGCTTTCCGTCACCAAATTCTGGCGCGACGCCGGCGAGGACGCCTGGTTCGAGAAGAACGACGCGTTCGACGCGGGTTTCCGCAACCGCTTCCTCGAGCTGCACTATGCCGCCGCCAGGCGCGAATGCGACGACTGGAACGCGCATGCCGAAGGATCGCTGGCGCTGATGATCCTGCTCGACCAGTTTCCGCGCAACTGCTTCCGCGGCACCGGGCACATGTATGCGACCGATCCGCTGGCCAGGCATTTCGCCGACCGGGCGATCGCCGCCGGCCATGATCTGGCCCTCGACGAGGTCGTTCGCGTCTTCCTCTATCTGCCCTTCGAGCATTCCGAAGCGCTCACGGATCAGCAGCGTTCCGTGGACCTAACCGCAGCCAGGGCGCCGGACTATCTCAAATACGCAAACGAGCATCTGGAGATCATCCAGCATTTCGGCCGCTTTCCGCATCGAAACAAAATGCTCGGTCGCGAGACGACGCCCGAGGAAAAGGCCTTTCTCGAAGGCGGCGGCTTCTCCGGCTGAACAGGCACGCTTACGGATACTTGCCACATGATTGAGTTAGCAGGGCGAACCTATGAGGCCACGATTGGAAGCGATGTCCAACGCGATGGCATGTACCTGGAACTCGCTGACCAACATCAGCGGATAGTGGGCGAGATTTTCTTCTCAGACGTCGATGGGAAGATGACGGTCACGCTGGCTCAGCCTGAAGTGCCCTTGGAAGTGGTTGAATGGATGATTGCCACGGCCAAGATCCGTCTTCCACCAGCCGACCCGGCCGCCGGCTAATCTAACCAAGCCACCATTCCCGCCCGGACGGCAGGCGCTCGATTCCCGACGCATCGACGGCGCCGAGCCGCTCCGACACGCTTTTGCCGCCGACCACGAGGTCGGGCGCGATCTCGGCCAGCGGCGCCAGCACGAAGGCCCGCTCCAGCATGCGCGGGTGCGGCACTTCGAGCCCAGTCTCGTGGATCACCCGGTCGCCGAACACCAGTATATCGATGTCGATGAGGCGCGGCCCCCAGCGCTCCTCGCGCACCCGCTTCAGGCGCCTTTCGACATCCAGGCAAAGGTCGAGCAAGGCGCGCGGCGGCAGCGCCGTTTCGACCGCGGCCGCGGCGTTGAGGAAGTCCGGCTGGTCGAGCTTGCCCCAGGGCGGTGTGCGGTAGAGCGAGGAGACGGCGGTGACGCGCGTCCTGTCGTCGCCATCCAGCATGCGCAGCGCCGCGGCCATGGATTTCGCGGGGTCGCCGAGATTGCCGCCGAGACTGAGATAGACGGCGTTATTCTGGCCAGACAACGGTCACCTCGACGTAATCGAGCACGCCCGGCACCGGGGCGTTCGGCTTGCGCACAGTGATCTCGGCCTTCCTGATCTGCGGGAACCGCGCGGCAAGCGCCTTCGCCACTTCCAGCGCCAGCGCTTCGATCAGAAAGCGGCGGTGTCCGGTGACGATCTTCTCGATCACCGAAAAGGCGATGCCGTAATTGACGGTGTCCTCTATGGAGTCTTCCTCCAGCGGCCGGCTGGGCTCGACCGTCAGTTCAGCGTCGACATAGAAACGCTGGCCGAGCGTCTCCTCTTCGTCCAGCACGCCGTGCCGGGCAAAGAAGGCGCAGTTCTTCATGCGGATGACATACATGGTCAGCGTCCGGGAGAAAGGGCGGTTACTCGCGCCAGCATAGCATCGGCCACCGCCAGCGCATCCACGTTGATTGCGACATCGTGGACGCGAAAAAGATCGGCCCCTTTGAGCCGCAGGATGACGCTGGTGGCCGCGGTGCCGGCCGCTCGCCCGGCGGGCTCGCGCCCGGTGACACCGCCGATGAAACGCTTTCGCGACGTCCCCGCCATCAGCGGAAAGCCGAGCGCCTGAAGCTCTGAGAACCGCGCCATCAGATCGAGATTTTCCTCAGTCGTTTCCTTGGCGAAGCCGAAGCCGGCATCGAGCACGATCTGGCCGTCGGCAACGCCGCTGGCGCGCGCAATCTCCAGCGATTTGCGCAGGAATAGGAACTGGTCCTCGATGACGTCCTGCAGCTTCTGCCGTTCGCGACCGGTATGCATGATGATGAGGCCAGCGCCGGTCTCGACCGCGACACGCGCGATGCCGGGTTCGCGCTGCAGGCCCCAGACATCGTTGACGATATGCGCGCCGGCGGCGACGGCGCGCCGCGCGGTGTCCTCGCGATAGGTATCGACCGAAATCAGCGCCTCGCCGGATCCCGCCAGCGCCTCAATGATCGGCAGCACCCGCCCCTGCTCTTCCTCGGCGGTGATCGGGGCAAAACCCGGCCGCGTCGATTCCCCGCCGACATCGATGATGGCCGCCCCCTCTTCTACCATGCGACGCGCCTGGGCGATCGCCTTCTCCGGCGCGATGAACAGCCCGCCGTCGGAAAAACTATCCGGCGTGACGTTGAGGATGCCGACCACGACCGCTTTCGGGCCGAGGTCGAGATGGCGTCCATGCGCGAGCTGCCATCGCCTTGTCGTCATTGTCCATCAACCATGTGTGATCCGCGCGAAATCAATTCCGTTGCGCCGGCAACGGCCGTAAAGCAAGGTGGCTGAAGAGGCAACATGATGAACCGTTCCCTGCTCTGCGCCCTGATCTTTTCGCTCGCCGCCATGCCGGCCGGCGCGGCTAGCCTGGTGAAGACCTACAGCTATTTCAGCGTCGGCGGCCGCACGCTGGACGACATCGAAAAGCAGCTGACGAAAAACGGTCCCGAGGTGAAGAGCACCGGCTCCAGGCATCCGGGCGCCACGCAGATGGCTTTCACCACCCGCGTCAGCTACGCGCAGACGGCCAATTCCTGCCGGATCGCGAACGCGCAGGTGACCGTGAAGGTCAAGGTGATCCTTCCGGAATGGCGGCGGCCGCGCAAGGCCGATCCAGACGTCCGGCTGTTCTGGGACACGCTTTCGGCGGACATCAAGCGCCACGAGGAGCGCCATGTCGAGATCGCCAAGAACCACGCTCGGGAGCTCGAGGACGCGCTGAAGGCGACTTATCCGCAAAAGACCTGCGAAGCCGCGAAGGCGAAGGCGGCCGAGATCTCGGCCGCCATCCTCGCCAGGCACGATCGCGCCCAGGTCCAGTTCGACCGCGTCGAAAGCGTCAACTTTGAAAGCCGGATCATCCGGCTTCTGCGCTACCGGATGCAGCGCATCCAAAGCGGCCAGCTGCCGCCGGCTTGACTGGCGGATCGGCGGTACCGGCGAAGGCCAATCCCGCCCGAAACATGGTGCCAGATTCGAAAAACTTTCGAGCGGCGATCGAAAACGGCCTATATCGAACGACATATACCGGGTTCGCCTGAGGCGAGCTTTGGAAACAGAGACACGAACGACAGGCGGAAGACGCCCTCGACGGATCGCTTCTTGCGGACCGCGCGCCAGCCTTTGAAAGAATAACGCATGGACCAGACCGTCGACAATCGCACGGCAACAACAGCCGCGCCGCCGATGAGCGAGAGCGAGAAGAACGCCATCATCGGCGGCGTGCTTTTGTCGATGCTTTTGGCTGCGCTTGACCAGACCATCGTCGCGCCCGCCCTGCCGACGATCGGCCGCGCGCTCGGCCATGCAGAATACCTGCCCTGGATCGTCACCGGCTATCTTTTGACGGCGACAGCGATGGCGCCGCTCTACGGCAAGATTTCCGATGTCTATGGCCGCCGGCCGGTCATCTATGCCGCAGTGCTCATTTTTCTCCTGGGGTCGCTGGTCAGCGCGCTCGCCCCCAACATGCTGGTGCTGGTCATCGGTCGCGCCATCCAGGGTGCTGGCGGCGGCGGCCTGTTCGCCCTGACGCAGACTGTCATTGGCGACCTCGTGCCGCCCCGCGAGCGGGCCCGCTACGCGGCGTGGATTTCCGGCACATGGGCGGTCGCCAGCGTTGCCGGACCGCTGCTCGGCGGTACCTTCGCCGAGCACCTGCACTGGTCGCTGATCTTCTGGATCAACCTGCCGCTCGGCTTCCTGGCGATGGCGATCATCAACAACCCGCTGAAGAAGCTGCCGATCGCGGCGAAACACCACCGCATCGATGGGCTTGGTGCAGTACTGCTGGTGATCGCCACGGCGCTGCTGCTCCTGGCGCTCAACTGGGGCGGCAGCACCTATCCCTGGTTCTCTGCGGAAATCCTTGGACTGGTGGCCTGTTCGGCCGTGTTCTGGGCGCTGTTCGCGGTCAGATTGCTCCGCGCCGCCGAACCGTTGGTCTCGCTCGAAGTGCTGAGCAACCCGATCGTGCTCGCCGGCACGCTGTCGATGTTCCTGCTGCAGGCGGCAAGCATCGGCATCTCGGTCTATCTGCCGGTTTATCTGCAGGCAGTCGTCGGGCTCTCGGTCAGCGAGTCCGGCACGGCCATGCTTGGACTGCTCCTCGGCACCGTCGCCGGCGCCACGTTCAGCGGCCGCACCATCCCGCGTTTCTTCCACTACAAGCGCATCGCCATGTTCGGCATCGCCTTCGCGATCCTTTGCATCGGCGCGCTCAGTGCCATTGCGGGCCACGCTTCGCTGCTCGAAGTCGAGGTGCTGACGACCTTGATCGGCCTCGGCACCGGAACGACTTTCCCGGTCAGCACCGTCTCGGTCCAGAACGCGGTCGACCGCGCGCATCTCGGCGTCGCGACCGGGGTGCTGACCTTCCTGCGTTCGCTGGGCGGCGCGCTGGGTGTTGCCATGCTCGGCGCCGTCGCGCTCGGCTACGGCTTGCCGCTCGCAGCCGAGGGCTCGCCAACCCGCATCGAGGTCACCTCGGTGACGCCTTTCGTGATGATCTTCGTGACCGCCGGCATCACGCTTGTCCTGGCGCTGATTGCGCTGGCGCTGATGCCGGAAAAGCCATTGCGCGGCCGGGCCGAGCATGCCGCGCCGGTGCTCTCGGAGTAGCGCGCTCGATTTCCCGCAACGCGCTATTCGTGGACGCCTAGCTTCTTCTGTAGGCTTGTCGACGAGGTCGTGTACTGGAAGACGATGCGCTCGCCGGGGCTGACAATGCGCTTGGCCGCCTGCGCCATCAGGGCGACCTCGTGGAAGCCTGACAGGATCAGCTTCAGTTTGCCCGGATACCAGTTGATATCGCCGACGGCGAAGATGCCGGGGATCGATGTTTGGAATTTCTCGGTGTCGACCGGGATCAGGTTCTCGTGCAGGTTCAGCCCCCATTCGGCGATCGGCCCGAGCTTCATGGTGAGACCGAAGAATGGCAGCATGCGGGTGCAAGGCACCTCGACGTCGCCATCCGGGCCGCCCTTGATCGTCGCCGACGAGAGCTGGCCGTCGGCGCCGGCAAGGCCGCTCACCTGGCCGACCAGGAATTCCAGCTCTTTCATCTCCTGCATGGCATACATCTTGTTGACGCTGTCTGGCGCTGCCCGGAATTCCGGGCGCCGGTGGACCAGGGTCACGCTTTTCGCGATCGGCTGCAGGTTGAGCGTCCAGTCGAGCGCAGAATCGCCGCCGCCGACGATGACGAGGTCGTGGTCGCGAAAATCCTCCATGCGCCGGACCGAATAGAAGACGCTCTTGCCTTCATAGCCCTCGATGCCAGGGATAGGCGGGCGCTTGGGCTGGAACGAGCCGCCGCCTGCGGCGATCACCACCACCTTCGCCTCGAACACCTCATTCTCATCCGTGATGACGCGAAAACTACCGTCCTCGAGCTTTTCGAGGCTGGAGACCATGCGGTTGAAGGTGAAGTCCGGCTTGAACGGATGGATCTGCTCCATCAGCTTGTCGACCAGACCCTGCGCCGTGATCGTCGGCCAGCCGGGAATGTCGTAGATCGGCTTTTCCGGGTAGAGCTCGGCGCACTGTCCGCCGGGACGGTCGAGAATGTCGATGAGATGGCACTTCATGTCGAAAAGGCCGAGCTCGAATACGGCGAACAGGCCGACCGGCCCCGCCCCGACAATGATTACGTCCGTCTTGATCGTGTCCGTCATCAGCTCCGCCCCATTTTGGGAAATGGTCGGGACAGTGCATGAGCTATGGCCCGATTCCAAGCAGCCACGGGTAAAATTGGAAAATGGTGAGTTGGTTCAGCCCTGGCGTTCGGGCACGCGGACGACGAGGCCGTCGAGCGCGTCGCGCACCTTGATCTGGCAGGAAAGGCGCGAGTTCGGCCGGACTTCGTAGGCGAAGTCCAGCATATCCTCCTCCATCGCCTCCGGCTCGCCGACTTCGGCCGTCCAGGCCTCGTCGACATAGACATGGCAGGTCGCGCAGGCGCAGGCGCCGCCGCATTCCGCCTCGATGCCGGGCACCGCGTTGCGGATCGCGTTTTCCATGACGGTCGAGCCGTTCTCGGCTTCCACGTCGAATTGAGTGCCGTCATTGGCGATGAAAGTCAGCTTGGTCATTTGTCACCTGAAGGAGTCGCAGCCGAGATAATCACTCCGCCGGACAAGTCAACTGCGGCGCGAAAACGCCACCGCATGACGTTTTTTCAGAAGGCTTTGCCGGCGCTAGCGGCTGATGGCGGCAATGAAGTCGCGCACTTCCTCGATCAGCACGCCGAGCTTCTTCAGCGTGCGGGCGTCCTCGGGCTGCTTTTCGATGGTCGCGGCGCATTCGGCGACGGCAAAGGCCCCTATGCCGCGCGCCGAGCCTTTCAGGCTGTGCGCAAGGAGCACCCGCTCCTTGGCATCGGCGTCGAGGATCTTGTCGCGCACCGAAAGCGCCTGTTGCACGAACAGCGCCAGCACTTCCTGTTCGAGCGCGCGGTCATCCATCGTCTGTCGCGCAAGATGAGCCAGATCCACAGGTCGCGACCCTGCCGTTCCCGACACGTCACCGCCGGGCATGGAAAACGCGATTCCACTCTCGCCACGCATACGCACTGCAACTCCCTAAAAAGGCGGCCGGCGCCCACAAAAATAGGCGGCCCGCGTCGCCATCGGGTTAACGATTGGCCGGGAAAAATGTTGTCACGGAGGCAGCCTGAATCACGCTTGCGTTAACCTTATATTTAAAGTTTTACGTATCGCCCGGAATGCATGTTTTCTTTACCCCAGTGTGTCATTACGATACGAACGTCCATTTTCAGCCTCCTGTCTGGGACCAGACAAGCCAGAATCAGGCCAAAATCATAAGTCCCGCGGCAGCTAGTACAGGGTAGCGAAGGCATGGCTAAGAAACCGACGACCACCAAATCCCTCGAGAGCGACGTAGCCGCGGAGCTGGAAAAGGCGCTTGACCTTGACCTCAACGGCGACGAAGGCGGGCTCGACATGGCGGCGTCGATGGAGGATCTCGAGGCCCAGATATCGGCGGCCGCGGACGAATTGGCGCGCGAAGGCCGCAGCCAGAGGACTGAGCCGGCAAATGAACCTCAGGCCCCGAAAGAGACGCCTCAGGCAAAGCCGGCGGAGCTGCGCCCGGTCGAGTCGCGCGCCTCGCAGCCGGCGGGTTTCACGCCGCCCCCAGGCTTCACACCAGCCAATGACGACCGCCAGAAGGACTACCGCACGCTTTTGCACGGCCTCAACCGGCGTCCGTCGAGCACCGTCTACTGGGTGATAGCGTTCATTTCGCTCGCCTGGATCGCGGGCGCCGGCGGCCTCGCCAACCTTTTGTTCGGCCCGAGCATCTGGAAGATCCGCACCTTCGACCAGTTCTTCGCCCGTCCCGAGCTGATCGGGCTGGCGGTCGCCGCGATTATCCCGGTCATTCTGTTCTGGGCCTTCGCCGCGATGATCCGGCGTGCCCAGGAAATGCGCATCGCCGCGCAATCGATGACCGAAGTGGCCTTCCGCCTCGCCGAGCCGGAAAACCTTGCCCAGGACCGTGTCATGATGATCGGCCAGGCCGTTCGCCGCGAGGTGGCGGCCATGGGCGAAGGTATCGAGCGCACTTTGGCGCGCGCCGTCGAGCTCGAAACCCTCGTCCACAGCGAAGTCAGCCAGATCGAGCGCTCCTATTCCGAGAATGAGGCCCGCATCCGCTCGCTGGTCGACGGGCTCGGCAGCGAGCGCGAAGCGGTCGTGAGCCATGCCGAACGTGTGCGCGCTTCGATCGCCGGCGCCCATGAGACGCTGCGCGACGAGATCGGCTCGGCCAGCGACATCATTCGCGACTCGATCCTCAACGCCTCGACCAAACTGTCGATGACGATCAACAATTCCGGTGACACGCTGATCGATCGCATCAATGAAAGCTCGATGTCGATCTTCGATTCGGTGGAGACCCGGCTCGACACGATCACCGACCGCCTGTCGACTTCGGGCGAGGCCTTCGCCAGCCTGCTCGACACCCGCATCGCCAAGCTGACCGACACCACCGACGGCCTCACCCGCTCGCTGACCGATCTCCTCGACGACCGCACCAGCGGCATGGTCTCGCTGCTCGGCGGCGCGGCGCGCACGCTGAGCTCCGAATTCGAGGCAAGCCTTGACGGCATCGAGCGGACGCTGGCCGAGCGTGGCCAGGCGCTGATCAGCGAGTTCCAGACACGCGCGGAAGCGCTCGACACCGGCACGCAGAAGCTCAATGCCGCGCTCGAGGCCCGCGCCCGCCAGATCAACGAGACCTTGGTCGAGCGCGCCCGCGAGATCGCCCACACCTTCGCCGAGAGCAAGGACCAGCTGTCGTCGATGATCGACCAGGGCAAGACCCAGATCGGCGCCGACATGGCCGACATCATCTCGTCGACCTCGTCCATGCTCGAAGCCCGTGCTACCGATTTCGCCGGTCGTATGGAGGCCGCACGCCACGTCGTGTCGCGTTCCTTCGACGCCGATATCCAGCGGCTTGCCGATGCCCGCGTCGGCATCGAGGAAGCCGTCGACAACCACAGCCAAAAGCTTTCCGAGAGCCGCGACCGGATGGCCGCCGCCATGCAGGAGGACCTTGCGAGATTCGCCGAGGGTCGTGCCGAGATCGATGCGGCCGTAACCAATCAGGTGCAGAAGCTGGCGGAAGGTCGCGGTCTGATCTCGCGCGCCTTGGAAGAGGACCTGCGCAAGGTCAACGAGTCGCGCGCCGCCATCGATGCTTCGTTGGGCAGCCATCTCGAGCAGCTCGAAGAGGGTCGCAACCGCCTGTCCCAGGCGTTGAACGAAGACTCCGGCAAACTCGTGCAAGCTCGTACATTGATTGATGAAATGGTTGCTGGCCATGTCGGCAAGCTGGCCGAGGGACGCAACATTCTGGCGCGCGCGCTGGAAGGCGACCTCGGTAAGCTGGCGGACAGCCGCGCCTCGATCGACGGCCTCGTCGCCGGCCAGGTCGAGAAGATCGCCGAAGGTCGTGCGGTGCTCGCCAAAGCGCTCGAGACCGATATCGTCGGCATCCGGAACTTGATCGAGACCCACTCCGCCAAGCTCGCCGAAGACCGGGGCGAACTCAGCCGCGCGCTGGAGAGCGACCTCGGCGGTATCCGTGGCCTGATCGACAGTCATGCCGGCAAACTCGCGGATGATCGCAGCCTGTTGTCGCAGACGCTGGAGGCCGATCTCGCCAAGCTCGCCGAAAGCCGCGCCTCGATAGACGGTCTCGTCGCCGGCCAGGTCGAGAAGCTCGCCGAAGGCCGCGATATCCTCAAGCGCGCCCTGGAGGCAGACATCAACACCATCAGGGGTGCCATTGCGGGACATTCCGACAGGGTGCAGGAGGAACGCGCGCAACTGTCGAAGGCGTTGGAAGCCGACCTGCAGACGGTCAGCGGCGCAATCTCCGAGCACCAGAACAGGCTTGTGCAGGATCGTTCGGTGCTGTCGAAGTCGCTCGAGGACGATTTGGCCAAGCTGGCCGAAAGCCGCTCCAGCATCGACGGCCTCGTCGCCGGCCAGGTCGAGAAGCTCGCCGAAGGCCGCGACATCCTCAAGCGGGCCTTGGAATCGGACCTCAACACCATCCAAGGCGCGATCGTCGATCATTCGCAGAAGATCAGCGACCACCGCGCCGAGCTGTCGCGGGCCCTCGATGCTGACATGGCCAATGCCAGCGGCCTCATGCAGAGCCACGCCGACAGGCTCTCGCAGGACCGTACGACGCTTTCCAAGGCCCTGGAGGACGACCTCGCCAAGCTCGCCGAAAGCCGCGCCTCGATCGACGGGCTGGTCGCCGGCCAGGTCGAGAAGCTCGCCGAAGGCCGCGACATCCTCAAACGCGCCCTGGAAGCGGATCTGGCCAAGCTTGCCGAGAGCCGCACCTCGATCGACGGCCTCGTTGCTGGTCAGGTGGAGAAGCTCGCCGAAGGCCGCGATATCCTCACGCGCGCTCTCGAAGCCGACCTCGCCAAGCTCGCCGAAAGCCGCGCCGGTATCGACGGGCTGGTTTCCGGCCAGGTGGAGAAGCTCGCCGAGGGCCGCGATATTCTCAAGCGTGCCCTCGAAGCCGACCTGCAGAAGGTGGCCGAAAGCCGCGCCGAGATCGACGGCGTCATTGCCGGTCATGTCGGCAAGCTTTCCGAAGGCCGCGACATGCTGGCCCGGGCGCTTGAGGACGATCTCGCGAAGCTCGCCGAAGCGCGCAAGGACGTCGACCGTTCCGTGTCCGGCCACATCGATCAGATCGCGGCCAAAAGCAGCGACATCTCGGCGGCGATCGCTGCCGATGTCGAGAAGATCGAGCAGGCCTTCAGCCGCCAGACCGGCGTCATCGAGGAGCGTGCCGGCACCATGGAACGTGCGCTGTCGACCGGTGTCGACAATGTCCGCGGCGTTCTCGAAAAGACCGCCGTCTTCGTTGCCGGCGCCCTGCGCGACAAGGTCATGGAAATCACCAGCACCCTGCATGAGCAGGCGGGTGCTGCCTTCAGCGACGCCGATCGCAAGATCGCCGAACGCGCCGAGCAGACTTCGGCTGCGCTGCTTGCCAGGGCCGAGGACATCGCCAATGCTTTCGAGGCGGCCGACCGCCGCCTGCACGAGCGCGCCCAGGATACGTCCAGCATGCTGATGGCCCGCGCCGACGATGCGTCCAATTCGCTCATGGCCCGGGCCGAGGAAACCGCAGACAAGCTGGCCGCCCGCGCCGGCGAGATCGCCGGCACTTTCGACGCCGCGGACCAGAAGTTGGTGGCTCGCGCGGTCGAAACGGCGCAGTCGCTGGCGGCGCGCGCCGGCGACATCCTGCGCAACTTCGAAGGCGCCGACGAGCGGCTGAGCATGCGCATCAGTGAATCGGCTGAAGCGCTGGCTGCCCGTGCATCGGATCTCGGCCGCATCTTCGATGCAGCCGACCAGCATCTGATCTCGCGCATTGCCGAGGGTTCGGAAGCGTTGTCGTCGCGGGCGTCCGAAATTGCCCGCATCTTCGACGACGCGGACAGCCGCCTGGTGTCGCGCATCGCGAGCAGCAGTTCGACCATCGGCGAACATACTGACGCGATTGTCGGTGCATTCGCCGCCACCGAGCAGCGCGTCGCCGATCGTGCCCGGCAGACCGGTCAGGAGCTCGCCGTCCACGCCCGCGAGATCGAGCAGGCGCTTGCCGGTGCCGACGAGCGGCTGGCGTCGAGCGCCGCCGCCGCGACGGCCCGTGTCGAGGAGCAGGTTGCGAGCGTCGAGAACCGCCTCGCCTACGGCGCCGAAACGATGGGCCAGAAGCTCAACGAGCAGGTCTCCGGCGCCGAGGCCCAGCTCATCTCGCGCGCCAATGTCATCGCCGAGACCTTCACGGCGGTCGGCCAGCATATCGGCCAGAGCACCAACGAGGCGGCAAAGACCATCGGCGCCAACACCCGCGACCTCAACACCATGCTCGCGGCGCGCTCCGCCGAAATGTCGAGGATCCTCGACGAGACGGCGCGGCCCCTGGTCGAGCGCTTCGCCCAAGGCGGCTCCGAGCTGCAACGGAGCATGGAAGAAGTCACCGAACGGGCGACCGAGAAGCTGCGCAGCGAAAACGCGACCCTCGTCAACGCGCTTGCCAACCGCACCGCCGAGACGCTTTCGGCGGTCGAAGGCGCGCGCTCGACGCTGGCCGACAGCGTTGCCGACCTCATCGGCCGCATGTCCACCTCCAGCGCGCAGCTCGGCCAGCTGATCGACCAGGCGGCCGTCAATCTCGGCCAGGTCGAGGAACGCCTCACCGGCAGCACGCAGAGCTTCGCCACGACCACGGAAAAGGCCGCCCAAACCTTCGCCAGCTCGGCACGTCTCGTCGATTCGAACACGACGCGGCTCACCGATCTGTCGTCGGCGACCTTGCGCGAGGTCGCCTCGATCGCGACCAAGTTCGACGAGCACAGCCGCCTGCTGTCAAGCGCCTCGGACCTGCTGAGCTCCGCACAGAGCAATCTCGAGCACACGCTGGAGCGGCAGTCTTCGCTGGAAGACCTCGCCGTCGGGCTGGTCAAGAAGTCGGAGGACCTCGAGAAGGTCATGCGCTCGTTCGAGAGCCTCGTCGGCCAGACGATGCAGAACGCCGAAGGCCGGACGATGGAATCGGCGGAAAAGATCCGCACGGCCATCGCCGAGGTCGTCGATTCGGCGACGCGGCGCTTCGCCGACGCGACCGAGGAGATGCGGCGCACCGCGGGCTCTATCAAGAGCGAGCTCGAGCTGACCCGCGCCGAGCTCAAGAAGGGCGTCATCGAGATGCCGGAGGAAGCCAAGGAATCGACCTCGGCTATCCGCCGCGCCGTCTCCGAGCAGATCAACGCACTCAAGGAACTGTCGGATATCGTTGCGAAATCCGGCCGCAGCGGCAGCAGCGAGGCGGGCGAGCCCCGCGGCCTGCGCCCCGCGCCGCAGGCGCCTGCCCGCCCCGCCGAACAGCCGCTGCGCCGTCCGCCGGCGCCGCAGTCTCAAGCTGAGCGCCGCGCGCCGCAGGCACCGCTCGCCGAGACGACGCTGCGCGGCACGCTCGATCTCGAGCGTCCCGCGGAGGCGCCGCGCCGCGATCCCAATGGCCGCACGGCGCAGGGCGGCTGGGTGCGTGATCTCCTGACCAATGCCTCGCGTGAGGAAGAGCTGAAGCCGGCGGCGCCGGCGGAAGCGCCGCGCGCGGCGCCTGCCCAGCGCTCGCCGCTGCATGTCATGGAATCGCTCAACTCGCTATCCGTCGACATTGCGCGCGCCATCGACCATGACGCCTCGATCGAGCTGTGGAACCGCTATCGCCGTGGCGAGCGCGACGTCTTCACCCGTCGGCTTTACACGCTGAAGGGCCAGCAGACCTTCGACGAGATCCGCCGCAAGTACCAGGCCGAGGCCGAGTTCCGCGCCGCCGTCGACCGCTACTGCGACGATTTCGAAAAACTGCTCAAGGACGTTTCGCGCAACGACCGCGACAACATCATGGCGCAGACCTACCTGACCTCGGACACCGGCAAGGTCTACACCATGCTGGCCCACGCCAGCGGCCGCCTGCAATAAGCCGGGCCTATCGAGGATATGGAAAAAGGCGGGCCGAAAGCCCGCCTTTTTTGTCCCTGGCAGCAAGCCTGTGACGCGATCTGCAATAGATATCGTCGATAGGCGCTGCCCCTCATCCGCCTGTCGGCACCTTCTCCCGGTATAGTGACGGGGAGAAGGGGATGGCCGCAGCGCCGGCGGCTTCTCGCAACGTTGGCGATTGGCGAAATCGTCGATGGCAGCGTCTTTCTTCCCGTCTCTATACGGGGAGAAATGCCCAGCAGGGCAATGAGGGGCGGCGCCGACTCTTCAATGCTTGTCGCCCGAGGCAAATGGCCTCAGCGACCGGGTGGAACCCGCCTCAGATCACCGAATCCGTCCAGCGGACGATGTCCTTCGCCGCCTGGCCGAACGCGCTGTCCAGCGCGCCGACATAGGCGGCACTGCCGCTGCCCGAGACCGGTGCGCTCGCCGTGAAGCTCTTGGAGGCGCGCACCTCGCCATTGCGGTCGTTGAGGACGCGCACGAACAGCTCGACATCGGCATGTTCGCCGCCATTGACCCGGACTTCGAAGGCACGGACCTCGACGATGATCTGGTAGTCGATCGCCAGACCCTCGCCCGGCTTTCCGACGCCGGCGAAGCTGCCGGAACGCTGGAAGGTCTCGGCGAGCCTTGCCTGCACGATCAGCGGCAGGCGGTCCGCCCATTGCGCGCCCTTGAGGAACTGGATCGACTGGTCGGAGGGCCTGATTACGATGTTCTGGCTGTCCAGCGCCTTCAGCGCCGAGGGCTGGGCGATCAGGATCTGGCGGCGGCTATGGCCGTGCATCTCGATCGACGGAGCGGAAAGCTCGAACGTGTCGAGCGGCGCCGGTTTGCTTGCCAGTGCCGCGCAGCCGGCGAGCGCCAACACGAGCGCCGCGGCGGCAACCGGCTTCAACCACCCTCTACCCGACTTCACGCGCGATCCCCGTTGTCCCCGGACCTTACGATCAACTTACAGCTGCAATCCATGTTCTTGACGTTCGCAGCAGCCGAAGTCAACGCCGCGCCCTGCCATCGAATTGCCGAACCTCTCCCTCGCCGCCCGTCAGGATGCGCTGCGGATTGCGGCTGAGGTCGGTCACTGCTTCCTCGATGCGGTTGATGGACCGCCGGCTGTCCTGCACCAGCGCCTTCACATCCTGCAGCCCCGAGCCCGAGAAGCGCGCCAGATTGTCGGTGATGGTGCCGAGGCGAGCGTTCAGCGTATCGGCGACCTGCTTGAAGGATTTCAGCGTCGCCCTGGCATCGGCCATCACGCCATTGGCCTCGCCGGAACCGAGCAAATGGTCGACCTTTTCGAGGATACCGTCGACGCGCACCGAAGCGTCGTTGAGGCGCTGCGCAAGCTGGCGGGCATTCTTGATGGTGTCGTTGATGTCGTCGGAGCGATTGGCGATCTTGTCTGTGACCTTGGCGATATCGGCGGCCGCCTTGTTGGCGCTGTCGCTGGCCTTCTGGATATTGGCCAGCGCCGTGCGCACGTCGGCTGGATCGATGCCGTCGAGCACGTTGTCGACTTTGGCGAGCGTGCCTTGCGTCTGCTTGGCGAAGTCGTTGATCGAGCCAACCGCCGTGTTGACGTTGTCGATGGTGGCGTCGAATTGCTTCGAGGTTTCCTTCAGGTTTGCGGTCACCGTGTCGACATTGGCGACGATGCTCTTGATCTGGTCCTTGTCGACCGAGTTGAGCAGCCCCTCGGCCGCCTTCAGCGTGCTGTCGAGTCGGCCCGACACATTCTGCAATTGCTCCGAAAGCGAGCTCACGGCGGACAGGAATTTGTCGATGCCGTCCGAATTCTTGGCCAGCGCGTCGGAGAAGGTCTCGACGTTCTTGACGGTCTGCGTCAGCGGGCCGCGAACATCCTTGGTGAAGCCCTCGAGTTCGGACAGCACCTTGTCGGCACGGGTGAAGATGTTCTGCGCCGTCTGCAACAAGTTGGTCACGGCCGACGGATTTGCGACGATCTCTGGAACCCGGCCCTCCTTCTCGGCCTGGTCGAGCAGCTTCACTTCCTTCGGATTGGCACCCCTGAGCTCGATATTGGCCTGGCCGGTAAGGCCCGCGAGCCCGATATCGGCCTGCGTCGACTTGGTGATCGGCGTCATGCGGTCGATCTCGGTGTCGGCGATGGCGACGGTCGGATTGTCGACGTCGATATAGACCCGTTTGACGTCGCCCACCTTGACGCCGTTGAACAGCACGAAGCTGCCGCGACCGAGCCCTGAAGCGGAACCGGGAATGCGCACGCGCAAAAGTGTCGTCTCGCCCCGTTCGCCGATCGCGGCGGTCCAGTAGACGAAGGCGAAGGCCGCGAGGATCGCGGCCAGCGTGAAGATGCCGACAATGACGTAGTTGGCTCTGGTTTCCATTGCCCCACTTATGGCTATGCGCGCGCCGCAAGATCAAGTTGCCGAGCGCGTTTTCCGCGGAAATAGGACTTTACCCACGGCTCCTCGCTCTTGAGCATATCGTCGATCGTGCCTTCGACCAGCACCCTCTTCTTGCCGAGCACCGCTACGTGGTCGCAGGCGGTGAACAGCGTATCGAGGTCGTGCGTGACCATGTAGACCGTCAAATCCATCGTATCGCGCAGCTTGACGACCAGCTCGTCGAACTCGGCGGCGCTGATCGGATCGAGGCCCGAGGTCGGTTCGTCGAGAAAGACGATATCCGGATCGAGCGCCAGCGCGCGCGCCAGCGCCGCGCGCTTGATCATGCCGCCGGAAAGCTCGGAGGGGAATTTCTGCGCCGCGTCGGGCGGCAGCCCGACCAGTTCGACCTTCAGCATAGCGAGTTCGTCCATCAGCGCCTTCGGCAGGTCGAGATATTCGCGCATCGGCACCTGCACGTTTTCCAGCACCGTCAGCGCCGAAAACAGCGCGCCGTGCTGGAAGAGAACGCCAAGCCGCATGTCGATGCGCAGGTGCTCGGCCTCGCTCGCCTTGTCGACGTCGACGCCGAACAGCCTGATCGTTCCCGATTGCTTGGGCATCAGCCCGAGTATGGTGCGCAACAGGACAGACTTGCCGGCGCCCGAGGCACCGACGAAGCCCAGAATCTCGCCACGCTTGATGTCGAGCGAAAGCTTATCGAGGATCACCTTGTCCTCGATGGCAACGGTGACGTCCTGGACCGAAAGCACGGTTTCGCTTTCGTCCGCGTTCTGCGTCGTCTGGACTCCGTTGCCGCTCGCGATTGCCATTTCAGAACTCGATCGCTGCGTAGAACATGGCGAAAAGCCCATCGAGGATGATGACGACGAAGATCGACTTCACCACCGAGGCGGTAACATGCAGGCCGAGCGATTCGGCACTGCCGCCGACCTTCATGCCTTCGACGGAAGCAATGGTGCCGATGATCATGGCCATGAACGGCGCCTTGATCAGCCCGGCGAAGATGGTGCTGAGGTCGATGGCGACACGCAGCCGGTCAATGAAGGCTGCCGGCGGAATGTCGGAATAGAGCCAGGCGGCGACGATGCCGCCGCCAAGAGCCGCGAAATTGGCAATGATCGTCAAGCAAGGCAGCGCGATCACCAGCGCGACGAGTCGCGGAAACACCAGCACGCCGATCGGGTTGAGCCCGATCACTTTCAGCGCATCGACCTCCTCGCGCATCTTCATCGAGCCGATCTCGGCGGTGATGGCGCTGCCTGAACGGCCGGCCAGCATGATCGCCGTCATCAGCACGCCGAGCTCGCGCAGGATCAGCACGCCGACGAGGTCGACGACGAAGATGTCGGCGCCGAAATAGCTGAGCTGATAGGCGCCCTGCTGGGCGACGATGGCGCCGACGATGGCCGACATCAGCACCACCACGGGAATGGCGCCGACGCCCATGCGGTCGATTTGGTTGAAGATCGCGGCTGGATTGACGGCATGGCCGCGGCCGAGCTTCATCTGGGCGCCGCGAATGGTGGCGCCGAGGATGTTCATCGAGGCGAGGAAGTCGTCGCGCATCTCGTAGACGCGGCGGCCGACCAGCTCCAGCGCGCGCAGGATGATGTTGGGCGGCCCGGCCGGGCCCGATTCGGGTTCGCGCCGCACCGCGTCGCCGACGGCGCCGAGCAGGATCGACGCGATTTCACTCTGCCCCTGCACTTGGACCTCGACGCCCTTCTTCTCGAAGACGCTGGCCAGCCGGTCGATCAGCCAGGCGCCGGCCGTGTCTATCTTCTCGACGTGGGAAAGATCGAGCACCAGCTTTTTCGCGCCGCTGCGCTTCTCGATCTTGCGCATCTCGGCGTCGACCGATGCCACCGTCCGCGTCGTCCAGACACCGGAAAAAGCGCAGCCGAGCACGCCGGACTCCTCGCCGACGGCGATGCGCGGCTGATGGTTGTCCTTGGCGGCGGCGCTTGCGTCGCGTTTGCGGATGGTCAACATGGCGTCCTGTTTAGCGTGACGGGACTGGCGTGTCGATTTGCCGGCAGACCGGTGTCGCACAGCCGGAGAAGAAAAATATGGCGCGTGTCATTTCGGTCGAGGCCGAGCGATTCCCGATCGCGGGCACCTTCACCATCTCGCGCGGATCGAAAACCGAGGCCGAGGTCATCACGGTGACGATCGGCGAGAACGGACACGTCGGGCGCGGCGAATGCGTCCCCTACAGGCGCTACGGCGAGACGATGGAGGGCGTGCACGCCGCAATCGAGGCGATGCGCGCCCGGATCATCGGCGGCATCGACCGCATCGCCCTGCTCGCCGCCCTGCCGGCCGGCGCGGCCCGCAATGCCCTCGACTGCGCCCTGTGGGACCTTGAGGCCAAGCTCAGCGGCAGGCCGGTGGCGGACGCGATCGGCGCTGTTTCCCCGAAGGCGCTGGAAACCGCCTACACGCTTTCGCTCGCTGAGCCCGAGGCGATGGCGGCGCAGGCCCGCGCCAACGCCTCGCGGCCGTTGCTCAAGGTCAAGATCGGCGGCGAGAACGATATGGCGAGGATTCGCGCGGTGACCGAAGCTGCTCCGCAAAGCCGCATCATCCTCGACGCCAATGAGGGATGGACCGACGACAATGTCGAAGCCAACCTTGCCTTTGCTGCCGAGTACGGCATCGCGCTGGTCGAGCAGCCGCTGCCGGCAGGCAAGGATGACATCCTGCGTCGGATCGCGCATCCGGTGCCGGTCTGCGCCGATGAAAGTGTGCATGAGGCGAAGAACCTCGAAGCGCTTGTCGGCCTCTACGACGCCGTCAACATCAAGTTCGACAAATCGGGCGGCCTGACCGAAGCGCTGATCCTTCGCGACCGTGCCCGCGAACTGGGTTTCGGCATCATGGTCGGCTGCATGGTCGGCACGTCGCTTGCCATGGCGCCGGCGGTGCTATTGGCGCAAGGCGCCGATTTCGTCGATCTCGACGGCCCGCTGCTGCTTGCGCGCGACCGTGAGCCCGGCCTGGTCTACCAGGGATCGCTGGTGTCACCCCCCGACCGGGCGCTGTGGGGCTGAGCGGGCGGCAAGACCGATCAGCACGAGGCCGGCAATCGCGATCGGGATCATCGCCAGGAACCCGTCGACGCCGAGACGATCGTAAAGCGGGCCGGAAGCGAGCGTCACCGCCGCCATGAAGAAGCCGTTGAAGAAATAGGCAATGCCTTGCGCAGCACCCGTGCGCTCTTCGGAAACCGTTTCGCCGATCATCTTCTGCAGGCCGATCAGCACCATAGCCACCGACACGGAATGCAGCGTCTGGACGCCGAAGAAGCCGGCGACGCCCAGCCCGAGCGGCCAGACCAGCGGAAAGGCGATCCAGCGCACGATCGAGCCGATGCCGGCGATCACCATGACCCTGACGACCGAGACGGAGGCAAAAATGCGATTGAAAAACAAGAACATGCAGACCTCGGCTACCACGCCCCAGGCCCACAGCAGGCCAACGACGGAATCGCCGATGCCGATCGACTTCCAGTAGATCGACACGAAGCCGTAGAGAAATGCGTGGCTGGCGGTGATGATGCCGACGCCGAGGGTGAAATAGAGGAAATAGGCGTTGAGGAGACTCGGGGCCGAATGCTGGATATCGGTCGCCGACAGTGGCGACGCCTTGCGGGGCCGTCCCATGCGCGGCGCCCACAGCCCCGCGACAAGGGCTGCGGCAAGGGCCACGAAGATGATCACCGGGACGGCTTGAGGACCCGTGGCTGCCAGGATGAAGCCGCCCACCACATTGGCGCAGAAATAGGAGATCGAACCCCATTTGCGCATGGCTGTGTAGTTCGAGCCGAATCGGCGCACGCCCGACAGCGCCAGCGAATCGGCCATCGGCGAATGCGGCGTCCAAGGGATCGAGAGCAACAGCGAGACGGCCAGCACGCCCACGTAGGTGGCCGGCAGGAAATAGCCGGCCGAAATGATCATCGTGGCCGCGACAAGCGCGATATAGACGTTGGCGCGATCCTTCGCCCGGTCGGCAAGCGCAGTCAGCATCGGCGTCGTCACAACGCGCAGGAACATCGGCGCGGCCAGGACGACGGCGATCTGCTCGGCATGAAAACCTTTCGCCTCCAGCCAGAGCGGAAAATAGGGCAGATGCGTGCCCTGCGACACGAACAATGTCGCGAAGATCAGGCTCATGCGCAGTTCGAAATGGCTCGGCTTGACGAGTTGCTCAGGCGAAAGCGGCGGCAGCGACATGAATCGATCCAATTACGCTGCATCCCACGACCTGCAACGCGTTTCGATCCGTAACATGCGGCAAGACGCGGCGGAACTGCCTGGACCAATCGATCAAGCTAAAGCTGTTGAAAGACAAAGAAATCTCAGGCCCGTGGCGCTCCTGCGCCCCGGGCTTGCCGCCCTCCTCGCTCAGTTCTGGAAATAGGTCGGCTGGTCGACGTCCTCGATTAGCCCGGGCTGGGTCGGCTCCCAACCCAGTTCCTGCCGGGTCAGCGCGCTCGAGGCCTCGTTGTCGATCGCGGCGAAATGCGCGAACCAGCCGAAATGTTCGGCGGATTCTTCCCGGCTCTTACTCACCACCGGAACGCGGAGCTTGCGACCGATGACGCCGGCGATCTCGCGAAACGGCACGCCCTCCTCGGCGACGGCGTGGTAGCGGGCGCCGCCCCGGCCCTTCTCCAGCACCAGCCTGTAAAGCCTGGCGGCATCGAGCCGGTGCACGGCCGGCCAGTGGTTTAGGCCTTCGCCTGTATAGACCGAGGCGCCCTTCTCACGGGCAATGCCGATCAGGATCGGAACGAAGCCGTGATCGCCCGCGCCATGCACCGACGGCGGCAGGCGGACGATCGAAACGCGCACGCCCTTCTCGGCCGCGGCATAGGCCGTTTGTTCCGAGACACGCGGGATCGCTGGATTGGACGCCGGCGGAACATCTTCGGTCGCGACGCAGCCTGGCTGGACCAGTCCGATGCCGGAGGTGACGATCAGCGGCCGGTCGGTGCCGGCAAGCTCCAAGCCTATCGCCTCGATGGCGCGCCGGTCGGTCTCGCAATTCTCCTTGAACCTCGAGAAGTCGTGGTTGAAGCCGGTGTGGATAACGCCATCCGCCTGCGCCGCGCCGCGCCGGAGGCTGTCGAGGTCCTCCAGATTTCCTCTGAGCACCTCGACGCCCGCGGCGGCGAGAGCGTCGGCGCCGGCATCCGAGCGGGCAAGGCCGAGCACCTGGTGGCCGGCTCCGAGAAGTTCCTGGACAGTGGCCGAGCCGACAAAGCCGGTGGCTCCGGTGACGAAGACACGCATTGCAGTTTCCTTTGCTTGATTTGACCGGTGCCGCTGCCTTGGCGGCTCGTCGCGTTCAAATAAGCGCTTGAGGAAAGACGATCTATGCTGCAACGTCCGTATTATCTTTGCAATCGTCCAGGAGCGCCTATGGACCCGCTATCTGACGTGCTGTCGCTATTGAAACCGCAGAGCAACGTCTCGGCCGGCTTCGATGCCGGCGGAGACTGGTCGATCGAGTTCCCCCGCAACATCGGCATCAAATGCTACGCGGTCGTCTCGGGCCAATGCTGGCTGGTCGTGGAAGGCGTGCCCGAGCCGGTGCATCTAACCGCGGGCGACTGCTTCCTGCTGCCGGGTGGGCGACCGTTCCGTATGACAAGCGATATCAGCCTGACACCGGTCGGCGCGCACACTATCTTTCCCCCTGCCCGCGCCGGCGGCGTCGTCACCTACAATGGCGGTGGCGACGTGTTCCTGGTCGGCAGCCGTTTCGTGCTGAGCGGCCGTCACGCCGACATCCTGCTCAAGATGATGCCGCCGATTATCCATATCCGCCGGGACGAGGACAGATCCGCACTCCGCTGGTCGGTGGAGCGGATGATGCAGGAGCTCAGCGAAGGTCAGCCGGGTGGCTTCCTGGTGGCGCAGCATCTTTCGCACATGATGCTGGTCCAGGCACTGCGCCTGCACATGGCGGAAGGGCCGAATGGCGGCGTCGGCTGGCTTTTTGCCCTGGCCGACAAGCAGATGGGCGCCGCGATCGGCGCCATGCACGAGGATCCTGCTCACCGTTGGACCCTGCAGGAACTGGCGGAGCGCGCCGGCATGTCGCGCTCGAATTTCGCGCTCAAATTCAAGGAGATGGTCGGAACCTCGGCGATGGAATATCTGACCCGCTGGCGCATGCTACTCGCCGGCGAAAGGCTCGCCAATTCCAACGAGCACACTTCGGTCATTGCGCTCTCGCTCGGCTACGAATCCGAGAGCGCCTTCAGTACGGCCTTCAAACGCGTGATGGGTGCTTCGCCGCGCCAGTATGGCCGCGACCGCAGCGCGGTTGCCGCTTGAGGCAGGAAGACGAGAAGCAGCTTAGGCAGCCTTGACCGCCCTGCCCTTGAGATTGACGATATCGACGGGCACCAGCGCGTCCTTGCCGACCGGAACCCCGGGCAGCACATGCGCCCAGGTCAGGATTTCCATGCGGCCGTCGAAATGCTCGACCACCGCCGTGCAGCTCTCCACCCAGTCGCCGGTGTTGATGTACTGCACATCGCCATAGTTTTCGATCGCGGCATGGTGGATGTGGCCACAGATGACGCCGTCGACATGCGAGCGACGCGCTTCCTCGGAGAGCACCGTCTGGAACGAGCCGATGAAGTTCACCGCCTTCTTGACCTTGACCTTCGCCCAGGACGAGAACGACCAGTAAGGCAGCCCGAGCAGATGGCGCAGCTTGGTCACGACGCGGTTGATCAGCATCGCCGCGTCATAGGCGTGGTCGCCGAGATAGGCGAGCCAGCGCTGATTGTGCACGACAGTATCGAACTGGTCGCCATGGATGACGAGCAGGCGCCTGCCGTCGGCGGTCTCGTGGACGGCGCGATCGGCAACGACGATGCCGCCGAAATGCACGCCCTGGAACTGGCGGGCGAACTCGTCATGGTTGCCGGCGATATAGGTGATCGAGGCGCCCTTGCGCGCCTTGCGCAGCAATTTCTGCACCACGTCGTTGTGGCTCTGCGGCCAATGCCAGCTGCGCCGCAGGCGCCAGCCGTCGACGATGTCGCCGACCAGATAGATCGTATCAGCGTCATGATGGCGCAGAAAATCGATCAGGAAATCGGCCTTGGCCGCCTTCGAACCGAGATGCACGTCGGAAATGAACATCGTGCGAAAAGTGCGGGGCTCTGGACCGGACATCGCGATTCACCCTTTGCTTTCGCGTGCCTATGCCTCGATTCATGCAACAACCGTATGACGGTTGCGGTTGGTCCAGCCCAAGCGCTAAAGCAGGTCGCGTGAAAAAGGATTCACGCGACCTGCTTTAGGTTCTTGATTTTAAGCATGTCTTCGTCCCGAAACCGGGCCCACTTTCGGGAGACATGCTTTAGCTTGCCGCCCTCGAAAAAGGAGAAATCACAATGGATCTCGGCATTCGCGGAAAGAAAGCCATCGTCTGCGCTTCGAGCAAGGGACTGGGCCGCGGCTGCGCGATCGCGCTTGCCGAAGCCGGCGTCGAGCTTGTCGTCAACGGCCGCAACGCCGAGCTTCTGGTAAAGACCGCGCAGGAAATCCGCGAAAAGTTCGGCGTCAAGGTGATCGAAGTCGCCGGCGACGTTTCGAAGCCGGAGGTGCAAAAGGCAATGCTTGCCGCCTGCCCTGACCCGGACATCCTGGTCAACAACAATGGCGGCCCGCCGCTTCGCGATTTCCGCGAGCTCGACCGCGCCAAGATCCTCGAGGGCGTGACGCAGAACATGGTGACGCCGATCGAGCTGATCCAGGCGGTGATCGACGGCATGGCCAAGCGCGGCTTCGGCCGCATCGTCAACATCACCTCGCTGTCGGTCTATGTGCCGATCCCGGGGCTCGATCTGTCGTCTGGCGCCCGCGCCGGGCTGACCTCGTTCCTTGCGGGCGTCGCGCGCACGGTGATCGACCGAAACGTGACCATCAACAGCCTTTTGCCCGGCAAGCTCGACACTGACCGGCTGCGCGGCCCGCATGAGGCCGGCACGCCGGAAGACCCGGCAGCCGCTGCCGCGCGGAAAACCCGCATCAGCGCCGATGTGCCGGCAAAACGTCTCGGCACACCGGAGGAATTCGGCCAGATCTGCGCCTTCCTCTGCTCGGTCCACGCCGGCTACCTCACCGGCCAGAACATTCCAGTCGACGGCGGGCTCTATGTCAGCGCGTTCTGACCGGGTTGGTCGGCGGCTACGGCAAAAAGCCAGAGATTTTCACTCCAACCGGCTGAAATAGCTTGGCTATTTCAGCTTCGGCAATGTGAACGCATCAGCCAAGATTTGGCGTCGCGAAGAATCGTCGCCGCATGTATCTGCCTGATGCAATTCCGGACGGAAAACCGTTTCACACTTTTCCTGGAATTGCTCTAAAAGGCTCGAAAGCAGGAAGCGCAGGGAGGGGCCGGATGGACGGCGAGAGCAAGAAAACGGCCAGGTCGGACCTCGACGAGGCCGCGCTCTTCTTCCACAAGCATCCCACCCCGGGGAAGCTCGAGATCCAGGCGACCAAGCCGCTCGGCAACCAGCGGGATCTCGCGCTTGCCTATTCGCCGGGCGTCGCCGCGCCCTGCCTCGAGATCCGCGACGACCCGGCGACCGCCGCCGACTACACGGCGCGCGCCAACCTCGTCGGCGTCGTCTCCAACGGCTCGGCGGTGCTCGGCCTCGGCAATATCGGCCCGCTCGCCTCCAAGCCGGTGATGGAAGGCAAGGCGGTGCTGTTCAAGAAGTTCGCCGGCATCGACGTCTTCGACATCGAGATCGACGCGCCGGAGATCGAGCGCATGGTCGAGACGGTGGCCGCGCTCGAGCCGACCTTCGGCGGCATCAACCTCGAGGACATCAAGGCGCCCGAATGCTTCGAGGTCGAGGAGCGGCTGAAGGCCCGCATGGGCATTCCGGTCTTCCATGACGACCAGCATGGCACGGCGATCATCGTCGCGGCGGCGGTGCTCAACGGGCTGGAATTCGCCGGCAAGACCATCTCCGACATCAAGATCGTCACCTCCGGCGCCGGTGCTGCGGCGCTCGCCTGCCTCAATCTCCTGGTCTCGCTCGGCGCCAAGGTGGAAAACATCTGGGTCACCGACCGTTTCGGCGTCGCCTGGAAGGGCCGCGCCGAGGAGATGGACCGCTGGAAAGACCCTTATGTGAAGGATACGGAAGCGCGCACGCTGGCCGATGTCATCCCGGGCGCCGATGTCTTCCTCGGCCTCTCCGCCGCCGGCGTGCTGAAGCCTGAACTCTTACAGCACATGGCGCCGAAACCCTTGATCCTGGCGCTCGCCAATCCGACGCCGGAGATCATGCCGGAAGTGGCAAGGGCGGCGCGCCCGGACGCCATGATCTGCACCGGGCGTTCTGATTTTCCCAATCAAGTCAACAACGTGCTCTGTTTTCCTTACATCTTCCGCGGCGCGCTGGACTGCGGCGCCAGCGCCATCAACGAGGAGATGAAGATGGCCGCCGTCAGGGCGATCGCGGCTCTTGCCCGCGAGGAGCCTTCGGACGTCGCAGCGCGCGCCTATTCCGGCGAGACGCCGGTGTTCGGCCCGGATTTCCTGATCCCCTCGCCCTTCGACCCGCGCCTTATCCTGCGCATCGCGCCGGCGGTGGCGAAGGCAGCCTGCGACACCGGCGTGGCGACACGGCCGATCGCCGATTTCGCCGCCTATATCGACAAGCTCAACCGTTTCGTCTTCCGTTCCGGCCTGGTGATGAAGCCGGTGTTCTCGTCGGCCAAGGCCTCCAGCGCCAAGCGCGTCATCTATGCCGACGGCGAGGACGAACGTGTGCTGCGCGCCGCGCAAGTGGTGCTGGAGGAAGGCATCGCCGAGCCGATCCTCATCGGCCGCCCGCATGTCGTGGAAGTCCGACTGAAGCGCTACGGCCTGCGCATCCGGCCTGGCGTCGATTTCGGCCTGATCAACCCGGAAGACGATCCGCGCTATCGCCATTATGTCGACCTCCTGATCGAGCTTGCGGGCCGCCGCGGCATAACGACGGAAGCCGCCCGCACCATGGTGCGCACCAACAATACGGTGATCGCCGCGCTCGCGCTGAAGCGCGGCGATGCGGATGCGATGATTTGCGGCCTCGAAGGCCGCTTCGAGCGGCATCTGCGCAATGTCACGCTGATCATCGGGCCGCGTCCCGGCATCAACGACCGCGATCTCTCAACGTTGTCGATGCTGATCTCGCAGCGCGGCATCATCTTCCTCACCGACACCCATGTCTCGGTCGATCCGACGGCGGAGGAGATCGCCGAGATGACGGTGCTGGCGGCTGAGGAAATCCAGCGCTTCGGCATCGAGCCGAAGGCGGCGCTTCTATCGCATTCGGATTTCGGCTCGCGCGATTCGCCCGGCGCGCTGAAGATGCGCCAGGCGGCATCGATCCTGGCGCGCATTGCTCCGGACCTGCAGTGCGACGGCGAGATGCATGCCGACTCGGCGCTGTCGGAACATTTGCGCCAGCGCGTCTACCCACATTCTCGGCTGAAGGGCGAAGCCAATCTCCTGGTCTTTCCGAACCTCGATTCGGCCAACATCACGCTGACGGCGCTGCGCGCGATGATGGACGCGCTGCATGTCGGTCCGATCCTGCTCGGCACCGACAAGCCCGCGCATATCCTCACGCCGTCGGTCACGTCACGTGGCGTCGTCAACATGACGGCGCTGGCGGTGGTCGAGGCGGCGCATAAGGCGCAGGCGATCGCCCATTTGGGTTGAGGACGGCTCTGGCTGTAAACACCGATGGTGCTTGTAAGATGGCGGCGGCCATTGCGGCCACTCCGTCACGTTTCGACATTCAAGCGCGAAAGACGAACGGGCAGCTACGAGGGATGAATGAGCTTCGAACTAGCCATGCTCGCCGCGAGTTGCGTGCTCTGTTTCATTCACATCGTTCTCGCCTCGCATTCGGCGAGCTTCCAGCGCGGTTACCGCTGGACCGCCAGTGCCCGAGACACCGAAGTCCCTCCGCTCACAGGGACGGCGGGGCGCCTGGAAAGGGCACTGCGAAACTTCGTCGAGACCTTTCCGGTGTTCGTCGCGGCGGTTTTCCTTGTCCACGCGGTTGGCCACGAGACCGTGCTCAGCAAGTGGGGGGCCGGACTCTATTTTTCGGCCAGGCTGGTCTATCTTCCGCTCTATGCAATCGGCGTTCCCCTGCTGCGCTCGCTCGTCTGGAACGTTGCGTTTGTTGGAATCGTCCTGCTTTCGCTGGCATCGGTGTGGCCCGATCTGCCTTACTAGGGAACAGTTAACCACGAACGCGGTAGCCTTCCGGCCACAGGCAATCGGGGTTTCAGGCGAATGAAAGGCGCGGGGTTCAAGCTGACCCATCTTGCGGCGCTGCTTGCAGCGCTGGCGGGGTCGGTTGTCACCGTGACCGAACCGCAGGCAGCCTCCAGCACGTGCCGCCAGCTCGAAGCCGAGCTCGGCGCGGCTCGCGGTGGCGGCGGCGGGCCAGGCCTGATCCGCAAATATGACGACGCGATCGCGCGCCAGCGCGAGCAACTGGCGAAGGCGCGCAGCCGGGCAAGCGATGCCAATTGCGGCTTCACGCTGTTTTCGCGCAATGTCAGCCAATGCGCGGCGATCAATGCCTCGATAGAGCGCATGAACGCCAATCTCGACACCTTGCAGGGGAAGCGCGAGCGTCTGGCCGGCGGCGGCACGCGGCGCGACCGCAGCCGCATCCTTGCGGCGCTCGACGCCAATAGCTGCCGCGACGAGATTGCGCCACCACGCGCTCCCATTCAGGAGGCCGTCCGCAACAATGGCGGCGGCAATCTGTTCGAGCAGCTTTTCGGCCGCGATCAGGAAACCGAGCCTCTCGACGTGCCCGATGCATCGGAGGTGCCATCCGATGATCCCAGCTTGCGCAACATCCGCCGCGTGATCAATCAGCCGGACGGCATGGATCTGCCGAGGATGAACGGCGAGTTCCGCACGGTTTGCGTGCGCACCTGCGACGGCTATTTCTTCCCGATGTCGAACGCCGCCTCTTACGGCGATTTCGAACGCGATCAGAAGAATTGCGAATCGAGCTGCCCCGGCACCGAGATGCAGGTCTTCTACTCGCGTGGAATGGAGGACGATTCCGGCACGATGACCTCGTCGGTGACCGGCCGCCCCTACAGCGAGTTGCCGAGCGCCTATCTCTACAAGCAGGCCAACTACTCGCGCCCGCCCGCCTGCGGCTGCAATGCCCAAGCCGAGAACTTCTCGATCATCGCCGGCAATCCGCCCAATCCGGAACAGTCGCAGCCGGACAGCGAGGCGACACCGTTAGTCCCGGTTCCGGCCGCCAAGCCAGATCCGGGCGCCGATCCCGAAACCCTCGCCAATGCCGAAGGGGGACTCGACCGCGAGGCGATCAAGCGCCTGACCGCCAAGACGCCGGTATCGCCTGTATCGGCACTGCCGCCGGAACAGCGCAAGGTCAGGGTCGTCGGGCCAGCGTTCCTTCCCGACCCATCAGCGGCAATAGATCTGCTAGCTCCGGCCCGGAAGAGCGCCCAGTAAGAGCGAGTCGCAGCGGCATGAACAGCGGCTTGCCCTTGCGTCCGGTCGCTTCCCTGATCTTGCCGGTCCAGTCTTTCCAGACGGTGCCGTTCCATGGCTCCTCGGGCAACAGGTCGAACGCCTGGTGGAGGAAGTCGCGGTCCTCGCCGGAGAATTCCGCCGCCTCCTGCGGGCCGTCGCTCAGGATTCGCCACCAGGCGACCGCATCCGACAACCGGTCCAGATTGCCGCGCACCGCCAGCCAGAACGACTCAGCCCTGTCGCCGGAAATGCCGAGCACGATCAGCCGGTCGCGCGCCTCCTCGAACGGCATGTGATGCATGAGGGCCCGGTTGAGCACGAAGAGCTCGTCCGGGTCGAACTTGGCGGCAGACTTGGACGTCGCCGCCGGATCGAAATGCCCGGCGAGTTCGCTGAGATCGTGGGCTGCCGTCACGTTTTCCGACGTGCCGACGAGCACCGCCAGCGAGGCGACCGCCATCGGCTCGATGCCGTCCCCGCGCAGGCTTTCGATCGACAGCGCGCCGGTGCGCTTCGACAGCCCCTCGCCCGACACCGTGGTCAAGAGATTGTGGTGTCCGAAGACTGGCGGTTCAGCGCCCAGCGCCTGGAACAAGGCGATCTGCACGCCGGTGTTGGTGACGTGGTCGTCGCCGCGGATGACATGGGTGACGCCCATCTCGATGTCGTCGACCACGGAAGGCAGCGTGTAGAGATAGGTGCCGTCCTCGCGCAGCAGGACCGGGTCCGACAGCGAGGCGAGATCGACGGTCTCCTCTCCGCGTACCAGGTCATTCCAGTGCACCTCGGTCCGCTCCGGCTGCAGCGGGTCGCTGGTGAAGTTCGGCAACAGGAAGCGCCAATGCGGCCGGCGCCCGTCCGATTCGTACTCGGCCACCTGCTCCGGCGTCAGCGTCAGCGCCTCGCGGCCATAGACCGGCGGCTGGCCGCGCGTGCGGCGCACCTTGCGGCGCAGGTCGAGTTCCTCCGGCGTTTCGTAGCAGGCGTAAAGCACGCGCGCCGCCTTCAGCCGCTCGACCGCCGCATCATAGATCTCGACACGCCGCGACTGGTATTCGGTGACATCAGGGAAGATGCCCAGCCAATGCAGGTCGTAGAGGATGGAATCGGCGAATTCCTGCTTCGAGCGGGCAATATCGGTGTCGTCGAAGCGCTGGATGAAGCGGCCCTTGTTGTTCACGGCGAACAGCCAGTTGAACAGGGCCGTGCGCGCATTGCCGATATGGATGCGGCCGGTCGGCGACGGTGCGAAACGGACGGTAACTGTCATGGGCGGGGCGTAGCGAATGCTTTTACGGTTGACAAGACACGCCCCCGCGCAAGGGCAAGAGATAGTGCAAGCCAGCTAAAATGAAAAGCCTGCCGGCGGCCGTCCCGGACGCCGGGGATTACGGGCCTGCGTGGCGCCAGCCCAGCCGCTCCTCGATACGCCGGGCGCTTTGCCTGACCCGCGACGTCAAATCCGGATCTTTTTGCCGAAGTTTCACATCCGGTACGACAATCGAGATTGTCGCCCGGCACGCCCCAAGGTTGTCGCGGATCGGAGCCGCGATGCAGGCGACCGAAAAATCCGACTCGCCGGCCTGGATCGCGAGCCCCTGGGCCAGCGCCGCCTCCGATGATCGAGCAAGCACGTGCTCGTCCGTTTCAGCGCGTCCTGTCGGCGAAGCGGTCGCCGAGCGGGCAAAAATGGCGAGACGCTCAGCCTCCGGCAGGTGACCGACCAGCAACCGGCCCGACGCTGTCCAGTTGAGCGGCGTGCGCGTGCCGACGCGCGACGTCACCTGGAAATGGTCCTTGCCCTCCTCCATGGCCAAGACGACCATATAGTCGCCGTCGCGGCCGCATATCTGGACGGTTTCCTTCGATCCTTGAGCGAGTTCGTGCATTTCCTGCGTCGCCACATTGAGCAGATCGAGCGTGCGGGCATAAGTCAGCCCGTACTGATAAAGCCTCGGCCCGAGCCATAGCAGGCCGCCATCCTTGCGGTCGAGAAGCTCCTTCTCGACCATATCGTCGACGATGACGTAGACGGTCGACAGCGGCGCGCCGATATCGCGCGCGATTTCATAGGCGGTTGCCGGGCGTCCCCGCCGTTGCAGGCAATCCAAGATCTGCAGCACGCGGTCGATGCCGCTGGTGCGCGACCGGCGCGGTTCGACGGCTACTTCGGTGCGGCTCAGGTCTTGGTCTCTCACGTCAGCAGTCATGTGGTCTCAAATGTTGATCGCGATGATCTAAAGGGCAGCACCCTGGCGATGGTCAACCCGGTTCAGATCAGGCAGTTTTTCATTGTGGCGGATGCAAGCCACGTAGTGTCCGCCGCCGACATGCTCGACCGGCGGGACGGCTTGCGCGCAGGCGGCGATGGCTTCGGGGCAGCGGGTGCGGAAGACGCAGCCGGAGGGCGGCGCGATCGGGCTCGGAATGTCGCCGTGCAAAGGCGTGTGCGTGCGGCGGCGCGTCGGGTCGGGCACCGGCGCCGTTGCCAGCAGCGCCTTGGTGTAAGGATGGCGCGGCGCGGCATAGACAAGCCGGCTCGGCCCACGCTCCATGACGCGGCCGAGATACATGACCACCACTTCGTCGCAGAGATATTCGACCACCGACAGGTCGTGCGCGATGAACAGAAGGGTGAGCCCGAGCTTCTTTTGCAGGTCGCCGAACAGATTGAGCACCTGCGCCTGCACGGAAACATCGAGCGCCGAGACCGGCTCGTCGGCGACGATGAATTGCGGTTCGACGGCAAGTGCCCGCGCAATGCCGATGCGCTGGCGCTGGCCGCCGGAAAATTCATGCGGGTAGCGGCCGGCGTGGTCCGGCGACAGGCCGACCAGCGTCAGCAGCTCGCCGATCCGCTCGGCGCGCCGCCTGCCGCGCGGATAGCCTGCTGTGCTGAGCGCCTCGCCGATAATGCCGCCGATCCGCATGCGCGGATTAAGGCTCGAGAACGGGTCCTGGAAGACGATCTGCAGCCTTTGCCGGTAGCCGCGCATCTCGCGCTGCGACAGCGAGAACAGGTCCACGCCCTCGAACAGCGCCTTGCCGCCTGTCGGCTCGATCAGTCGCAAAAGCGCACGGCCGGCGGTGGTCTTGCCGGATCCGGACTCGCCGACGAGGCCGACGGTCGAGCCGCGCGGGATGTCGAAGCTGACGTCTTCGACGGCATGGACGATGCGGCCGCCCCTGGCCGGGAAATGCTTGGTCAGGCCCTGCACGCTGAGCAGGGGCTTCTCCTCGACGGATGTGGCAGGCGCGCTCATAGCTCGGCGCTCCGGATGCAGCGGGACGCACCATGCGGACCGGCAGGCACAAGCGGCGGCGGCTCGGCTCGGCAGGGGGTGATGGCGAAATTGCAGCGCGGCTCGAAGGCGCAGCCAGGCGGCAGGTTGGTGATCGGCGGCACGCTGCCGGGGATCGAATGCAACGCATGGCGTTGCCCGGCTGCATCGATGTCGCGCGCTGCATTCGGCGTACAGGCAAGCAGGCCCTTGGTGTAGGGATGGCGCTGATGCGCGAAGAGATCATTGACCGGCGCCTGCTCGACGACGCGGCCGCCATACATGACGACGACATTGTGGGCGATCTCGGCCACCACGCCGAGATTGTGGGTGATGAATAGGATCGACATGCCCATCTCGGCTTGCAAGCGGCGCAAGAGATCGAGGATCTGCGCCTGGATGGTGACGTCGAGCGCGGTCGTCGGCTCATCTGCGATCAAGAGCGACGGACTGCAGGACAGCGCCATGGCGATCATGACGCGCTGCCGCATGCCGCCGGACATCTGGTGCGGATAGTCGTCCAGGCGCGATTCCGCGTCGGGGATTTCGACATGTTTCAGCATGGCTAAAGCGCGCCTGCGCGCCTCACGGCGATCGACCGGCTCGTGCAGCGCGATCATCTCGCCGATCTGGTCGCCGACGGTGAACAGCGGGTTCAGACTGGTCATCGGTTCCTGGAAGATCATCGCGATCTCGCTGCCGCGCAGCTTGCGGAACTGCTGCTGGCCGAAGCCAGCGAGGTCGTGGACGCGTTCCTGCCGGTCGCGAAACAGGATGCTGCCGCCGGCAATACGGCCCGGCCGCGACAGCAGTCCCATGATGGAGAGGCTGGTGACGGACTTGCCGGAGCCGGATTCGCCGACCACCGCCAGCGTCCTGCCGCGCTTCAGATCGAAGGTCACGCCATCGACCGCCTTTGCCGTCACCCGGCGCGTCACGAACCAGGTCTTGAGATCGCGGACCGAGAGGATGACGTCGCTGGCTAAAGGCTCGGTCATGATTTCCACCCGCAATGCGGACAGGCATGGGAACCGCCCTCGCCTTCCGCCGGCACATGGCGATGCGCGGCGACGGCCTCTGCGCCCAGAATGGCATGGCGCGGTTCGAACAGCCGATGCAGCGTGCTCAAAGCGCCTTGCGAATCGCGCACGGTCAGGTCGGCGTCGACGACGTCGAACAGTGTGAATTCGGCCGGCTTGCCTTTCTTCAGCAGCCTTTCGGTCGGCAGGCGGATGGCGCGGCGCGGAGCCGTCGTCGACGCCGTCACCACGTCCTCGAATTTCATGCCGAGCGACAATAGCTTGGACATGGTGGTGGCCATGTCCCAAACGGAGGTGTCGAGCGATCGGTTGTGGAGGTCGGTCGAGATCGTGGCCGGCGGCAGGCCGCGCTCAAGCGCGGCCTTGGCGACATCGAAGGAGAAGGACGCGCCACCATGGCCGACATCGAGCACGATGCCGCGCGCCGCCGCCTGCTCGGCGAGCCTGTAGAGGTCGTCGTCCTCGATGATCGAGCCGCCGGCCTTGCCGTTGAAGCAATGGGTGACGATGTCGCCCTCGCTCAAGAGGCCGAGCACGTCGTCATAGAGCGGCGGCGGCTCGCCGACATGCACCATGATCGGCAGCTTCAGGATGCGGCTGAGCTTCTTGGCCAGGCGCACCGGCGTCAGGTCCCAGCCGCCGGTGATGACATGGCTGGCGCGGACCTTCAGCCCGATGATGACGTCGCGATTGGCTTCGATCGTGGCGATGATCCGGTCGAAATCGATCGAGCGCATGTCGATCAGCTCGCTGACGCGGTTGCAGGCGACCAGGCCGATCGAGCCGATGTTCAGGAAGGCGTAGACGTTCTCACGCGCCGGCTCGATGATGAACTCGCGAAAGCCCTGCAAATTCGCCTCGCCGGCCGAGCCGGCATCGACCATCGTGGTGACGCCGCGCGCGGCTCCGCATTGCTCGGGGCGAAGCGAAATGTCGGTGCCGCCATACCAGACATGGACATGGAGATCGGTCCAGCCCGGCGACAAAAACATACCTTTGGCGTCGACGGTCTCGACACCATCGCCGGCGGCTATGGCGGAAGCGGCTTCGGCGATCCGCCCATGCTCGTCGATCATGACGTCGATCGGCCGATCGAAGCCGTCGCCGAACCCGACCGGTCTTGCGTCCTTGATCAGAAGCGGCCGCTCGGCCTTGGGGAAGCGGTTGGCAAACATCAGATATCCTTGGCGAGGCGTGGATCGAGAAGGTCGCGCAGCCCGTCGCCGAGGAGCTGCAGCGACAGCACCGTCACGACGATCGCCGCGCCGGGGAACATCATCACCCAGGGAGCCTGGTCCATGTACTGGCGGCCGGTGGCGATCATCGTGCCCCAGGTCGGAATGTCGGGCGAAATGCCGACGCCGAGGAACGACAAGCCGGCCTCCGCTAGGATGGCATTGGCGAAGATGAAAGTGCCCTGCACCAGGAGCGGCGACGTCACGTTGCGCAGCACATGACGGATCAGGATGATCAGCGTTGGCACGCCGAGCGCCCGCGCCGCTTCCACATAAGGAAGCTCGCGAATGACCAGCGTCGAGGCTCGCACGACGCGGGCGATGCGCGGCGCATAGACGATGCCGAGCGCCACCACGACATTGACCGCCGTCGGGCCGAGCGCGGCGACTAGCGCAATCGCCAGCAGGATATCCGGGAACGCCATCATGGCATCGATCAGCCGCGATACCGGCGTGTCGAGACCTTTGAAATAGCCTGCCGTCAGCCCCAAGATGGTGCCGATGATCGACGACAGAATGACCACGGCGAAGCCGACACTGAGGGAGGTGCGCGCGGCATAGAGCATGCGCGTGAACACGTCGCGGCCGAGATCGTCGGTGCCGAACAGATGATCGAGGCCTGGCGCATGCAGCCGGCTGGCGATGGAGAGTTTCGACGGCGCATAGGGCGCGATGACGGGCGCCAAAATGGCGGCCAGCACGATGATGACCAGCACGATCAGGCCGATGGCCGATGTCGGCCGACCGATCAGCCGCGACAGGATGTTGGGTTCGGAATGGAACGGGACGGAGATCGCGGCCATCAGTAGCGAACCCTCGGATCGACGACGAGGTAGAGCATGTCGATGGCGAAATTGACCAGCACGTAGAGGCCGGCAATGACCAGCAGCGCGCCCTGGATGACGGGATAGTCGCGCCTCAGCACCGCCGACACGACCAGGCTGCCGACGCCCGGCAGGCCGAACACCGTTTCGGTCACCACCGCCCCCGAGATGAGCAGCGCGGCGGTGAGCCCGATAACGGTGATGATCGGGATCAGCGCATTCCTGAAGGCGTGCTTCAGCACGACTCGCCATTCGCTCATGCCTTTCGAGCGAGCGGTGCGCACATAGTCGTCGTTGAGCACGTCGAGCATCGAGGCGCGGGTGAAGCGGGTGATCAGCGCCGAACTGACGAGGCCGAGCGCCAGCGCCGGCAGCACCAGGTGGTTCAGCCGCACAACGAAGGATGCGCCCGGCCCGCCATAGCCGGAAGTGTCGAACCAGCCGAGCCTGACGGCGAAGAACTGGATGAACAAGAGACCCAGCCAGAAGCTCGGCACGCTCGCCGCGAACATGGCGACCGTGGTCGTCGCCTGATCGAAGACCGAGCCGCGCTTGTAGGCGGCGAGGATCCCGACCGGCAAGGCGATCGCCGTCGCGATCAGCAGCGAGAACACTGTGAGGAAGAAGGTGGGCTCGGCGCGCTGGGCGAGCGCTGTCGTGACCGGCTCGTTGAGGAAGATCGACTGGCCGAAATCCCCCTGGACGACGCCGAGCACGTAGCGCCCGAATTGCTCCGGGATCGAGCCATCGAGCCCGAGCCTGGAGCGGAGTGCCGCGATGTCTGAGGCGGACGCATCCGGGCCGAGCATCACCGCGGCCGGATCGCCAGGTGTTATCCGCACAATGACAAAGACGATGGTGACGACCAGCGCCATCACGACGATCATGCCGAGAATCCTGTTGAGGATCGAGCGCAGCATTCAGCCTCTCTTCGGTGGTCTATCGAAGTTCTTGGGTGCCGACCGTAACTGGCCGGCACCCTGTTGCCTGGCCCGGTTGCGCGCCGGGACCTGCGGGAGGAACTTATTTGCCTTCCAGATAAGCGTTCCAGAAATACGGCCACGGCGCCGGCGTCACGTCCTTGAGCGTCGGCGCCTTGGCAGCCAATGCGTTGAAATCGCCGATCTTGACGGCCGGGACCTCGTCGAGCACCGCCTTCTGGACATCCGCGAACAACGCGACGCGCTTGGCCGGATCGGGCTCGGCGTTGAACGCGTCGAGCACCTTGTGCTTGCGGTCGGAAACCCACCATCCGGGCGAGGAGTCCGACATGATGCCGGTCAGCGACGGCTCGGGCAGGAACGGGCTGTGGGTGATGTAGATGTCCCAGAGCGCCGGATCGGTGCGGTTCTTGGTCAGCGTCGCCCATTCGACGACGTCGAGCTTGACCTGGAAGCCGGCCGCCTTGAGATACTCCGCGGCGACCTGCGCCATCTTGTAGTGGAACTCGTATTGGCGGCTGGTGAGGATGCGCAGCGGCTTACCGTCGTAGCCGGCTTCCTTCAGCAGGGCCGCGGCCGCTTCGGTGTCGCCATCGGGTTTGTAGGCTTCGGTGCCGGCATCGGTGTGCCAGGCATAGCTTTCCGGATAAAGGGCGCCGTCGGCGGCGAAGAAATCCTTGGAGCCGAACGCCGCGAGCAGCATGTCGTTGGGCGCAAGCGCTGCCTGGATCGCCTTGCGGATGCGGATGTCGCTGTTGGGTCCCTGCTTGGTGTTGAGGACAAAGACCGGCCAGCCGAAAGGCTTGAGGATGACGGGCGCCGTCTTGCCGCCGGAGATCTTGTCGAAGGATTCGACGGGGAGCGAATCGACATAGGCGAACTGGCCGGCGACCGCCCCTTCCACGCGGGTGTTGGCATCGGGAACCGGCACGAAACGGATTTCGTCGAGATACTGCTTCCTGGCGCCGCCATAGCCGTTCGGCTCGCCGTCGCGCGACTTGTAGCCGTCGAAACGGGCTAGCTGGATGAACTGGTCTGGCTTGCGGTCCTTCAGCATGTAGGGCCCGGTGCCGACAAAGCTGGTCAGCGGGTCCTGCTTGGCGTTCTCAGAGGGAATGATGATGGCGGCCGCGTTGTTCAGCGACAGCAGCGCCAGCAGCGGCGCGAAGGGTTTCTTGAGCGTGATCTTGACCGTGTTGTCGTCGACTGCGTCGACCGAGGCGATCACCTCGGCGGCCTGCTTGCCGCGGGTGGCGATCTTCATCCAGCGCTGCAGCGACGCGACGACGTCGGCGGAATTCATGTCGCTGCCGTCGTGGAACTTCACGCCGGTCCTCAGCTTGATCGTGTAGACGAGCCCGTCGGGCGAAATCTGCGGCATGTCGGCCGCGAGAAGCGGAGTGATGCCCCAATCCTTGTCGAAGGTGTAAAGCGTCTCATAAATGTGCTGGGTGACGATGCCGACGAGATCGGCCGTGGACGCCATCGGATCGAGTGTCGGTGGCTCGCCGATTGTGGCCACGTCGATGACGCCGCCCTTGGCCGGCTCGGCCCAGGCTGTGCCCGTTGCCGAAAGCACAAGCGCCGCCAGCGAAGCAGCAATTTTCACGAAGCGCTTCATCTTGGTTCCCTTCTACTATTCCATATTTGTGGAATTTATATCTTAGTTACGGACTAATTAGTGCATCGGGATATCGCTGCGTCAAGGTCTTTCGGTATTTGCAATGGTTGCACCTGGAACGCGGGCAGGCTCTCGCCGCGTTAGGGCGCTTAGCCATATTTGCCTTGTCAGGGTGCGCGGAACGGGTCGCGATTTGCGGCGCGGAGCGGCTTTCAATCGGGCCGAAGCGAATTCCGCGTCGGCCGTTTCTGTCCCCGTTATCCACATATGTGACACACAACATATTGGGGGTCACAAAACCTACAAAAACGAATCCTTGACGGGTCAGAACGAGTCGCTTTTTATAGGCCATGCGCTCCTGTTGTGGGCGCGACCGGAAAGTTCAGAGGCCGGTCTTTTTTCCCGGATTTTGTGCGTTTTGCCCGCATTTCCGCCTGTCCACGAGGCCGGCGGAAGCGTTGGCGATGTTGGGCTTGGGTGGGCGAAAAGGGAGAATTGTCGGCCTGGAAAAAATGATCTGTTAACACTATATTTAGTGTTTGCAGGCAGGCTCGACCCTAGATAGTGTGAACCTCCCTCTTCCGAGGGAATCGACAAAAGTTTCAGTTTCGAGGGACCCGCGGGTCGGCCGGCAACCTGGGTGACCGCCTGGAAAGGCGTTCGCTTGTCTGCATGGCGTTGCCCGCGACGAGGAGAATGTCGGCGTCGCCCGCGATGCCGGCAAACGGCGGACCGCGCTAATCGCCTTTGGGGCAGAAATCCCTGGGGAAAAGCGCTATATATAGACAAAAGGGACCGGACCAATGCGCATCGAGCGTCGCTTCACCAAGCCAGAACAGTCAGCCTATGCGGAGATCGAATTCCGCAAGGCCCTGTCGGAGATCAAGAATCCCGACGGCTCGGTGGTGTTCCGCCTCGACAACATCGATGTGCCGGCCCAGTTCAGCCAGGTCGCGGCCGACATCCTGGCGCAGAAGTATTTCCGCAAGGCCGGCGTGCCGGCGCGCCTGAAGAAGGTCGAGGAGAACGACGTCCCCTCCTTCCTATGGCGCTCGGTTGCCGACGAGGCCGAGCTCGCCAAGCTCCCGGAGGCTGAACGCTACGGGTCGGAAACCGATGCCCGCCAGGTCTTCGACCGACTGTCCGGCACCTGGACCTATTGGGGCTGGAAGGGCGGCTACTTCAAGTCGGAAGAGCACGCGCGCGCCTTCCGCGACGAGCTCGCTTATATGCTCGCCACCCAGCGCGTCGCGCCGAACTCGCCGCAGTGGTTCAACACCGGCCTGCACTGGGCCTACGGCATCGACGGTCCGAGCCAGGGCCACTTCTATGTCGACCCCTTCACCGGCAAACTGACCAAGTCGAAGTCGGCCTACGAGCATCCGCAGCCGCATGCCTGCTTCATCCAGGGCGTGCAGGACGACCTCGTCAACGAAGGCGGCATCATGGACCTGTGGGTGCGCGAGGCGCGCCTGTTCAAATACGGCTCCGGCACCGGCTCGAACTTCTCGATGCTGCGCGGCGAAGGCGAAAAGCTGTCCGGCGGCGGCCGCTCCTCCGGCCTGATGAGCTTCCTCAAGATCGGCGACCGCGCGGCCGGCGCCATCAAGTCAGGCGGCACGACGCGCCGCGCCGCCAAGATGGTGATCGTCGACGCCGACCACCCCGACATCGAGGAATTTATCGACTGGAAGGTCAACGAGGAACAGAAGGTCGCCTCGCTGGTCACCGGCTCGAAGATCGTCAAGAAGCATCTCGAAGCGATCATGAAGGCCTGCGTCAATTGCGATGGCGATGGCGACGACTGCTTCGACCCGGCTTTGAACACCGCGCTGAAGCGCGAGATCAAGGCGGCCAAGAAGGACGCCGTGCCGGAGAACTACATCTATCGCGTCATCCAGTTCGCCCGCCAGGGCTACACCTCGATGTCGTTCAAGACCTACGACACCGACTGGGATTCGGACGCCTACCTCACCGTCTCCGGCCAGAACTCCAACAACTCGGTGTCGCTGAAGGACAATTTCCTGCGCGCCGTCGAGGCCGATGGCGACTGGCAGCTCACCGCCCGCAAGGACGGCAAGGTGCTGAAGACGCTGAAGGCGCGCGATCTGTGGGAAAAGATCGGCTACGCCGCCTGGGCGTCGGCCGATCCCGGCCTGCACTTCAACACGACGATGAACGACTGGCACACTTGCGCCTCCGCCGGTGCGATCCGGGCCTCCAACCCGTGCTCGGAATACATGTTCCTCGACGACACGGCCTGCAACCTCGCCTCGATCAATCTTCTGCCCTACCGTAGGGAAGACGGCACCATCGACATCGCGGCTTACGAGCACACCGTTCGCCTATGGACCGTCGTGCTCGAAATCTCGGTGATGATGGCGCAGTTCCCGTCGAAGGAGATCGCCAAGCTTTCCTACGATTACCGGACGCTCGGCCTCGGCTATGCCAATATCGGCGGCCTGCTGATGACCTCGGGCATTCCCTACGACTCCGACGAGGGCCGCGCCATCTGCGCCGCGCTCACCGCGATCATGACGGGTGTGGCCTATTCGACCTCGGCCGAGATGGCCTCCGAGCTCGGCGCCTTCCCGGACTACGACCGCAACGCGCAGAACATGCTGCGCGTCATGCGCAACCACCGCCGCGCTGCATACGGAGACAAAGACGGCTACGAGAAGCTCGCCGTCAACCCGGTGCCGCTGGTCGCTTCAGACCTCAAGCAGCAGGCGCTGGCCGAGCATGCCCGCGCCGCCTGGGACCGCGCCATCGAGCTCGGCGAAGAGCACGGCTACCGCAACGCGCAGGCGACCGTGATCGCGCCGACCGGCACGATTGGTCTCGTCATGGATTGCGACACCACCGGCATCGAGCCCGACTTCGCGCTGGTGAAGTTCAAGAAGCTCGCCGGCGGCGGCTACTTCAAGATCATCAACCGCGCCGTGCCGGAAGCGCTCAGGACGCTCGGCTACTCCGAAAGCCAGATCGCCGAGATCGAGGCCTACGCCGTCGGCCATGGCAACCTCAACCAGGCGCCGGGCATCAACCCGTCGACGCTGAAGGCCAGGGGCTTCACCGACGAGAAGATCGCGGCGCTCAACGCGGCGCTTAAGTCGGCCTTCGACATCAAGTTCGTGTTCAACCAGTGGACGCTCGGCGCCGACTGGGTGAAGGAGACGCTCGGCTTCACCGACGAGCAGCTCTCAGACATCTCCTTCGAGATGCTGCCGGCGCTTGGCTTCTCCAGGAAGGACATTGACGCCGCCAACATCCATGTCTGCGGTGCGATGACGCTGGAAGGCGCGCCCTTCCTCAAGGCCGAGCATCTTGCGGTGTTCGACTGCGCCAGCCCCTGCGGCAAGATCGGCAAGCGCTCGCTGTCGATCCAGAGCCACATCCTGATGATGGCCGCGGCGCAGCCCTTCATCTCGGGCGCCATCTCCAAGACCATTAACATGCCGAACGAGGCGACGGTCGAGGACGCCAAGAACGCCTACATGCTGTCCTGGAAGCTGGCGCTGAAGGCCAACGCGCTCTACCGCGACGGCTCGAAGCTGTCGCAGCCGCTCAACGCCTCGCTGCTCGCCGATGACGACGAGGATGAGGACGAGGCGGTCGAGCAGTTTATCGCAGCACCGGCCGCGCAGCGCGCCGTGCAGGTGACGGAGAAGATCGTCGAGCGCGTGGTGGAGCGGCTTTACCGCGACCGCGAGAAGCTGCCGAACCGCCGCAAGGGCTACACGCAGAAGGCCGTCGTCGGCGGCCACAAGGTATATCTCAGGACCGGCGAGTTCGACGACGGCCGCCTCGGCGAGATCTTCATCGACATGCACAAGGAAGGTGCCGCCTTCCGCGCGATGATGAACAACTTCGCCATCGCCATCTCGCTCGGCCTGCAATATGGCGTGCCGCTCGACGAATATGTCGAGGCCTTCACCTTCACCAAGTTCGAGCCGGCCGGCATGGTGCAGGGCAACGACGCGATCAAGAACGCGACGTCGATCCTCGACTACGTGTTCCGCGAGCTCGCCGTCTCCTATCTCGGCCGCCACGACCTCGCCCATGTCGACCAGTCGGACTTCGACAAGACCGCGCTCGGCCGCGGCATCACCGAAGGCAAGGCGACGCCCTTCTCCAAGGGCCTCTATCGCGGCGCCTCGCCGGTGAAGCTGGTGTCGGGCATCGGCAGCGAGCCCAAGGGCTTTGGCGGCTCGGCCCCGACGACCGCCCCTGCCCGCGCAGCACCCACCGCCTTCGCCGGCTCCAACGTGCTGGCGCTGAAGCCGGCAAGCGACGAGGCCCTTGCCTATAAGCGCGACTATGAAGACCGCGCCAGGGAACTGGCCGAAGAGATGGTGGAAGAGGAAGCCGAAACCGCCGGCGGCGCGGAAGCGCTGTTCACCGACGCCGCGGCCAACGAGGCCGCCGAAGCAAAGAAGCTCGCCGCGACCAGACGCCAGCAGTCGCTGCTGCAAGGCTACACCGGCAACGAATGCTCCGAGTGCCACAACTTCACCATGGTGCGGAACGGCACCTGCGAGAAGTGCGATACGTGTGGTTCGACGAGCGGGTGCAGCTGAGGTAGGCAGAATACTGAGGTGAACCTTAAGGAATGTCTCTGGGCACCCTTTTGAGTCCTCCCGCGACTTAAGCCGAGTCCCTGAACTGAAAGCGCCCCGCAGATGACTGCGGGGCGCTTTTTCAAGTGAAGCTAAAGGAAGCGATCTCTCCGGCCGCGAAGGTCGTGGCCAATCTGGACATCCGAATGTAATCGCCTCATTCTCAATTGAGGGGGAAACCGTGAATGGCGACGTATTTCAACGAGTATTTCGGCGTATCTCGTGATGCCGTAGATGACTACGGGGCCTTCAACGTCTCGATCATCAACGACTTGCCGCTGTTTATCGATCCTTTCCTGCTCTTCCAGAGCACGAAGCCCGAGTACAAAGCTCTTCATGCTGAAATCCTAGCCTACATCATTTTCCTGCGTGAGCAGGTCATTGCAGCGAGGATCAACAAGGACCTCATCGCTGCCTGGTTCTGCTTCTCCGAGGTCCGTCAGAACTGGCTTGGCTTCTCTCTTGTCGGGAATGGTGGATCGGGCTTGGGACTTGGTTTCGCACGGTCATTGAGCGCAAACCTCGCAGACCTGTTCGCAAACTTCGGACAGGAGCAAATCACGGAAAGCAGTCACGTGGAAAAGGTCTGCCTCGTCCAGGGAGGAGTGGGCCGAGACAGCATCAGTGATTTCACGACGAACCTGATCAAACACTTCCTCTGCGAGTATACGCAGACCTTTGCCCGCACACACATTGCCCCCGAAAAGCGCAAGATGGTCTGGGTCGACAAAGCTGTGTTCGATTACCAGACCCAGTCGTGGCAGCGTCGATGCTATGAATTGCCATGGCTCAGTAGGGACAATGATTTCGTCCTGCTGACGCCCAAAGACATCCTGACCCGCGAGGAAAACTGGATCAATCGGACGGACATGATCCGGGACTTCGAAAGCATTCCCACGGCGATTCCGGACAACGAACTCAGGGGGCAAGTTTTCGCATATTTCCAAACCGAGCTCCTGCGGGGCGTCGACAAAGACAAGGAACCCACACAAGCTGATCGCGATGAGCGGCTGTCAAAACGCTCATCAAGTTCCCAGACCTGGTCGACTATTACATTCGCTACAAGGAAGAGAATGGCGACAAGGCTGTCGACATCAGCACCGAACGCGTCATCGAAACCCGCCTAGTGTTCGAAGAGCAAGTGCGTCAGTTGCAGCGCGAGTTGGCCAACCTGACCAGCTTCTATAATGTGCAGGGAAGCACATACGAGGAAACCCCACCGCAGGTTGGCGTATCTCAAGGACGTAATTGAGAATAAGGGCGGCCACCGTATCTTCTGGCACGACGGCAAGGCGATCAAGCGCGAAAGCGACCTGCACGTACTCACGCGGCTGGTGTGGTTTGGCTCGCCTTCAGATGTCGGGGCAGAGGCCAATGACGGCCGCGGACCAGTGGACTACAAAATCTCTAGGGGCGCTTTCGATAAGACTCTCATCGAGATGAAGCTCGCGAAAAACTCTTCTCTTAAGCGCAACCTAGAGAATCAATTGCCGATCTATCAGGCCGCGAGCGACGCGAAACAGGGCATCAAGGCCATCATCTACTTCAGCATCGAGGAGAAAATCCGGGTTGAGGCGATTCTGGAGGAGCTAGAACTGACCGGGCATAAGGACGTGGTGTTGATCGATGCGCGGATGGACAACAAACCTTCGGGGTCTAAGGCCTGACTGATCCGCTCAGCCCCTTCAGGCCCGCTCGCTGGCGTTCCCTGGAGCACCCCTCATCCGGCCGCTTCGCGGCCACCTTCTCCCACAAGAAGGGGAGAAGGGGAGCGCCGCGTCTCAATCCTTGAACGCGATCCCGTATTTCGCCGCCTGCTCCTTCGGCATATCGGCCAGCGCCTGGCGCACCGTGTAGCCGCCATAGACGTCGCCGCCGTTGCGGATCATCCAGTCCTCGACATCGGCCTCGGCAACCGTCATGCGGTCGCTCATCTTGTACTGGTTGCCGTTGACCGGCTTGTCGGCCAGCAGGCCGACGAAGTGGCCGTCGCTGAAGGCCACAAGCTGCATCCAGATGTGCTCGGTGGCGCCGTTCTGTGTCAGCGGGAATTTGACCGTATAGGTGCCGGGCGTGCGCGCATCCATCAGTTCATGGAAGCGCGGCAGCGTCGAATGGCCCTTGGCCTTGGCGCCCTGCATTGCCTCGTCCGTGGTGGAATAGGCGACCACATTGTCCTTGGGCTCGCTCCGCATATGGCCGAGCGCGTTGAAAAATCCGTAGCCGACCGCGGCCACAACTGCGGCAGTAACAATCAGTTTGCGCATTGACCCCTCCAGGTAGCGATCACGGATGCGTTACCGGAAGGCGGTTGCCGCGGCGCTAAGGGACAAAGTGAGCGGATGGTTAGCGAAATCCTGAAATTACTACCAAAGGCTGCGGCATCGGAATGATGGAGGTGGCGGAGGCCGGTTCTTATGGAACTCGAGACCGAGAACGCAGTTCACTAGTGCGTGGAATCGCAGGAACTTCAAGTTCACTGCATCAGCGAGAAGCCGGAAGGGAATGAACGCGGTGCCGCCGAAGGAAATGGACGTCGTCCTGCAACAACTGCCGCTGAGGATCGGCGCCTACGTGCCCGACGATCTGCTGGAGGATTGGTTCGCGCCGGGGACGGGCATGCGGCCCGTCAGCAAGGCAGCGCTTGCTGCCGCCGCCAGCTACGGACGACGGTTCGAATGTGAATTCAAGTACTATCCCGAGAGGATGGAAGGCGTGTTCTGGAAATGGGTTCCGGCGATCTGATTTGGACACGTCGGCGGAACTCTCCTGCCGTCGGGCTGGGAGATGTCGGCTCCTCCGGCGGGAACTCAGGTGGCGCGTCAGGCGGAATATCGGGAGGTCCCCTGCCGGGTCCCGGGATGGGATCGGGTGAAGGCGGAGGAACGCCCGGCGGTTCTCCGGGCGGGTTTTCCGGCGGAGATGGAGGCCGGGAGGGCTCGGGATTGGGATCGCCCGGCATCGGTTCGGGATTGTTCGGGTCCGGATTGTTGATTGCAGGCCTCCTGAGTCATGCGGCCAGCGTTGCCCACCAGAAAGATCACCTTTTGCATTCAGGCGGCATGTTCGTATGTGCCCACGAGTTCCGCCGCCTCGATCGCGTGGCGCCGGGCCTCCTTCCAGATTTCCTTGACGCCGGTCTGGCCGGGAATGCCGAGGCTCGGCACATCGAGAGCCGCCAGCCGGAAATGGTAATGGTGGACGCCATGCCCGGCGGGCGGAGCCGGGCCATCGTAGGAGGCGTTGCCGAAGTCGTTCTTCCCCTGCTGGAGCGCTTCGGTTCCCGGCTTCCCGTCCTCCCCTTCGGCGAGTTGCTCGATGTCGGGCGAAATGTTGAACACCGCCCAGTGGCCGAACGTCCCGCGTGGTGCGTCGGGGTCATCCACGATGAGAACCAGGCTCCTCGTCCCGTCAGGTATCCCCGACCATTTCAGGGGCGGAGAAACATTTTCGCCATCGCGGGCGTAACGTTCGGGGATGGGATCGCCGTCGGCGAACGCCGGACTGGTGAGTGTTAATGGCATGTTGGTCCCTTCCGCTTTTGACGCCGCAAGACCGCAACCACCAACGAATGCCGCACCGGATCGTTCCGCGGCGCCAGCGAGTTGCGGCGCGCATGGAATTGTGTTCGTCCTGTCGGATCTTAAGGAAGGACGGCCGGCTCAGCCGCCGGCGGTGAGATCGTGGCGTGGCGCATCGCGCCAACCATGAGCGTCCGGGATCAGCGGTCGCACCCTAATCCGCGTCGGCCACCATTTGCCCGCCGCCCAGCCAACTGCGCCATTGCCGTTCGTCGCCGTGGAAGACGTTGAGGTCGATGCGTCCTCTCACCCCATGCGACAGGCCGGAGCCGGAATACTGCCAGAACAGCCATCTGCGGCCGGGATAGACCTTTGACGGATGCGCGGCGACCGCGCGCAGCCAGAACGGATAGTCGAGAAAAGCGCCGCGCAGATTGTCGCGATAGAAGTCGGGGCTGGTGTAGATGACGGGCCGCTGGCCGTAATGGCGTTCCAGCTTGTCCATGAACACTTGCATCTTCTCCAGCACTTTTTCGCGCGAAGGCCGCCGCCTGCAGGAGGAGTCGCCGTTCCACTCGACGTCGATCACCGGCGGCAGCGCGCCCTCGACCCTCGGCACGTTGCGGATGAACCAGTCGGCCTGCTCGCCGGCGGTGCGGCACCAGTAGAAGAAATGATAGGCGCCGCGCTTCAGTCCGGCGGCGTCGGCGCCGCGCCAGTTCGCCCTGAACATCGGATCGAGATGGTCGCCGCCGTCGGTCGCCTTGATATAGGCGAAATTGGCGCCCTGGGCGCGCAGCTTTTCCCAGTTGATATTGCCCTGCCAGCGCGAGACATCAACGCCGTGCACGGCAAGGTGCCGCGGCGAGGAGCGGCCGAAATTGATCGGCTTGGCGTCGCGGAAAGCGTAGCGGGTGACCGGGCTCGCGAGCATCGCAGGTGCTGCGCGCGACAGCCGCTTCGGCGGCGACACGAGCGCCGCCTCCTGAACCGGCGGCTCGACGCTGTCCGGCAGGTCCTGGGCGAGGAACGCAACCGTCTCCTCCTCGGCCAGGCCGTGAGGACGCGAAACTTCGCCGTCGGGACGCGAATTCTCGTCGTCGAGACGCGCATTGTCCTCGGGCAAAGGCGCAGGCGGCTCGAAGCGGGTGGCGCCCGACATCGACGCGGTCTCGACGGTCGTTGCGGTGTCGGCCGTCCTCACGGCCTTCGTCACGGGCGCGCTCGGCCTGACCACGGAACTTGTCGTCTCATTGGACGGCACCTGCAAGGCGTCGACGCCCGACGTGGACGAGCAGCCGCCGAGGCAAAGCGCTGCGAGCACGAAACTGACGACGCCGAAAATCCGCATCTTGACCTGTACGCAAAACAAAACAGACCGAAGGCAGGAAAGACGCCGCCGGAAGCCCCATTCCTAATGAGAAATTACCAACAAAGTTTGAATCAAAATTTACTTTTGGTTCGGCCGGGCGATTCGCGGCCGGCCCAGCCGCCGTCAATCCGGAAGCCGCAAGGCCCTGATGGATAGCTGCAGGCCCCACTACGACCGACATCTTGAAAGACAGGGTCTAACCCTGCCCCAATTCGTACCCATATAGGGGGCTCGCCAGATGCGTTTGAAACGCTCCGACCCAAGGATTGTCACCCCAAGGACCTGTCACCAATGTCAAAATCACGGACGATCAAAGTTGCGTCGATCTTCCTGATCCTGCTGATGGCGCTTGGAAGCGCCACCATCGGCACCGCGGAGGCGCGTATGGGCGGCAGTTTCGGCAGCCGCGGCAGCCGGACTTTCCAGGCCCCGGCTCCGACGAAGACCGCGCCCTATACCGCGCCCGTGACGCGTTCGATGACGCCGAACACCACCCAGTCGATACCGCCGTCGCAGTCGTTTCCCGGCCAGGCGCGCCCGGGATTCTGGAACGGATTTGGCGGTGGCTTCGTCGGCGGGCTGGTCGGCGGACTGCTCTTCAATGGCCTGTTCGGCATGATGCTCGGCCATGGTTTCGGCGGCATCGGCGGCGGCTTCAGCTTCATCTTCCAGCTACTGCTCATCGGCAGCCTCATCATGCTGGCGATGCGGTTTTTCAGCCGCGATAATGCCGCGCCGGCCAATATGAGAAGCTCCGGCTTTCCCTTCGGCCGGCAAGATTGGGCAGGCACGCAGCCCAACTACCCATCCCGCACCACGGATTTGGGCGCATCCGGCGCTGACGAAATCGGCATCACGGATACCGATCGGGACGCGTTCGAAAATATCCTCGGCGACGTGCAGGCCGCATTCAGTCGCGAGGATCACCAGGGATTGCGAAGGCTGACGACGCCCGAAATGGTTTCCTACCTTTCGGAGGAGCTGGCGGACAACGCAACCCATGGCCTCAAGAACGATGTGACAAATCTTGAGCTGCTGGAAGCCGATATTGCGGAGGCGTGGCGAGAGGGCTCACGCGATTATGCCACCGCGGCAATGCGCTGGTCGGCCATCGATGTCATGCGCAACCGCCAGACCGGCGCCGTCGAAAAGGGCGATCCGAAAAATCCGGTCGAAGCCACCGAACTGTGGACCTTCACCCGCGAGGCCGGCGGGCCGTGGCTGCTGTCCGCGATCCAGGACGCATCCAATTAAACGCAACCGCGGCGCTATCCGCGCCGCGGTAACCTACGCTGGTGCCTACCGGCCTCGCCTGAACACCCCGATCATCGGCCCGAGATTCGAGAAATCGTCGTTGCGGCCGATGGCTGGCGCATAGAGGCTGGATATGGAACCGTCGAGGAACAGCGCGTTCGGGCAGCCGAGCTCGTCGCGGAACAGGCGCGCGAATTCGTGGAAGGTCACGACGTCGTTCGAGATGGCGAAAACGGCGACGCCGTCGGCGCGCACACCGACGCCGTCGCGGATTTTTCGCGACGGGCTGCCCGCCTGGAATTTCGGATGCAGCTTGCCGTCGATGACCAGCATCGGCCCGGACTGGGTTGCGTAATCCACGCGCGGCGAACGCTTCAAAAAGTCCTTCGTCGCGCGAACGCCGGCCTTGCCGTCGCCGAGATAAAAGATGCCGTTCGGCTGCATGGAAAAGTTGCCGCTGCCTGCCCCGGTCTTCGCCGACGTGATCTGTTGTCCCTGCTCGACATAGAGCCCGACCGGCGCGAGGTTGGGATGATACATGCCCGCATTCATGCCGAAGAGCATGGTGCGGCCGGCGGCCTGTTCGGCGGTGCGAAGATTGTGCAGCGAGCGGTAGAACTCGCCGTCCTTGTTCTTCCAGAACAGCTCGATCGAAAAATGTTTCGGATCGGCCTCGCAGACGAGATAGGTCGCGGTCTCGAACGTAAAGTTGCGGCACGGCGGCAGCGCCGCCAGCCATTGGCCGGCGCCTAAGCCCGCGCCGACGGCGGCCGGCAGCGCCGATTTCACCAGGGCAGCGAGCAAAGGCACCGATCGCAGCAGCGTCGCGAGATCCATCAGCGCACCCGAAGAAGGTCCAGGTGCCGGTATAGCGGATTCGGTGAAAGCCTCTAGCTTAACCAGCCGAAAGCGACGCCGATCAAAAGCACGACGCCGAGCAGGCCGCGGTAGATGACGAACGGCCAGGCGGAAAAGCGCTCGAGCACCCGCATCAAACCCCATATGGCGAAGAAGGCCGAGATCGAGGCGACGACAAGGCCGACGGCCAGGACCGACCAGCCATAGGCGCCGAGATGGATCTTATGCAGTTCCCAAAGCTCCTTCAGACCGGCAAGCGCGATCGCCGGCAGGCCGAGCAGGAAGGAGAGCCGCGCCGCCTCCGGCCGGGCAAAGCCAAGTCCAAGCGCCGCCGTCAGCGTCGATCCCGAGCGCGACACACCGGGGATGAGGGCGCCGACCTGGGCGACGCCGACCAGCAAGGCGTCGAGCACGGACACCTTTTCGAGGGTCAGCCTGTGGCGGGCATAGATTTCGGAAAGCGCCAGCAGCACGGCCATGACGATGCAGGCCCAGCCGATCACGGCCAGCCCTCTCAGCGGCGAATTGCAGGCATTGAGAACGCCGGAAAGCGCAAGGCCGGCGATGACGATCGGAACGGTCGCGAGCACGATTCCGACCGCCAGGCGAAAGTAGCGGTTGGCGAAATCGCGGCGCGCGAGCGCCGACAGCGAACCCACCGCGACATCCCTGACATCGCTCCAGAAATAGCTGACGACCGCCGCCAATGCCGCAAGCTGCATGGCGGCGGAGAAGGCTGAGCCGGGATCCTGCCAGCCGAGCACGGCGGGCACGACGCGCATATGCGCCGTCGAAGAGATCGGCAGCAGTTCGGTGATGCCTTGCACGATGCCGAGAAACGCCACCTTGGCATAACCCAGGCCGACAAAGCCCGTATCCAGTCCCTGCGTGCAGACGTCGGTCATCCCGGTCCTTTCCCCAGCACAAAGTGCATCGTCATTCGCAAAGCCCCTCGAAGACAGCCTTAACTGCGCGAAACCGGGAATCCAACTCACGGATTTGTAAGGTGCCGCTAATCGTGCTTGACAATGGGCGTCTCCATATTATCATCCACTAATCTTACACTGTAAGGTAGATCGGAGGAGGACCATCATGTCGACCGCCGCCCTCTCGGAACTGCAGCCAGTCGCGCCGCCGGAGCCGCACCTGCCGGAAATTGCGATCGAGGATGTCTCGCGCGATCTGAGCCGCGCCATCGAACGCGCCGAGGTCAATGCCTGGCTCGACCTCTATGACGCGGCGCCCGCGGATTTTGCCGCCCGGCACGGCCTGTCGATCGCCCGCGACCGCGACTTGGTCTGGACCACCTGCGCGACGATCCCGTTCATCCATTTCAACTGCGCGAAGAACATCGGCGTCGAGGCTCCGGCCTCGGAGGCTCAACTCGACGCGCTGCTGGCGCATTATCGCACGGCCGGCATCTTGCGGCCATGGTTCTACACCAGTCCGCATACCGAGCCGTCGCGGTTGAGATGCTGGCTGGAAGCGCGCGGGCTGCAGCATCAGAGCGGCTGGGAACGCATCTTCCGCGACGCGACGCCGCTGCCGGCCGAACCACTCTTCCAAACCGACGATGTATCGGTCGAAGAAGTCGTACCGAAGACTGCTCCGGAATGGGCATCCTTCATCGATGGCAAGTACAGACTGCCCACTTCGCCCTGGCTCATGGCGCTGGTCGGCCGCAAGGGCTGGCGTCATTATATGCTGAAACGAGACGGCGCGGTGGCCGCAGTGCGCTCACTGTTCATCTCAGACGGCGCAGCCTGGAGCGGCATCGACGCGCCGGTGCCCGGCATCATGGCGCCAAGCTTCGATCTCGACGCCGTGCTTGGCGAAAGGTTGGTCCGCGACGGCATCGCCGCCGGCGCGAAACTGTTCGTCGCCGATATCGAGGCGCCGCGCCCCGAGCGCGATGGCCCGGCCTACCGCAACTACGCGCGGCTCGGTTTCAAAATTGCCTATTTCCGCGACCATTACAGCTATTTGCCGGCGCATTCGAGCTAGAGCCCTTCACGGCTCTAGCGGTACAGCCATTGCGTCAGGCAGCTTCTGGCCACGACATGGGCCGGCGGCACCACAGGCTGGTCGATCCGGGAATCGTCGGCGACCCTGTCGCGCGCTTTTTCCAAGAGCATGCGGAGTTCCGCCGGGCGCACGCGGTCGCGTTCCATCACGAGTTGGATCATCGGGTCGTTCAAAAGCTCGTCCAGGGTGTTGATGCTCTCGCTCATCCGTCGCCTCCTCGATGCCTTCCCGCATGGCGGTTAGATAAGCAGCCAATGATGGCTCGCCAATGACGCTTTGCCGGCTATCTCGTGAATCGAAGATGAAATTTTTGTGCAGTTTTCCCCTTCTCCCCCCTGTGGGAGAAGGGAGAAGTCTAAGCCGGAGGCGCACCCTCAAATTGCGGCAAACCATCATTGAGCCGCACCCAGGGTTGCATGGACGCCGTCCAGAAATGCATGTCTGGCTTGAACACGGACGGATCGTCGAGCGAACCGGACGTGATGCCGAGAATGCCTCTGGAGTCGCGGCGCGAAAACATCGTCGTGCCGCAGGCGGGACAGAAGCCGCGCTTGAGGTCCGGCGATGAATTGACCGTCGCCAAAGGCCCTTCGACGGTCACGTCTTCGATGCGGAACAGGAGCCGCGCGTTGAAGGCGGCCCCGATCGCCTTCTGGCAGATCCAGCAATGGCAGATGCGCTCATTGATCGGCTCGGCCTCGGCACGATAGCGCACCGCGCCGCACAGGCATCCGCCTTGGTATCTCGTCATTGAAAGCACCTGCTTTGTGGAGTCCAGGTGCGGTAGTAGCGGCCGGCATAGAAGCGTCAATCAAAAAGCATTGATAGGATGTGATCGCTTGCGGTGATGACGCTGGCCGCCTTCCCTCGGGCAGCCAGCGGTCAAGGGTCACTCGCTGACCATCTCGTCCCAGGTTTTCACCTTGGTCTCGCCGTCGAGAAAGGGCAGCGTGGTGGTAGCGAGTTCCGGCGCGAAAAAGACATCGTAGTGGGTGCGGTTGGGCAGGATCGCCAGCCGATTCTGCGGCAGGTTCTCGCGCATCCAGCCCGCGTCCTTCTGTCCGCCGCCGAGCAGTTGGAAGAACTTGATCTCATGCTCGGGCTTGTACATGTCGCTGTCGCCATAAACGAGCATGACCGGCATCTTCAGCTTCGGCACATCGGCCGAGAAATCATAATCGTTGCGCATGAAATTGCCGAGCGCGTCGAGCAGCTTCGGGAAATCCTCTGGATGCGGCGCCACGGCGACATAGGATTTGTACATCGGCGTGTCCTTCATGAACGGGGCGGCCGCCGCGCTCACCTGCGCCTGCTGCGGGCGCATCTCGTCGTAGAAGCCATTGGCGGCGTAGCCGGTCGACACCATGACCAGCCTGCGCACCGCCTCAGGGTGCTGGACAGCCATGCGGAAGGCGACGCCGCCGCCGAGCGAATAGCCCATGACATCGACCTGATCGTAGCCGAGCGTCTTGACGATGGCTGCCATGTCGTTGCCCATCGCTTCAAGGCCGAACGGCCGTTCGCCGAGCGCAGTGCGGCCGTGACCTTGCAAGTCCACAGCGATCACCGTGCGGTGCTCCGCGAATTTCGGCAGGATCGGTGCGAACATGTCGGTCGATCCCAAGCCGCCATGCAGCAGGAGCAACGGCTCACCCTTGCCGTAGGTGGCGTAGTAGTAGCTCAGGCCGTCGATCGGCAGCAGGCCGGATTTTTCCGGCTTCAAGAGGGCTTTGGCTTCGGTGGTCATGGCAGGCTTGGACTCCTCGGATTGTGCGTCCGGCGCGGCAATAAGGGCCACGGCCGACGCGAGAATGGCTAAAAGCAGGGTCTTGGACACTTTTGGTCTCCTCCGTCTGTGTGCCCAAGGACGCGGCGACGAAGCCCAAGCCGACATGGCTTGCCAAAAAAATGGAAACGGGCAGCGAGCGGCTGCGTTTCGAGCCCGAGTGGAGAAAGGAGCTTAGTGGCGCCGGGCCTGGACGAGATAGGCGTCGATCTCGGTCTCGCCGAGCCATTTGGCGGCTTCGAGCCGGTGCAGCCCCTCGACCAGGACATGGCGCTTGCCGTCATGGCGCACCTGGATCGGCGTCTTCATGCCGTTCTCTAGGATGTCCTCGGCAAGATGGCGCACGGTCTCGGGATGCAGCGTCTTGCGGCGCGCCGTTGGCACGTAGATGTCGTCGACCTTGACCTTTTGCACGCGCAGCATGTCGGCTCCCAGTGCGGAAATCTTGCCCTAGGGTCTGTCGAGATTCAGGTTAGGCCGAGCCGAGAAGGGCAGTTTCTGAGAACCGGAGCGGAGCGTACTCGAAGTACGTGAGCACCGGAAGCGCAGGGAACTGCCGTTCGCAGGCCGGCCTCACCTGAATATCGATAGACCCCTAGAATGAAATAGTTGGTTTGCCGCATATGGCCAAGCGCTCGCTGGCCCGATTGTTTCCATTTGACGCTTGGCCGGCCGATGGTCTCAATGGCGGCGTCTTGGTTTCAGGTGCTCTTTGACGCAACCGCCCACTGAATTCCCCGATTTCGGGCTGACGCCCGAGCAGCGCCGCGAGGCGGTGCGCGGCCATTACTATGAATGGCCGGGCATGGATGGCTCGAGCGGCGAAATCTGGTGCTACAGCGACCGTTTCTCCTATCGGCCGGGCGAGACCCTAGTGCTGCATGTCAGCTCGACGGCACCGCAATTCGGCATCGTCGTCGTCCGCGACGGCGGCAGCGAAACCAGGGTCTTCGAAAAGACCGGCCTTTCGGCACGCTGGCAGGAGACGCCCGATCAATGCTCGATCGAAGGCTGCGGGTGGGATGCCTCGTTCGAATTCCGCATCGGCAACGACTGGCCGTCGGGCGCCTATCGCGTCACCCTTTCGGCCGAAGGGCGGGACGGCAGTCCGATCCACAGCCACCATCTCTTCATCGTCGCGCCCCTGCCCGGCAAGAAACCCGGCCGCCTGCTGCAGGTCGCGGCGACCGGCACCTGGCTTGCCTACAACACCTGGGGTGGCTCCAACCACTATCAGGGCATCACCGGCCCGAACCGCGATCAATACGCGACGATGGTTTCCACGCAGCGCCCCTGGTGCCGCGGCTTCGTCGTGCTGCCGAAGGAGGCGCCGCGCGTGCCGCTGGAAGTCGCGGTGCCGCCGAAGACGGTGCCGCGCTATCCGCATATGGAATGGGCTTTCGCAACCGGTCATTCGAAGAAATACGCCTCTTCCGGCTGGGCAAGCTACGACAGCCATTTCTTCCGCTTCGCCGAGCGCGCCGGTTACGCGATCGACCTCGCCAGCCAGCACGAGCTCCATTTCTCGCCCGAAATCCTCGACGGCTACCATTGCGCCGTCTTCGTCGGCCACGACGAATACTGGACCTGGGAGATGCGCGACGCGGTCGACCTCTATGTCGAGCGCGGCGGCCATGCGGCGCGTTTTGCCGGCAACTTCATGTGGCAGACACGGCTGGAGGACGAGGGCCGCCGGCAGGTCTGCTATAAATACCGCGCCCGCGCCGAGGATCCAGCCTATCGCGGCGGTGACGTCACCCGCGCCACCAATTCCTGGGAAGCACCGGAGATCGGCCGTCCGGGCAGCGCCACCTTCGGCCTCGACGCGACCAGGGGCGTCTATGCCGGCTGGGGCGGCTGCGCGCCGCGCGGCGTGCGCGGCTTTCCCGTCTACCGACCCGAGCACTGGGCCTTCGCCGGCACCGGCATCTATTATGGCGACCTGCTCGGCGCCGACAGCCACGTCTATGGTTATGAGGTCGACGGGCTCGATTTCGAAATCCGCGGCGGCCTGCCCCACCCGACCGCCACCAGCGGCGCGCCGGACGGCCTACAGGTACTGGCGGTCGGCATGGCGAGCCAGGTCGAGGAAAGCGCCGACATCCCGATCGAGGACCAGTTCCTCACCGACGAGGACGGGCGCTTCACCGCCGAGACGCTGTTCGGCGAGGCCAGCGACGCCAATCTCGACAAGGTCAAGCGCGGCAACGGCATGATCGTCAATTTCCCGCGCGGCAAGGGCGAGGTCTTCCATGCCGGAAGCTGCGAATGGGTCGCCGGCCTGCTAAGGCAGGACGCGATGGTCGAACGCGTGACCAAAAATGTTCTCGACCGCTATCTCGGAAAGTCCTGACATGCCGAAATTGGAAGCCCAGCCCTCGCCCGATACCGAAGCGCGGCCGCCGTCGCATCTGTTCTACCTCTCCAGCCTGCGCCGGCCGCTCGTCGACCGTGCCGAGGGCATCTACTTCTGGACCAAGGACGGCCGCCGCTTCATCGACGGGTCGAGCGGACCGATGGTGGCCAATATCGGTCATTCCAACCGCAACGTGCTCGACGCCATGAAGCGGCAGATGGACAAGACCACTTTCGCCTACCGGCTGCATTTCGAGAACGAGCCGGCGGAGGAGCTGGCGCGGGAGCTCGCCGGCAAGCTGCCGGCCGGCATGGACCGCATCTTCTTCGTCTCCGGCGGCTCCGAGGCAACCGAATCCTGCATCAAGCTCGCCCGGCAATGGGCGGTCGCCACTGGCCAGCCCAAGCGCTGGAAGGTGATCACCCGCTTCCCCTCCTATCACGGTGGCACGCTCGGCTCGCTTTCCGTCACCGGCGACGACGCGCTGGCCGAGACGTTCACGCCGATGATGCGAGTGATGCCGGCTGTGCCGGCGCCAACCGCCTGGCGCGACCGCGACAACCTCTCGATGGAACAGCGCGGCGTCCGCTACGCCGACATGCTGGAGGAAAAGATCCAAGCCGAGGGCCCGGAAAGCGTGCTCGCCTTCATCATGGAGCCGGTCGGGGGGGCCGCGACAGCCGCCCTTGTCGCGCCCGACAGCTATTATCCGCGCATCCGCGAGATCTGCGACCGCTACGGCATCCTGCTTATCCATGACGAGGTGATGAGCGGCGCCGGCCGCACCGGCAAATTCCTTGGCGGCGACCATTGGAACTGCAGGCCCGACATCGTCGCCCTCTCGAAAGGGCTGGGCTCGGGCTATGCGCCGCTCGGCGCGCTGGCAGCACCCGTGCGGCTGGTCGAGCCGCTGCTTGCCTCCGGCGGTTTCCAGCACGGCCACACCTATGCCGGCAACCCGCTTGCCTGCGCCGCCGGGCTGGCCGTGCTCGGCGAGATGGACCGGCTCGATCTCATCGCCAATGCCGCAGCTATGGGCGACGTGCTGATTGGCGAGTTGAGAGAACTGGCGAAACGCTTCCCGTTCATGGCCGACGTGCGCGGCAAGGGATTGCTCCTTGGCGTGGAAATGGTCGCCGATCCGGAGACGCTGAAGCCCATCGAACCCACCCGTAAGGCAACCCAGCGCCTGCTCGATCACGCTTATGCGCGCGGGCTGATCATCTATGGCCGCAAGGTCAAGGGCGGCGTCGACGGCGACAATTTCATGGTGGCGCCGCCGATGATCATCACGCGTGAGCAGATCGGCGAGATGATCGCTATCATCGGCGACTCGCTGGAAGCGCTGGCCGCCGAGCTCGACCTGCCGGTTGAGGGTTGAGGGCGGGTGACGTTTTGAGACATCCTGAGATGTTTGCGATCCTTCGCACCCCCCTCTGTCCTGCCGGCCATCTCCCCCGCAAGGGGGGAGATCGGCAGTTTTGGCCCCGCCGCCGATTCTGCGGCGCTGGAGATTGGCGAAAACCCGGGAGACATCTGATCTCCCCCCTTGTGGGGGAGATGTCCGGCAGGACAGAGGGGGGCGCCTGGGCGCCGTGCTTGTCGTGAGCGTAATTGTTCTCCGCCCCGGCCGTATCGACGACATCGAGACCATCCACGCCGCCCTGCTGCGCCTCGGCACCCACATCGGTGCGCATCAGGAGATCACCTCCACCCCCGATGACCTGCGCCGCTACGGCTTCGGCGAAAAGCCCGCCTTCTCGACCCTGATCGCCGAGGTCGGCGGCGAGTTCGCCGGGCTCTGCCTGCATTTCCCGATTTTCTCGACCTGGATGGGCAGGCCAGGCGTCTACGTGCAGGATCTCTATGTCGAGAACCGCTTTCGCGGCCGCCGCATCGGCGAAAAACTGCTGCGGCGCGTGGCCAGGGAGTGCCGCGCGGCGGGCGGCGTCTATCTCAGGCTCTCCGTCGATACCGACAACGAGACCGCCAAGGCCTTCTATGAGAGACTGGGTATCGGCTGGTCGAGCTACGAGCAGGTGCAAAAGATCGTCGGCGAGGCCTTCTTCGCCTTTGCCGACGCACCGGAGGAAGAATGATGAAAGCCTTCTATGCCGAGGAACAGAAGCGCCACGACCCGAAGGCCTTTCTCTCCAGCGGCGCCCCCCAGCCCAATCCGGAAAAGCCCGAGCGAGTCGAAAGATTGCTAGCCGGCGCAAGATCGGCCGGCCTGACGATCGAGAGGCCGAAGGAGCATGGCCTCGGCCCGGTCGCGGCGGTGCATACGCCCGAATATCTCGACTTCCTCGAGCACATCTTCGCACGCTGGCAGCGTATCGAAGGCGCCTCGGCGGAGGTCATTCCGAACATCCACCCGATCGCCCGCAACGGCTCCTATCCGGCCTCGGCGGTCGGCCAGGCCGGCTATCACATGGCCGACACCGCCTGCCCGATCTCGGCCGAGACCTGGAACAGCGCGCTGTGGAGCGCCTGGAGCGCGGTCGAAGCCGCCGAAGCCGTGATGGCCGGGGCGCCTTCGGCCTATGCGCTCTGCCGACCGCCCGGCCACCACGCCTTCGCGGACGTCGCCGGCGGCTTCTGCTTCATCAACAATTCGGCCGTCGCCGCACAGGTGCTGCGCAGGAACGCCGCGCGCGTTGCGATCCTTGATGTCGACCTGCATCACGGCAACGGCACGCAAGGCATCTTCTACGCGAGGCCCGATGTGCTCACCGTCTCGCTGCACGCCGATCCGGTACGCTTCTATCCCTTTTTCTGGGGGCACGCCGACGAGCGCGGCAAAGGCGCGGGCCTCGGCTACAATTTCAACCTGCCGCTGCCGCGCAAATCCGGCGACGCTGCGTTTCTCGAAGCGCTCGCAACGGCCTTCCGGCGTATCCGCGCCTTCGCGCCCGAGGCGTTGGTCGTGGCGCTCGGGCTCGATGCCTTCGAAGGCGACCCGTTCGGCGGCCTGTCGGTGACGACGCCCGGTTTCGCGCGCATCGGCGAGGCGATAGCCGGGCTCGGCCTGCCGACGGTGATCGTCCAAGAAGGCGGCTATCTCTGCGATGCGCTGGGCGACAACCTCACCGCTTTCCTGACCGGCTTCGGCGGCAAGCGGGGATAAAGCGTTTCAGGCGCGCTGCTGGCTCAGCATCGCGATCACGCGGTGCACCCTTTTCAGCGTTTCGTCGATCTCGGCGGCCGTATTGTAGTGCGCGATGCCGATGCGCACGACGCCTTGTTCCGGCGGGATGCCGAGCTGGTGGACGATTTCCCATGCGTAGTTATGGCCCGACCAGAGAAAAATGTTTTCGGCGTTCATCTGCCGCACGATCGTTTCCGGCGCGATGCCCTCGACCGTGAAGGAAACCGTCGGCACGCGTTCGCCAAGGCGCTCCGGATCGGTGATGCCGCGGATGGTCAGGCCAGCGATATCCGACAGGCCTTCGATCAACTGCCGCGCCAGTGCGTTTTCGTAGGCGATCGACACCTCGAAAGCTTTCGCAATCCGCTGCCGCCGCGAGCCGCCCTCGCCGGCCAAAGCGCCGATATCGGCGAAATAATCGACGGCAGTGGTGAGGCCGGCCATCAGCTCGATCTGCGGCGTGCCGAGTTCGAAACGCTCCGGCAGGCCGTTGGACGAGCAGCGGCATTTGTAGGGCTTCAGCGCATCGACGACGTCGCGGCGGCCCCACAATATGCCCATATGCGGCCCGAAGAACTTGTAGGCCGAGCAGACCAGGAAGTCGCAGCCGAGCTCCTGCACGTCGATCAGCCCATGCGGCGCGAACTGCACGGCATCGACATAGACCAGCGCGCCGGCCCGCTTGGCGATTGCCGTCAGCGCCTTCACGCGGTTGATCGAGCCGGTGAGGTTCGAGGCATAGTTCAGCGCCACCAGCCGCGTCTTTTCCGAAAGCAGCGCCTTCAAAGCGTTTTCCTCGACCTGCCAGCTCCGTTCGTCGAACGGCAGGAAGCGCACGACAAGGCCGAGGTCCTCGGCGAGCTGCAGCCAGGGCGAGACATTGCCCTCATGGTCCATGCGGGTGAGGACGATCTCGTCGCCCGGCGTCATCGTCCGGCCGAGCGTTCGCGACATATGGTAGGTCAAGGTCGTCATGTTGGCGCCGATGATGATCTCCTCGACACTTGCCGCGCCGAGGAAATCGGCCATCGCGGCATGCGCCTCGTCGACCACTTTTTGCGCTGCGACCGTCGTTTCGAAGAAACCGCCAAGATTGGCGTTGGTACTGAGCAGGCAGCGCGACACCGCGTCGGCCACCGCCTGCGGCACCTGCGTGCCGGCTGGATTGTCGAGATAGATGCGGCGGCCTTTGTCGGCCAGCGAAAGCGCCGGAAATTTCCCGCGCACGACCTCGATCGGAAAGTCCGCCATTGTCTCCATCCCTTTGTCTTTTCGAATTATTCCGGTCACGGGCACGGATTGCCGACGCGCTGATGGATGGCGTCGACTGCCTTCTGCATCTCATCCGTCCAGGTGACCTCGGCCGAGGACAGCGCCATGTCGAGCTGCGCGACGCTGGTGGCGCCGACGATGTTCGCAGTCACGAACGGTCGGCTCGACACATAAGCGTTGGCAAAGAGTGCCGGCTCCATGCCGAAGGAGCGCGCCAGCTCGTTGTATTCGAGCAGCACCTCTGCCGCATTCGGCGTCTCATAGCGCTGGCCGCGGTTGAAGAGCTGCGAGCGCGAGCCTTGCGGCCGCGCGCCATGATCGTATTTGCCGGTCAGATAGCCCTGCGCCAGCGGCGAATAGGCAAGCAGCGAAACCTCTTCGCGCTCGCAGACCTCGGCCAGGTTCACCTCGAAGGTGCGATTGACCAGATTGTAGGCGTTCTGCAACGAAGCGACGCGCGGGCCGATGCCCTTGCCGGATTCGGCGAGGAAACGCGTGATGCCCCACGAGCTCTCGTTCGACAGGCCGAAATGCCGGATCTTGCCTGCCTTCACCAGCTCCTCGAAGACGGCGAGCGTCTCGGCAATCGGCGTCTCGCCCGCCGGAGCGCCGGCAGCGTCGGCCCGGCGCGCCACCGCTCCGACGCGGGTCGGGTTCGAGCCCCATGGAATGTCTCGGTCCGGCCAGTGGATCTGGTAGAGGTCGATATAGTCGGTGCGGAGTTTGGCCAGCGACTTTTCGACCGCATCGAAGATGTCGGCGCGCACCAGCTTCGACGGACGGTCGCCGCGGAACCAGGTGTTGGCCGTGCGGCCGACCACTTTCGAGGCGATGATGACCTTGTCACGGTTTCCCTTCGCCTTCATCCAGCTGCCGATGATCCTCTCGGTCCATCCTTGCGTCTCCGCCTTTGGCGGGATCGGGTAAAGTTCGGCCGTATCGATGAAATTCACCCCGCGCGAGAATGCCAGGTCCATCTGCGCATGACCTTCCGCCTCGGTGTTCTGCTGGCCCCAGGTCATCGAGCCCAGGCAGATTTGCGAAACAAGGAGATCGGTCCGACCGAGGCGGCGTTTTTGCATGGAATGTCTCCGGCGGGAGGTTTTGCGCGGGCTGCGCGGGAGGAAAATTCAAGCATAAAGCAAAGGCCGGAGGTTCTCCAAGCCCTGCCGCCGCCGACTTTTGCGTGAAATTGCTAGCGCCGGGTAGCGGCCAACGCCCGCCGCTTGGCCTCGTCGATCAGCATATTGGCCACCTGCATGCGGATCATGGCGCGCTGGCGCAAATGCGGGGCGACGCGATCGGGATGGTTGGAGAAGGCAAAGTTGCGGCGCATGCGGCCGAAATCGGCGTTCTTGGCGGGACGGTCGAGGCCGAGCTCGCCGGCAATCGATTCGGGATCGATCGGCGGCAGCTTTTCTTCCGGCCCGTGCTCTTCGTCGGCAAGCGCGAGCTTAGCCTGGTCGAGAAGTGCCGCGAACTCGGCGGCAAGGTCAGCGCCTGCCTCACGATATTCGGCGGCAACGCTCTCGCCGGCAACTTTGATACGGCCGGAGTGAAGCTCGTCCGCCACCGACAGGTAGTCGAACGGAATGGAGGGCCGGGCGACGGCCTCCTCGCCTTTCTCGGAAGCGATAATCAGGTCGTCTAGCAATGAAGCGAAATCGAGCTTGTTCCCGGTGCCGATCTCAGCCTCCTCCTGTCGCGACGGCATTCATTGTCACCGTCGATCATAGATCGCTCTCGTTAAAAATGAATGCCGACGACGTTAACAATTGCGGGCTTTGTCAGCTCCGAAACCCGTTGCCCGACGCGTCGAAATAAAAAGCCGGGCTGCATTTTCGTGCAGCCCGGCAAGATCGCCAGGAGTGGCGAGGAAAAAGCCAGCCATGCGCCAGCATCGAGGCGTACGGCAGAGCGTCCGCAAAAGTTTCAGAAAGAATCGATTGTGACGAAAAAATTCGCCAGGCATGGCTGCCATGCAATTGCTGCACTGCACAATTGTAACAAATCACTGTATGCTCGGCGTGTGGAGGACAAATTAGGGGCCTGGGATATGGGGTTCTTCACCGAAATGTTCGCGCGGCCACGCCCGCAGGAACAGCAGCGTTACCGCTCGGCGCTCGCGCTTCTCAATGCGATGAGCAGCGCCGACCGCGCCGATATCGGCATCAAGCCGGCCGATTTTCCGCGTATCGCCCGCGAAATGTCGATACGCTGACGATGAAAAGAGGTTTCCCGGCACCGGGAAACCTCTTGGTCTTCAGCGTCCCAAGAACGTCGCCTTGCCCAGCGGCACACCGTTGTGCCGCAGGATGTCGTAGGCCGTGGTGATGTGGAAATAGAAGTTCGGCATGGCGGCGTTGAGCAGATATTGCAGTCCGTTCATCGACACTTCGCGCCCGGCAAGCCTGAGTTCGATCGTCCGCTCCTCCGACCCGTTCAGATCGGCCGCAGAGAACGACCCCAGATGATCGAGCGTCTTGGCGACTCGGGCGTGCAGTTCTCCAAAGCTTGACTCGTTGTCCTCGTATTTCGGCACTTCTCGGCCGGCGAGCCGCGACGGCGCGCCCTTGGCGTGGTCGGTGGCGATCTGCACCTGCCGGGTCAAGGCGAACATGTCGGGCGCCAGCCTGGCGGTCAGGAACACCTGCGGGTCGATCTTGCGGTCGGCGGCGTTCTGTTCGGCCAGCGACAGAACTTTGGACAGTGAATTCAATCTGGCCGAAAAGACGGCCACGGATATGTCGTACATGGAAATGGTCACGGAACACTCTCCCAGGCGGCCTCAGCGCCGCGGCCCGTGAGCTAGCGCCTCCCAGTCCGATTCTTCAAGCAGCTCTGCCCCGGCGTCACCGCGCCGCCGCAATCGCCGTGGTAGTATTTTCGTTATCGAGCGGAGATTCCCCGATGAGACGCATCTTTCTCGCAGCGACTGCCTTGTTCTCCCTTGCCGGCATCGGCCAGTCGGCGCTCGCCGCCGAAGCGCCCTATATTGACGACAGATCCAGTGCCGAGGCGGTCATCCGCTCGCTCTACAGCGCCATCAGCCGACATGAATTCGCCCGCGCCTGGGATTATTTCGGCGATACAAAGCCAGCGAAAGATTTCAACGCTTTCGTCAAGGGTTACGACAATACCGATACGGTCGAGGTCAAGACCGGCGCCGTTTCGAACGAGGGTGCCGCCGGCAGCATCTACTACAGCGTTCCCGTCGCCATCCAGGCGACCGACAAGAAGGGCGAGGCAAAAGTCTTTGCCGGCTGCTACACGCTGCGCCAGGTCAACGCGCAGATCCAGGAGCCGCCGTTCCAGCCCATCTTCATCGACAAGGGCGCGTTGAAACCGTCGACCTCGGACTTCGAGGACGCTGTACCGGCAAACTGCGGAGACGGCCCGCCACCGCCGAAGAAGGATGGAGCGCTGGAACAGGCCAAGAAAGCCTTCCTCGCCACTTACGGCGAACAGTGCGACAAGGAGAATCCGGAGGGCAAACCGGTCGGCGAGCCCGACACCTACTCCATCCACTACAAGGACAAGGATGCCGGAGCCGACGAGCCGGAGCGTGAGACGCGCCTCTTCCGCTTCTTCTGCTCGATGGCCGCCTACAATGAAAGCGCGGTCTATTACATCTATGATGACGTCAACGGCGTAAGGCAGTTGCAATTCGCCTCACCCGAGCTCGACATCCGCTACGAGAATAACAACAGCGAGGGCAAGGTCGAGGGGATCCATATCATCGGCTTCCAGACCGACGATCAGCTGGTCAATTCCGACTATGACGACAAGACCAACACGATTACCTCGATGAACAAATGGCGTGGCGTCGGCGACGCCTCGTCGACCGGCACCTATCTGTTTCGCAACGGCAACTTCTCGCTGGTGCAATACGACGTCGACGCGTCCTATGACGGCGCGATCAACCCCGAGACCGTCCTGGACTACAACACGGCGCCTTGATCACGGCGCTTTCGCCAGCATCCAATTCAGCGTGCCGCGCCAGTCGACCATGCGGATCGGCGTCCCGTGCGTGCCGGTCTCGAAACGGACAAAGCGGGCGGGGTAAGCCTTCGATTTGGCGAGGATCGAGCGGAAGAAGGCTTCCTGCTTCTCCACCGGGAAAACCACGTCATGGCTGCCCTGTCCGAAAAACACCGGCACCCGGCGCTTGAAGGCAGGGCTGGTCAAAAAACTTTCTTCCCAGAGCGAGCCAAGCAGCAGCAGCCCGTTGATGCGGGTGCCGGTGTCCTTGCGATCGGCCAGCTTCCAGCAGAGTATGCCGCCCATCGAGCCGCAGGCGACGAAGATTTTGGCGCCCGGCGATTTCTCGGCATAGTGATCGATCAGCGCCGCCACTTGCGCGGCGCCCCTGTCGCCAAAATCGGGAAAATCCGGTGAAAGATAGAGGCCGCCATTTTCGGCCATCAGATTCTTGAGGCGGTTGAAATTGCCGCCGAAGGTGAAGTCGTCGACGCCCTGCTTGCGGCTGCCGCCCTGCCCGTGCAGGTAAAGCACGATGATGGCCGCACTTTCCGTCTTGCCGACCGCGATATGCCTGACGTCGCCGGTATCGGTTTTCAGCATCAGATCCTGCTGCACTTTGCGCACGCCGGGATCGGTGTATTGCGCATGCACCCGCTTTTCCGGCACCTCGTCGCGCTGGTTGATGTCGCGCATCTCGCGATAGTCGAGCACCGTGTAGGTGCCGTTGTCGCCGGTCGACAGCGTCGCCGGATAGGCGAAAAGGTCGTCCTTGAAGGGTTTTAGCTCGAGCGCGTCGGCGTCGGCGGCAGAGAGGGAGAGAGCTGTTGCGATGAACAGTGCGGGGAAAGATCGGAACTGGAAAGACATGCCAAGAGCCATGCGAAATTCGGCTTCGGTTTGTCAATCCTGCAGCACGCCGCCCGCCCCTTCCAGCGCCTCGCGGGTGTCGACATCGATCGACGCGCCCTGGCCGATCTCGACATCGATGACGTCGAGTCCCTCGGCCTCGACCAGATGGCGCGCGCCGGTGTCACCCTCGAGGTGCGCGACGGCTGAAAACAGCGAACGCGGCAACAGCACGGGGTTGCCGCGCTTGCCGAGATGCGCGGCGCGCACCACGGCGCGACCACCGGAGCGGCGGAAGGCGTCTATCAGGCTGTCGAGATCCCGCGACGAGACGCCCGGCATGTCGCCGAGCACGATCATGGCGCCGGCGGCATCGGGCGCAACCCGCGCGATACCCGCCTTCAGCGACGAGGCCAAGCCGTCGACGAAGTCCGGATTGTCGGCGAGCCTCACATCGAGGCCGGAAAGCGCCGAACGCACGCGCTCGCGCTGATGGCCGGTGACGACGATTGTGGCGGCGGCCTTCGAGCCCAGCGCCCGCTCGGCCGTGCGGCGTACCAGCGGCTTGCCGTCGAACAATGCCAGCAGCTTGTTCGGCCCGCCCATGCGGCTGGAGCGGCCGGCGGCGAGAAGCACGATGTCGACTTTGGGCTCCGATCGTGCCGACTGTGACGCTGGCAGCGGCTCGCGCGGCTGTGGCCTGGTCGGGATTTCCATCAAGAGACCCCCGACGCCCATGCCGGCAATGTCTCGCGCGGTCACGTCGAGCCCGGCGATCAGCCGATCCAGCACCCAGTCGAAACCGTTTTCCTTGGGGCTGCGGGCGCAGCCGGGCGCGCCGATGACGCGCTTGCCAGCCAACGTTCCGAGCACCAGCAGATTGCCGGGATCGACCGGCATGCCCGCGCGGATCACGGTACCACCTGCGCGTTCGATCGCGGCCGGGATGACGTCGGCGAAATCGGCCAGCGCCGAGGCGCCGAAGATCACCACCATATCGTTGTCGCGGGCCAGCGCGCTGGCTGCTTCCGCGACGGGCGCGATCTCATGCGGCGTGCGCCGCTCCGCCGTCAGCCGGCCGCCGGAGCGCGCCAGCCGCGCCTCGGTGACACGCAGCGTCTTGTCGAGCACGCTTGGCTTGATGCTGGGGAGCACCGTCTGGATGACGCCGATGTTGACCGGCCGGTAGGCGTTGACGGCAAATATCTCCCCGCGGGTGCAGATATTCACCACCGCGTCCACCAGGCTTGCGGCGACGGCAAAGGGGATGATCTTAACCGTCGCCACCATCTGGCCCTGCTCGACCGGCGCGTGCTGCGCCAGCGTCGCGATGGTGATGGACGGATCGATGGCATTGATGGCGTCGATCATTTCCACGCTGACAGTGAAGATGCCTGCGGTTTCGGCGTGCAGGTTGACGCGTCCTGTTGCGGCGGGCTTCGTCTCGACGTTGCGATGCGTCATGCTCAAGGCGATCTGTTCGGCCGCGGCATCCTCGCCAAGATCTTCGGGAGCCAGAACGGCCACGACGACTTCGCCGATACCGGTCGCCTTCAGCGCGGCGATATCCTCGCCGCTTAGCCGATGCGCCTTGCGGAACCGCCGCTCGCCGGCGGTAGTCGCATGCGCCAGCACCGCGCCTTCGGCCTCATCGATCGGAACCGGACCGAATTTCACGCCACGGCGCCTTTCGCTTCGAGGCCGCGCGAGCGGAACGCGTGGATGGCCTGCGCAAGGACGGCGACGGCGATCTCGGCCGGGCTCGCGGCGCCGATGTCGAGACCAATCGGCGCGTGGATGCGGGCGATCTGGTCGGCGCTGGCGCCGAGTGCCAGCAGTCGCTCGACCCGCTTGGCATGGGTCTTCCTGCTGCCCAGCGCACCGATATAGAAGCACTTGGCATCGAGCGCTGCCTTCAGCGCGAAATCGTCGATCTTCGGATCGTGGGTGACGGCGGCGAGAGCGGTGTAGCTGTCGAGCGGCTGGCGCTTCAGCACATCTTCCGGCCATTCGGCATGCAGCGCCACATCGGGAAAGCGCTCCGGCGTGGCGAAGGCCGTGCGCGGGTCGACGATCTCGACCGGATAGCCGGCGATCCTGGCCATCGGCGCCAACGCCTGGCTGATATGCACGGCGCCTATCACCACCAGGCGCGGGCGCGGCAAATGCGCGTTGAGGAAGAAGGTCCGCCCTTCCGCCTCGACAGATTCCGAATTGCCGGTGCGGAACGCCCTAGCGATTGCCGCCCCGAGATCGCCCGCAACATGGTCGCCCTCGCGCACGATACGGTCGCGGCCGTCACCGAGATCGGTGACCAGCACCGCCGCGCGGCGAGCGCGGCGTTCCTCGTTGAGTGTCTTGAGAACGTACGGGTCCATAAATGATCAGCCCAGCCGTTCGACATAGACCTTGATGCGGCCGCCGCAGGACAAGCCCACCTGCCATGCCGTTTCGTCGGCAACGCCGAACTCCAGCATCCTGGCCTTGCCGCTGTCGATGACATCGACCGCCTCGGTCACCACCGCGCCTTCGACGCAGCCGCCGGAAACAGAGCCGTGGAAATTCCCCTCGGCGTCGATGACCAGATGGCTGCCGACCGGGCGTGGCGCCGAACCCCAGGTCTCGACCACGGTCGCGATGGCGACATCCTTGCCGTCCTTCATCCAGCCTTCCGCGATGATCAGGGGATCGCGGGCCTCATCGAGATAAATGCTCTCGTCCATCGTCGCTTCTCACAAAGTCTGTTTTTCAGGGGAAACGCATGTTTTCCCCACGAACATATGGCTACGCGGCATGCTTCTCGCCAGTTTGCAGCCAGCGGCGCGGGTCGACAAAAACCGCCGGCCGCCGGTCGAGCGAAGCGCAAAGATCGGCCAGCGCATCGAGATTGTGCACCGCGCGGAACTCGTCGACATGCGGCAGCATCGCCTTCACGCCGCGGGCGCGCGCCTCGAACCCGTCGAAACGCAAAAGCGGATTGAGCCAGATCAGCCGCCGGCACGATTTGTGCAGCCGTTCCATCTCCTCCGACAGGCCGCTGACATCGTCGCGCTCCAGCCCATCGGTGATCAGCAGCACCACAGCGCCCTGCCCCAGCACGCGGCGCGACCACCGCCGATTGAATTCGGCGACCGCATCACCGATGCGGGTGCCGCCCGACCAGTCCTTCACAGCTGCCGAGCATTCGGCCAGCGCCTCGTCGGGATCGCGATGGCGCATCTGGCGGGAGAGGTTCGTCAGCCGCGTGCCGAATACGAAGGCGTGCACGCGCCGGCGCTTTTCCGTCAGCGCGTGGAGGAAGTGGAGGAAGATGCGCGTGTACTGGCTCATCGAGCCGGAAATGTCGGCAAGCACGACCAGCGGCGGATGCACTTCGCGCGGCGAGCGGAATTTCGGCAGGATCAGAGTGCCGCCGGTGCGCGCGGCCGAGCGCATCATGGCGCGCGGATCGATGCGGCGCCCCTGTGCATCAGCCTTGAAGCGGCGCGTGCGCACCAGATCGAAGGGCAGCCGCAAGGCCGTGATCGCCGTTTTGGCCTCGGCCAGTTCGGCCGCATCCATCTGCGCAAAATCCTTGGCCCTCAGCACCTCGTTACCAGAGAAGGTGAAACGCGCATCGACCTCGATCTCCGGCACTTCCCGCACCGGTTGTTTCTTGTGGTGGCCTTCGAACATCGCCTGGCTGACGCGGTTTTCGGCAGCGCGGGGCTTTTGCTTTTCACGATCGTCCGGCGCGACCGGCGAAAACATCGCCAGCAGCTTCTCGATCAATTCGTGCGACTTCCAGAACAGGCGGAAGGCTTCGTCGAAAACCGGATGATCCTCGTGCCGCGAGACCAGCACCGCATGCAGCGTCCAATAGAAATCGTCGCGCGAGCCGATGCCGGCGGCAAGCACAGCCTCGATGGCGTCCTTGACCGAGGCCGGCCCGACGCGCATGCCGGCCTTGCGCAGCGCCCGCGCAAAATAGACGATGTTGTCGGCGATATGCCCGTCAGCAAGCGCCTCTCTGGGTTCCGGGCGCGGCGATGGCATCGCGCCTACTCCGCGGCTGAAAGCTCGGCCTTGACCTCATTGAGGATACGCCGGCCTTCGCCCTGTTCGATGCGGGCAATGTCGTCCTGGTATTTCAGCAGCACGCCGATCGTGTCGGATACGGTTTCCGGATCGAGCGCCACCTTGTCGAGCTCGGTGAGCGCGCCGGCCCAGTCGATGGTTTCGGCGACGCCCGGCGCCTTGAACAGCTCGACCTGGCGCAGCTTCTGGATGAAGGACACCACCTCGGCCGACAGCCTCCTATTCGCCTGCGGCACCTTGCGCCGCACGATCTCCAGCTCGCGCTCGGCGTTCGGATAGTCGACCCAGTGATAGAGGCAGCGCCGCTTCAACGCGTCGTGGATCTCGCGCGTGCGGTTGGTGGTGATGATGACGATCGGCGGCTCTTCCGCCTTGATCGTGCCGAGTTCCGGGACGGTGACCTGGAAGTCCGACAATATCTCGAGCAGGAACGCCTCGAAGGCCTCGTCGGTACGGTCGAGCTCGTCGATCAGGAACACCGGCGCCGCCCCTGCCTTACCGGTCAGCGCATCGAGCACCGGGCGGCGGATCAGGTATTTTTCGGAAAAGACGTTGCGCTCCATGTCGGAGCGCACGACCTTGCCAGCCGCCTCCTCCATGCGGATCTCGATCATCTGGGCGGCGTAGTTCCACTCGTAGACGGCGGAGGAGATGTCGAGCCCCTCATAACACTGCAACCGGATCAGCCGGCGGCCGAGCGCATCGGCCAGCACCTTGGCGATCTCGGTCTTGCCGACGCCCGCCTCGCCTTCGAGGAACAGCGGCCGCTTCATGCGCAGCGACAGGAACAGCACCGTCGCCAGCGAGCGATCCGCGACATAATCCGCGCCGGTCAGGAGATCGAGCGTCTCGTCGATCGACTTCGGCGCGGGCCGCGGCACGGTCATTTTGTCTCCGTGGATCCCGCGCACCCGTTTCACAGAACGTGGTAGCCGCGGTTGTGGTAGATCAGCGGCCGCAAATTATCGCCGATGCGCAGGCCTGTCACCTTGCCAAAAAGCACACGGTGGGTGGCCAAATCCTTGGCATCGACGATCTGGCAATCGAACACGGCGAGCGCGCCTTTCAGTGTCGGCGCGCCTGTCGAGATCACGTCCCATTCGCCGAGCGCAAAGCGTTCTTCGGGCGGCAGGCCGGTGATGCCGGAAAAGCCCACAGAGATCGCCTCCTGGTCCGAGGCGAGCGTGTTCAGCGCAAAGTTGCCATTCCTGATGAACGGTTCATTCTTCGGATTTTCGCGGTTGAGGCAGACAAGCACGGTGGGCGGCGTGTCGGAGACCGAGCAGGCGGCAATCACCGTTGCGCCACGTTTGCCCGCCGGGCCGTCCGTGGTCACCACATGCACATGGCCGGCAAAATGCGCCATCGCATCGCGATAGTGCTGTGGCCCGATGTCATTGATCTTCAGCACCCGATGATTCCACCTGTCAAAACCAAGTCCGTTATATATGGCCACATATTGCACGCCACAAGCTGCCAAGCAGGGGCGAAGTGCTTGACCCAAATCCTGAAATTCGCGTGTTGCGCCGGGATTAGCCAGCCTTTAGGTCTTTGCTGGAATAGTGCCGGACTGTAACTCCGGCATAGGGGAACCTCTTCGCCCGAATGCGCCATATCACGACGACATTAGCCGCGCTGTTCTGGCTGTCGCTGGCCGCGAGCGCCAATGCCGATATGTTGGTCGGCGTCGCCGCGCCGCTCTCCGGGCCGTCGGCGATCCTCGGCAAGCAGATCGAGGCAGGAAGCGGGCTGGCGGCGGAGGCCCAAGGCATCGCGGTCAAGACCGTCGACGACGCCTGCACCGCCGACGGCGGCGCGGCGGCCGCAAGGCAATTCGTGGACGCCAAAGTCAGTGTCGTTGTGGGCTTTCTCTGCACCGAAGCGATCGAGGCGGCGTTGCCGATCCTGAAGGACGCCAATATTCCCGTCATCGCGATCGGCGTGCGCACCGAAAGCCTGACCGACAGGCGCGCCAAGACCGGCTGGCCGGTCTACCGGCTCGGGCCGCGCGGCGACGATGAACGCAATGCCGTGGCCACGATCCTCACCCGGCTCTGGCAGAACGACTTGTTCGCCATTGTCGACGACGGTACCATTTATGGCCGCGAGATCGCCGAGACCTTCCGCACGGCCGCCGAACAGGCGGCGCTGAAGCCGGTCTTCGTCGACACCTTCCGGCCGCAGCTCGACAACCAGATCGGGCTCATCGGCCGTTTGAAGAAGGCAGGCGCGACCAAGGTATTTGCCGGCGGCGACGGCGACGACATTGCCATCATGGGGCGCGACGCCGCGCAGCTCGATGTCGGCATCACCTTCGCCGGCGGCGAGACATTGCGGACGCCGACCGACGACGTTCCCTACGCGGACGGCACGCTGATGATCGCATTGCCGGAATGGGCGGAAATCGCAGACCCCAAGGTCGTGCAGGCCTTTGGCGAAAGGAAGATCGTGACGGACGGCTATACCTTGCCGGCCTATGCCGCGGTAGAGGCGGCGAAAGCGGCAACGGCCGATGCGGAGAGCTCCGGCAAATCGCTCGCCGAGGCCCTGACCGGGCATGATTTCGCAACCGCGATCGGCACCATCCGCTTCGACGAAAAGGGCGATCTCAGCCAGAACCCGTTCCGCGCCTTCCGCTTCGACGGCTCCCGTTTCGTGCCGCTGGAGGAAAAGTGATGTTCCGCACCGGACCCCGTAACCTGATCACCGATGTCGCCGGCCTCAGCGTCGGCAATGCGGACGACGCCAGGCTGAAATCGGGCGTGACGGTGGTGCTCTGCGACGAGCCGGCGGTGGCCGGCGTCCAGGTGCTAGGCGGCGCGCCCGGCACGCGCGAGACCGATCTGCTCGAGCCGCAGAATTCCATCGAAGCCATTCACGCCGTCGTGCTGTCCGGCGGTTCGGCCTTCGGGCTCGATGCCGCTTCCGGCGTGCAGGCAGCGTTGCGGGAGAAAAACATCGGCGTCGAGGTCGGCGGTTTTCGCGTCCCGATCGTGCCGGCGGCGATCCTGTTCGACCTGCGTAATGGCGGCGACAAGGACTGGGGCCGTTATCCGCCCTATCGCGAACTCGGCTACGCGGCGGTTCAGGCGGCAACGGCCGACTTCCCAATCGGCACGGTCGGGGCCGGCACCGGCGCGCTGACCTCCGGACTGAAGGGCGGGCTGGGCTCGGCCTCGACGGTGCTCGACAGCGGCGTCACCATCGGCGCGCTCGCCGCCGTCAACCCGACCGGTTCGGTGACGGTCGGGCGCAGCCGGCATTTCTGGGCCGCTCCCTTCGAGATCGACGACGAATTCGGCGGCCTGGGCTATCCCGACCCGATGCCGGAAGATGCCAAAAAAATCCTTTTGAAATACCGCGACCGGCGTGTCGGGACACGGGCGGAAAGCGGCAGCACAACGATTGCTGTCATCGCCACCGATGCCGTTCTGACCAAGGCTGCCGCCAAACGGCTGGCGATTTCGGCGCATGACGGCTTCGTACGCGCCATCTGGCCGACCCATACGCCCGCCGACGGCGATCTGGTCTTCGCGCTGGCGACCGGCAGGAGCGGCATCGAGCTCAGCGCCGACGCAGCGATCGATCTTTATGCGGCCGCCGGAGCCACCATGGCGCGTGCCATCAGCCGCGGCGTCCACGCGGCGACGCCCGCCGACGGCGATCTGTTTCCGGTCTGGTCGTCTCGCTGACGATCATTGGGATCAGGTTGGGTCGGACTTCTCTTCCTCGAACGTCACCGCGACATCCGAATTCGCCGACAGCCAGACTTTTTTCTCGTCGATTTCCGCGACCAGGCTGAGCGGAATGTAGTGGTGATGGCCTCTGTGCCTTCCCATGCCGCTGTCGGCCTTGGTCAGCTTGATGCGCTGCCCATCGACCTTGTCGACGGTGCCGATATGAACGCCATCGGCGCCGATCACTTCCATGTGCTCGCGTATCTTGCTGATGTCGGTGGTCATGCTGGTCCTCCGTTGGATGGCCGCGCCCCCCTCGACGTGAGACGGCCGACAATAACAAACGAGCGCCGGATTGGATGCATCGAGCGGCACGTCTTGTTCACCATGGCGTGATAGGCATGACGCCAATGAGACAGACTGCATCGCCAGCGACACGCAACCTGAACGGCCATTCGCCGTGCGACATGGTCGGCTGCCCATGACGCCGCTGCAGCCATGCTCGTTGCGCCTCGGAAACCGCCTGCGCGATGCTCTGCCCTCGGCGGGCACGGCTGTCGTTGGCGCCTTGCTCTGGGGCATGGCGATGGGCGCAAGCGCGTTCCGCAACCTGCTGTTCTATAGCTGGGAGACGTCGGACAGGATCCGCCTCGTTGTGTTTCTGTATTTCATCGGCGGCGCGCTTGCCTTTCCAGTCGGGCTGACGCTTGCCAGGCTGGTATCGCGCGGCCGGCACTGGCAAACCGCGCTTGCCGCCGCCTTCGTATGCCTGCTTGCCACCACGCTTGGCTTCACCGGCGGCCTTTTCGCGCTGCAATACCGTTCCTATTACGCCGAGTGGCACGCGCCGGTCTTCACGCTGACCTGGGCATTCGAACTCGTGTTCACGGCGCTGACAGCGCTCTATCAGTTCGTCGTCCTGGGTGTGCGGCTCTATTTTCCGCTCGGCTTCCTCGCCCTTGCCGTGGCCAGCATCTGGTTCGCGCGCCAGCGGCGTTGAGCATTTGGCCCGCCTCTGTTAGGACGCGGCCAAAGCTTCTCCCAGGCAGGACTTGGAAACGATGATCCCTCGCTATTCCCGGCCGGAAATGGTCGCCATCTGGTCGCCCGAAACCCGCTTCCGCATCTGGTTCGAGATTGAGGCGCATGCCTGCGACGCGCTGGCCGAGCTCGGTGTCATCCCGAAGGAAGCGGCGAAAACCATCTGGGAAAAGGGCGGCACCGCCAAATTCGACGTCGACAAGATCGACGAGATCGAGCGCGTCACCAAGCACGACGTGATTGCTTTCCTCACCCATCTTGCGGAATTCGTCGGCCCGGATGCCCGCTTCATCCATCAGGGCATGACCTCGTCCGACGTTCTCGATACCTGCCTTGCAGTGCAATTGACGCGCGCCAGCGACATCCTGCTTGCCGACATCGACGCGCTGCTTGGCGCCCTGAAACGCCGCGCCTTCGAGCACAAAGACACCGTCACCATCGGCCGCAGCCACGGCATCCACGCCGAGCCGACGACCTTCGGCGTCAAGCTGGCGCAGGCCTATGCCGAGTTCTCGCGCTGCCGCGAGCGGCTGGTGCATGCAAGGGAAGACATCGCCACCTGCGCCATCTCGGGCGCCGTAGGCACCTTCGCCAACATCGATCCCTATGTCGAAGAGCATGTGGCAAAGAAGCTCGGGCTAAAGCCGGAGCCCGTGTCGACGCAGGTCATCCCGCGCGACCGCCACGCCATGTTCTTCGCCACGCTCGGCGTGATCGCCTCGTCGGTCGAACGCCTCGCCATCGAGATCCGCCATTTGCAGCGCACCGAGGTGCTGGAAGCAGAAGAGTATTTCTCGCCGGGACAAAAGGGCTCGTCGGCGATGCCGCACAAGCGCAACCCGGTGCTGACCGAAAACCTCACAGGCCTTGCCCGCATGGTGCGTTCCTACGCCATGCCGGCCATGGAGGATGTCGCGCTCTGGCACGAGCGCGACATCTCGCACTCCTCCGTCGAGCGCATGATCGGCCCGGATGCGACCGTGACGCTCGACTTCGCGCTGTCGCGGCTCACCGGCGTCATCGACAAGCTGCTCGTCTATCCCGACAACATGTTGAAGAACATGAACAAGTTCCGCGGCCTGGTGCATTCGCAGCGCGTGCTGCTGGCGCTGACGCAAGCCGGCGTGTCACGCGAGGACGCCTACCGCCTGGTTCAGCGCAACGCCATGAAGGTATGGGAACAAGGCGCTGATTTCCTTGAGGAACTTCTTGCCGACAAGGAGGTGACAGCCGCACTGCCCGAGGCCGAAATCCGCGAGAAATTCGACCTCGGCTACCACACCAAGCATGTCGACACGATCTTCAAGCGGGTGTTTGGAGAGGCTTGAGCGGGGCTAACGCCAAGCTGGAGCACCCCTCATCCGTCGCCTTCGGCGACACCTTCTCCCACAAGGGTGTTTGGACCGGGGACATCGCGAACAGGTGTGCGAGGACATCGCGAACAGTTTTGCGCGTTTTGCGCGAGGGGGTTCGGGATGCCATTCGAGGCCAGAAGCGTGATGAGCCAGAAAGAAGAGTTCGTGAGATTGGCGCTGGCGCCTGGCGCCAATGTGAGCGCGCTGTGCCGGCGCTTCGGCATTGGCCGGACCTGTGGCCACAAGTTGCTTTCGCGCTATCGGATGGAAGGCGCGGCGGGCTTGGCGGAACAGTCTCGGCGACCGCTGTCGAGCCCGGCTCGCAGTGCGCCGGAGGTGGAAGCAGCAGCCGTTTCGGTGCGTGTGGCGCATCCAGCCTGGGGTGGACGCAAGATCGCGCGGGTGCTCGCCCGCGAAGGCATCGGCACGCCGGCGGCCTCGACGGTCACCGGCATCCTGCGCCGCAACGGTATCGAGCTGGGGGCTTTGGGCGGCGGAGCCCAGCCTTTCATTCGCTTCGAGCATGCCGCCCCCAACCACCTGTGGCAGATGGATTTCAAGGGCCACGTTGCCTTGCGCGCCGGCCGGCTGCATCCGCTTACCGTGCTCGACGACCATTCGCGCTTCTCGATCGCGCTGTCGGCCTGCGCCGACCAGACCACCGAGACCGTAAAAGCCCGGCTGATTGCCGCCTTCCGTCGCTATGGCCTGCCGTGGCGCATCGCCACAGACAATGGTCCGCCTTGGGGCGATGGCGGCCGCAACGACTTCACCTTGCTCACCGTCTGGCTGATCGAGATTGGCATCGCCATCAGCCACTCCAGGC